>NZ_CP088296.1:2222500-2563806 GCF_024666595.1 Sphingomonas sp. J315 | reverse complement strand
CTGGGCTACGACATCGGCGTCGGCGGCGCAGTGGTCGGCGTCGAGGCGGAGCTGTCCGATCCGACCGGTAAGGTCGAGGCGCGGTCGACCGACCCCAATTTCTTCGGCTTTGGCGAAGTCGGCACCGGTCGGGATATCTATGTCGGCCTGCGCGCCGGCGTCCTCGCCTCGCCGAGCACGCTGATCTATGCCAAGGGCGGTTACACCAATGCACGGCTGAACGTACTCGCCACCGACGGCACGACCGAGCTGCGCGAGAATTTCGAGCTGGACGGCTGGCGGATCGGTGCTGGCGTCGAGAAGGCGATCGGGACCAACACCTATGCCAAGCTCGAATATCGCTATTCCAACTATTCGAAGGCGAATTTCGAATATGACAATGGCGCGATCACCGAGGATTTCGACATCGATACCGATCGGCATCAGGTCGCGGTGGGCGTTGGCTTCCGTTTCTGAGCGGCCCGCCATCCACAAATGAATGACGCGAAGGGCTGGAGCGGCTTGCTCCAGCCCTTTTTCACGTTAAGGATATCTCGAACTTCCGACGGCAATCCACGCGCCGTCAGTTGAATTTGGGCGGCCGCCCGGGGGTTTGGAATACACATGAAAGCGACGATCGAACGCGCCACGCTCCTCAGGGGCCTCAGCCACGTCCAATCGGTGGTCGAGCGGCGCAATACCATTCCGATCCTATCCAACGTGCTGATCGAGGCATCGCTCGACGGATCGCTCCGCCTGATGGCGACCGATCTCGACCTGCAGATCGACGAAACGGTTCCTGCCGCGGTGGATCAGGCCGGCGCAATCACCGTCCCCGCGCACACTTTGTTCGACATCGCGCGCAAGCTGCCCGAAGGGTCGCAGGTCGAACTCACCGCAGCGGAGGGCAAGATCAAGGTCAATGCCGGCCGCGCCAAGTTCGAACTCGGCACGCTGCCGCGCGACGATTTCCCGGTGATCGCGGAGGGCGAATTGCCCACCGTGTTCGAGCTGCCGGCCGAAACGCTCAAGCAGATCATCGACAAGACCCGATTCGCGATCTCGACCGAAGAGACGCGCTACTATCTCAACGGCATCTTCCTCCACGTCGCCGACGACATGCTGAAGGCCGCCGCGACCGACGGCCACCGTCTCGCCCGCGTCACCGTGCCGCGCCCCGAGGGGGCCGAGGCGATGCCCGACGTGATCGTGCCGCGTAAGTGCGTGGCCGAGCTGCGCAAGCTGCTCGACGAAGTCGACGGGTCGGTCGGCGTGTCGCTGTCGGGATCGAAGATCCGCTTCGACCTGGGCGCCGCGATCCTGACGTCGAAGCTGATCGACGGCACCTTCCCCGATTACAGCCGCGTCATCCCGACCGGAAACGACAAGATTCTCAAGATCGACCCGCGCAGCTTCATGCAGGGCGTCGATCGCGTCTCGACCATCGCGACGGAAAAGACCCGCGCGGTGAAGATGGCGCTCGACCGCGACCGGATTACTTTGTCGGTGACCAGCCCCGACAACGGCACCGCGGCCGAAGACGTCCCCGGCGAATATGCAGCCCAGCCGTTCGAGATCGGCTTCAACTCACGCTATCTGATGGACATTCTCGGCCAAATCGAGAGCGACCTGGTCGAAGTCCACCTCGCCGACGCCGCCGCGCCGACGCTGATCCGCGAGAATGACAAGTCGCCCGCGCTCTATGTGCTGATGCCGATGCGGGTGTAATCGCACCCTCTTGCGTCGCCCGCGCTAATCACTTATTTACACGACTGTCAGTAAGGACGGTCGGATATGGCAACGCAGGCAATCGACTGGAGCAAGCCCCGCAAGCGCGAATGGGGAACGGCGCTCACCGCATTGCGCCGCCTGCTTTCCAATGGCGACGACACCGTGCAGGTGTTCCGCATCATGCGTGCGCTCAACGGCGACACGGTGGGCAAGAATTATCGCAAGCTGCTGACCACGCCGAATGGCGGGCGCATCGCCTATCGCCGCACCGAGCTGGCGGAGAAATTCTCCGACCGGGCCTGGCTCGATTCGCTGCCCGAGGGCAGCGTCGGTGCAGCCTATCGCGCGTTTCTCGACCGTACCGGCTATTCGGCGCAGGGGCTGGCCGATGTCAGCTATGCCGATGCCGATGTCGAGCGCGGGATCGAGCATCCCCACGCCTGGTATGGTCGGCGCGAGCGCGACATCCATGACATCTGGCATGTCATCACCGGTTATCAGGCGGACGAGCCATTGGGCGAGGCGTGCCTCGTCGCCTTCTCTTATGCCCAGACCCGCGGGCTCGGCTGGGCGTTCATCGCGCTCGGTGCGGCGCTCAAGAGCCTGCGCGTCACCGGATCGCGCAGCTTCGCCAAGGCGGTGCGCGAAGGCTATCGCCACGGCAAGGCCGCGCACTGGTTGTCGGGCGAGGATTATGAGGTGCTGCTCGCCGAACCGCTCGACGCGGTGCGAGCGCGGCTTAACATCGGTGACCCGGTCCTGTACCGCGCGGCACAGGCCGAACTGCGCGACAAGGGCGTGCAGGGAATCTGACGCGCGGCCAGACCGTCGGCGCTATCGCACGCTCTCGGGAATGGCTAGGGCACTCTGATGGCCCTCACCCGCCTCGTCCTCACCGATTTCCGCAATCATCGTGACACGATCCTGACCCCAGGTGCTGGGTTCACCGTGCTGGCTGGCGACAACGGCGCGGGTAAGACCAATGTGCTGGAGGCCGTGTCACTCCTCGCCCCCGGTCGCGGCCTGCGCCGCGCGCCATTGGCCGAAATGGCGCGACAGGGCGGCAGCGGCGGGTTCGGGGTGGCCGCGCAGCTCGATGGTGAGGTCGAGATCGGGACCGGCACTCAAGCCGCCTCGCCCGAGCGCCGCATCGTCCGCGTCAACGGCGCGACCGCCGCAGCAACGTCGCTCGGCGAGTGGCTGACCGTGCTGTGGCTCACGCCCGCGATGGACCGGCTGTTCGCCGAACCGGCAAGCGAGCGGCGGCGCTTCCTCGACCGACTCGCCCTCGCGCTAGCGCCGGGCCACGCGCATCACAGCGCCCGCTACGAAGCCGCGATGCGCGAGCGCAACCGGCTGCTGGGGGCAGAGGAGCCCGCCGATCCCGACTGGCTGACTGCGCTGGAGGCGCGCATGGCCGAGCATGGCGCGGCAATCGACGCGGCGCGCCGCACCACCGTTGCCCAGCTCTCCGATCGTCTCATCGCGCAACCCGAAGGGCCGTTCGCCCGCGCGGGCCTTGCCATCGAGGGTGACGATGCGACCGACCTCGCCGCGCGCCTGCGAGTCGGCCGCTCCCGCGACGCCGCCGCCGCGCGCACGCTGATCGGCCCGCATCGTCAGGATCTTGCGGTCACGCATCTCGGCAAGGGCCAGGCCGCGCATCTCTGTTCGACCGGCGAGCAAAAGGCGCTGCTGCTCGCCATCATCCTCGCCCATGCCGAACTGGTCGCCGATCGGACCCAGCGCGCGCCGATCCTGCTACTCGACGAGGTTGCTGCGCATCTCGACCCCCCGCGTCGAGCGGCGCTGTTTGAGCGTCTCGCGGGACGCGGTCAGGTGTGGATGACGGGCACCGAACCTGAGCTATTCGCCGAGGCAGGAGCCGCCACCCGGCTCAGCGTTCGGGACGGCGCGATCCACCCCGCTTAAGGCCCATTTCGCTTCCGTTTTGTGACTGCGGACCCTATATGCTGGGCATGGCATCAGACGACAACAACACCACCGATTCCGCTCCCAACTCCAACGCCTACGGCGCCGACAGCATCAAGGTCCTCAAGGGCCTCGACGCGGTGCGCAAGCGGCCCGGCATGTATATCGGCGACACCGATGACGGATCGGGCCTGCACCACATGGTGTTCGAGGTCAGCGACAACGCGATCGACGAAGCTCTGGCCGGGCATTGCGACAAGATCATCATCCAGCTGAACGCCGATGGTTCGGTTTCGGTCGAGGACAATGGCCGCGGCATCCCGACCGGCATCCACTCCGAAGAAGGCGTATCGGCGGCCGAGGTCATCATGACCCAGCTCCACGCCGGCGGTAAGTTCGAAAACACGTCGGACGACAACGCTTACAAGGTCTCCGGCGGTCTGCACGGCGTCGGCGTGTCGGTGGTCAACGCGCTGTCCGAATGGCTCGATCTCAACATCTGGCGCGATGGCGAAGAGCATTACATGCGCTTTGCCTATGGCGATGCCGTCGCCCCGCTCAAGGTGATCGGCCCGGCGAACGGCAAGAAGGGCACGCGCGTGACCTTCCTCGCCTCGACCGAAAAGACGCCGGGCGATGGCGGCACGTTCAAGAACCAGATCGAATATGATTTCGACAAGCTCGAGCATCGCTATCGCGAGCTAGCGTTCCTGAACTCGGGCGTGCGCCTGTTCCTGCGCGACGCGCGTCATGAAGAGGTCAAGGAAGTCGAACTCTTTTACGAAGGCGGGATCGCCGCATTCGTGGAGTGGCTCGACCGCAACAAGTCGCCGCTCTTCCCCGAACCGATCTCGGTCAACGGGCAGCGCGACGATATCGGCATCGACGTCGCGCTGGAGTGGAACGACAGCTATTACGAAAACGTCCTCTGCTTCACCAACAACATCCCCCAGCGTGACGGCGGCACCCACCTCGCCGCGTTCCGCGCGGCGCTGACCCGCACCATCAACAATTATGCCGACAAGTCAGGCCTCCTCAAAAAGGAGAAGGTCACGCTGACCGGCGACGACATGCGCGAGGGGCTTACCGCGATCGTCTCGGTCAAGCTGCCCGATCCCAAGTTCAGCAGCCAGACCAAGGACAAGCTGGTGTCGTCGGAAGTCCGCCAGCCGCTCGAAGCGCTGATGGCCGACAAGATGTCCGACTGGCTGGAGGAAAATCCCGCGCTCGCCCGTGCGATCATCCAGAAGGTGATCGACGCCGCCGCTGCACGCGAGGCCGCGAAGAAGGCGCGCGAGCTGACCCGGCGCAAGGGCGTGATGGATATCGCCTCGCTCCCCGGCAAGCTCGCCGATTGTCAGGAGCGCGATCCGGCCAAGTCCGAACTGTTCCTGGTCGAGGGTGACTCGGCCGGCGGCTCGGCGAAGCAGGGCCGCGACCGCCATTTCCAGGCGATCCTCCCGCTGCGCGGCAAGATCCTCAACGTCGAGCGCGCGCGTTTCGACCGGATGCTGTCGTCCAAGGAAATCGGCACGCTGATCCAGGCGATGGGCACCGGCATCGGGCGCGACGACTTCAACCTCGAAAAGCTGCGCTATCACAAAATCGTCATCATGACCGACGCCGACGTGGACGGCGCGCATATCCGCACTTTGCTGCTCACCTTCTTCTACCGCCAGATGCCCGAGATCATCGAAAACGGGCACCTCTTCATCGCCCAGCCGCCGCTGTACAAGGCGACAAAGGGCCGGTCGGAAGTGTATCTGAAGGACGATGCCGCGCTCGACGATTACCTCGTCGAGGCGGGGGTCGCGGGCAACCGGCTGGAAACCGCCGACGGACCGCGCTTCGGCGAAGACCTGGCGGGCCTTGTCGACCATGCGCGTCGCATGAAGACGCTGATGCGTTATGTCCCCCGCCGCTACGATTCCTCGATCATCGAGGCGCTGGCACTGGGCCGCGCGCTTGATCCCGAAGCGACCCGCGAGCAGCGCGGCGAGCGGCTGGCGGCGGTGACGCAGCGGCTCGACCTCACCGACAGCGATGCGCGCTGGACCGCGCGGGTGACCGAGGATGGCGGCTTCCATTTCGAGCGCTGGTGGCGCGGCGTGACCGATCACCACATCATCGAAGCCGCGTTCCTGACCTCGGCCGAAGGGCGCAAGCTCCACGCGCTCGCCGCCGAACAGGCCGACAGCTATGCGCAGATCGCCAAGCTGGTCTCCGCGAAGGTGGCGCAGGCTGAAGAAGCGGCACCGGTTGCGGAAGGCGAAGAGGAACTCCCCGTCGCCGCCGCAAAGGGCGAGACCCTCGTCGCGCGCCCGAGCGAGCTGCTCGACGCGATCCTCGCTTCCGGCCGCAAGGGCCTGTCGATCCAGCGCTACAAGGGACTGGGCGAGATGAACGCCGAACAGCTGTGGGAAACCACGCTCGATCCGGCCAACCGCTCGATGCTCGTTGTGCAGGTCGATCAGGCCGATGTCGCGGACGAGATCTTCACCCGCCTGATGGGCGATGTCGTCGAACCGCGCCGCGAATTCATCCAGGAAAACGCGCTCAGCGTCGCCAATCTCGACGTCTGATCGCAGAATCCAAACAGCGCGGCGCTGGACGGATTGCCGTCCGGCGCCGTCTCTGTTTCACCCCCGGACCGAAAGGGGCCGGGGACCATGCGGGACATCATCGCTGTCGCATTGCTGATCGCCGCCGCGCCTGTCGCGGCGCGGGATGCCGCTCCGACCGCCCCCGCTTCCAGCGCATCGGCCGTTCTGGCGAGCGGCATGGCGAGTTATTATGGCGACGCCCATGCCGGCAACCGTACCGCCAGCGGCGAGCGGTTCGACCCCGACGGCATGACCGCCGCGCACCGCAGCCTGCCGTTCGGTACGAAGCTGCGCGTTACCGATCCCTCGACCGGGCGCAGCGTCATCGTCCGCGTCAATGACCGCGGGCCGTTCCACAAGGGCCGCATTCTCGACCTGTCCGAAGCCGCCGCGCGCGAACTGGGCATTGTCCGCCGGGGCCGCGCCCATGTCGAGATCGCGCTGGCGAGCGACGCCGCGCCCTCCCCCGCCGCCGACTGAATCCCATTTCGCAGACCTGAGCATCATGTTAGCCTCCGCGCGGGAGGTCCGACGCCATGCCCCTGTTGCTGCTTGCCCTCGCATTTCAGTCCGGTGCCGCTGATGATCCGCTGCGCAGCTATCGCGAAAAGACGCGCGCGGTGATCCCGTGCGAGAAGACCGCCGATCCCGACGAGGTGACGATCTGCGCCGCGCGCGAGGCGGACAAGAAATACCGCGTCCCCTTCGTCACCGCGCGCGCGATCGACAACCGCCCGGCAGAGACCGAACGGGTGCTGGAGGACACCATGTTCCAGTGCGGCGTATCCGGTCCTTTCCTGACGCAATGCGGCGGAATGGTCGGCGTGACGGCCTCCATGGGCTTTGACGGCAAGGTGGTGCGCAAGCGCGAACCGGCGCCCTAAGCCGCCCTCACTCGCCGAGGATGTGCATCCACATCGGCTCGCCCGCGAGGCTCTGCGAGCCACGCAGCTTTTCGAGCGCCTGGGCGACGCAGCGTTCGGGCCCTTCGTGCGTCACGATCGCGAGCAGGACGCTGCCGTCGGCCATCGCGCCGCGCTGAATCAGCGATTCGATCGACACGCCCGCGTCGCGCATCGCCGCCGCGATCTCGGCCAGCACGCCGACCTTGTCGGGGACGGTGAAACGCAGATAGGCGCGGCCCCGCCGCTCCCCGCTCGGCGCGGCGGGTTCTTTGGCCAGGCTGGCGGCGGGCATTGCATAGGGGGGGCCGAATTCGGTTCGGGCGATGTCGATCAAGTCGGCGACGACTGCGCTTGCGGTCGGACCGTCGCCTGCACCTGCGCCTTGAAAAAGTAGACGACCGACAAAATTGCCCTCCGCCACCACGGCATTGGTCGCGCCCGTGACATGCGCGAGCGGATGGGCGAGCGGGACAAGGTGCGGGTGGACGCGCTGGAACAGCCCGTCGCCATTCAGGTCGGCGATACCGAGCAGGCGTACGCGATAGCCGAGCGCCGCCGCCTCGGCGATGTCGGCGGCAATCAGGTTGCGGATGCCATGGATCGCGACATCGCCGAACGCCGGCTGGGTGCCGAAGGCGAGACTGGCGAGGATCGACAATTTGTGCGCGGCATCGACGCCGTCGATGTCGAAGCTCGGGTCCGCCTCGGCAAAACCCTTGGCCTGCGCCTCGGCCAGCACTTCGGCGAAATCGCGCCCCTCCGCCTCCATCTTCGACAGGATGAAATTGCAGGTGCCGTTGAGGATGCCATAGACGCGGTCGATCACGTTCGCCGCCGCGCCCTCGCGCAGCCCCTTGATGACGGGCACGCCACCCGCGACCGCTGCCTCGAACTTCATCGGCGTGTCGGCCTGTTCGGCGACCTTTGCCAGCTCCAGCCCGTGATGCGCGATCATCGCCTTGTTCGCGGTGACCAGCCCCTTGCCCGCCGCCAGCGTCGCGCGGGCGAGCGCGAGTGCCGGGCCGTCGGACCCGCCGATCAGTTCGACAACGACGTCCGCGCGCGGATGCTGCGCCAGCTCGCGCATGTCGTCGACCCAGTCGAAGCGCGTGATGTCGACGCCGCGATCCTTGGTCCGGTCGCGCGCAGAGACCGCGACGATCTCGATCGGCCGCCCCGCACGCCGCGCGATCAGATCGGCATTGGCATCGATCAGGCGAATGACGCCCGCGCCAACGGTTCCAAGTCCGGCAAGGGCGACGCGCAACGGTTCGGTCATCGGCTACTCCAGTTCAGGAGCAGCGCGTTACTGGATCAGCGCCCGATTGGGAACACAACCTTAGTTTGCGGCGTGCCTATTCCGGCTGTTCCGCACGGCGCGGAAAATCGCGGTGTCCTGCTCACGCAGAACATACTGCGCCGTCTCGGCCCACACGCGCCGGGGCATGCACGCCTGAACCGCAGCCTGGAGTGCCGCCGGCTTGGCGGGGATTGCCCGTTCGGCCAGCGCACGGTCGATGAACGCAGCCGCAGCGACCGGCTCACGCCGCACAACGCACTGGCCGAACTTGTCGGCGGTCTTCTCGGCAGAGCGCTGCGACCAGTCCGATCCCAGCGGTTCCATATATTGTCCAGGGTGCGGCATCATCGCATCGGCGCTCTGCGCAGACACCGACGGAGCTGCAAGGGCGATCAGGGTTACGGAAAGCAACATACGCATGGGCACGCTCCGACCGTTTTGGGTAGCCGGAGGTACCATGGATTGCCGAGTGAGACAAACCGCGAGCGGTGCCTACTTCTTGGTCAGCCCGATCTCGGCCAGCCGCTCCGCCAGATAGTCGTGCGCGGTGATCGGCGGCTCGCGCTCCGGGTTCTCGGCCGTCACGGTCTGGGGCAGCGCCTTGATCAGGAAATCGGGTGCGGGGTGGAGGAAGAAGGGCATCGAATAGCGCGAATGGCCGCGCCGCTCGACCGGCGGGTTCACCACGCGATGGGTGGTCGAGGGCAGGACATGGTTGGTCAGCCGCTGGAGCATGTCGCCGACATTGACCACCAGCGCGCCCTCGGGCGGCTTGACCGGCAGCCATTCGCCATCTTTTTCGAGCAGTTCGAGCCCCGCCTCTTCGGCGCCGAGCAACAGGGTGATGAGGTTGATGTCCTCATGCGCGCCGGCGCGCACGTTCGGCGCATCCTCGGTCACCGGCGGATAATGGAGCAGGCGCAGCACCGAATTGCCGTCCTTCACCGCATGGTCGAACCAGTCGGGCGCGAGGCCGAGATGAACGGCGATCGCCGACAGCAATTTGTCGCCGGCCGCGTCGAACGCGGCGAACAACTCGATAAAGGTCTCGCGGAATCCCTCGGGCTGGTCGGGCCAGACATTGGCCGCCATCAGATCGCTGAAGCGATGCCCCGCCGCCAGCTCGCGCCCGACATGCCAGAATTCCTTGAGGTCGACATGGGTCGCGCCCTTGGCGATCTCGGTCTTGAACGGGGTATAGCCGCGCGCACCGCCGCCGCCCGCGATGAAATAGCTGCGCTTCACATCTTCGGGCAGGTCGAAAAATGCCTTGGTCATTGCCCAGGCGCGGTCGACCAGATCCTGTGGGATGCCGTGGTCGGCAACCATCGCAAAGCCGAACCGCTCGAACGACCCGCCCAGCGCGGCAGCGAAGCCCTCTGGGTCGCTTGCCTGATCGGCGAGGCTGACGAGCGGAACCTGGGCGAGAACGGTATCGGGCATTTCAAAGCGACTCCGGGAAACGAATCTCCCTCAGATAGTCGCCTTGGTGACGATCGAACAGGGGCGGGAAATCCCGGATATGAAAGCGCGGGAGGGGCGCGGGTGCCGTGCGCCCCTCCCGCTGCGCCGTCCGCCTACGCACGGACGGCGGGTTGGAAGATCAGTTCCCCGAGACCGTAAGCGTCCCGCGGCTCTTGGCGTCGCCCGCCCCGTCGATCTTGAGCGTATAGGGGCTGCCGGATTTGGTCTTGCCGGTCAGTTCGTCGCGATTGCCAGTGACGGTAAAGCCCGCCCCTTCCATCTGCTCGCGGAACCAGTCGCGTACGCGTGCCGCTTCGGCGGGGGCGTCGAACGTGACCTTTACCCCGCCATTCCCGTTGTCCTGACGGTCGTCGACATTCAAGCTGGCGATCGTCGCGCCGGGATAGAGCTTGACCCCATCGACCTCGAAATTCTCCGCGCCGATGGTGAATTTGGGCAGTTTGATCGATCCTTCGAAGCCGGGTGCCTTGACCGACACCTTGCCGTCCTTGTCGGCCTGGGCGGTGACCGAACCATTGTCGCCCTGGATCGAGATGCTGGTCCCCTCGCCCTCTCCGCCACAGGCGGCGAGAGTCGCCGCGAGCGGAAGCGTCAGCCAGATCGATTTCATCGCAGTCTCCAAGCGTGTTATTTGAGCAATACACTATCGTGGTTTTGCGAGCGCGTCAAATGGCGGGGGTGACGTGCTGATTGCGATGCGGCATGGGCAGCCGCATGGACGCGCGTACGCCCCACCTCGAAACCGCCGCTCCGGAAAACCGGTCGCCCATCCCGATGGGCGAGTTCGTGGCGCTGATCGCGTCGATCATGGCGCTGACCGCGCTGGGGATCGATGCGATGCTCCCCGCCTTGCCCGCCATCGCCGACCAGCTTGGGGTAAGCGAGCCGAATCACCGCCAATATGTGATCACCGCCTTCATGCTGGGCTTCTCGGTGGCGCAATTGATCCACGGCCCGCTCGCCGATCGCTTCGGGCGAAAGCCCGTGATCGGCATCGCGCTGGCATTCTATGTCGTCACCAATCTGGTCGCCGCAGTGGCGGGCAGCTTCGAATTGCTGCTGATCGCGCGAGCCGCGAGCGGGGCTGCGGTCGCAGCGGGGCGCGTCGTCACCGTGGCACTGGTCCGCGACTGTTTTCAGGGGCGGGCAATGGCGCGGGTGATGAGCCTTGCGTTCATGACCTTCATGATCGTGCCGGTGCTGGCCCCGGCCTGGGGCCAGCTGATGGTGATGATCTTCGGGTCGTGGCGGCTGATCTTTGGCGGGATCGGCATTGTTTCGGCGCTGGTGCTGGGCTGGTTCCTGTGGCGGATGCCCGAGACGCTGGACCCGCAGTCGGTGAATCGGCTCGACCTCAAGGAGATCTGGCGCGGCTATCGCATCATGTTTCGGGACCGGTGGGCGGTGGGATACACCTTTGCCACAGCCGCGATCTCCGGCTGCTTTTTCGCATTCATCGGATCGATCCAGCAGATCGTTTACGACGTGTTCAAGCGGCCCGAGCTGCTCACCGTCGTGTTCGCATCGATCGCCGGGCTGATGGCGGCAAGCGCATTCGCCAATTCGCGGCTGGTGATGCGATTCGGGATGCGGTTCCTGTCGCACCTCGCGATCGTCGTCACGACTCTCCTCGCTGCGATCCACCTCGCGATCATCCTGCTTTATGGCGAGACGCTGGTGACGTTTATCGTCCTCCAGGCGCCGATGATGGCGGCGATGGGGCTCGCCAATTCGAACTTCTCCGCCATGGCGATGGAAAATATGGGCGAGATCGCCGGACGTGCGTCGAGCCTTCAGGGGTTCATCGCGACCCTGGGTGCAGCGGTGCTAGGCGCGGTAATCGGCCAGGCATTCGACGGATCGACAGTTCCGCTGTATATTGGCTTCACCACGCTCGGCCTGACGGCGCTGGCCATTGTCTTCGTGACCGAGCGCGGCAAGTTGTTTCGCCGCAACTGAAGCCGCTCGTCGCACATCGCGGAACCAGCCGCGCCCGCCCGCCGTTCGCGTCTTCAGGATGGATGCAAGGAGATGGCGATGGGTGGTCACCAGGTGCCCGGACATGGAACGGGCGACGACGGCTATGACGAGGACGGCTATGACGAGAGCCAGCGCGCCGAGATCTTGGAGGCGACGGTTGGCGGGCCGGGGGACGGTCTGTTGGTGACCGATCTCGACCCCGATCTGGGTCAGGACATCGACGCTGACGATCCGGAGGACGAAGTCATGGAACTCGCCGACGACCCTGAGACTGGCGAGGCGGCCGACGACGAGGACGACGACTCGATCGTTCCCTGACCACCATCCGATTGACTCGCGACCGGCGCGGGCGGAGCATGGCGGCGGGAGGAGCCGCGCATGACCAGAGACCCGCGGATCGACGCCTACATCGACAAACAGGCCGCATTCGCGCAGCCGATCCTGATCTGGTTGCGCGATCGCGTCCACGCCGCCTGCCCCGATGTCGAGGAAGGCATCAAGTGGAGCATGCCCGCGTTCAGCCATGAAGGCCGCCCGCTTGCGCATATGGCCGCGTTCAAGGCGCATGCGAGCTTTGGCTTCTGGTATCGCGACGCGATGGAAACGGGCAAGGAAGGCGAAGCGATGGGCCAGTTCGGCCGGATCGCCTCGCTCGCCGACCTGCCCGACGCCGCCGTAATGGAAGCCCAGGTGCGCGAGGCGGTGGCGCTGATCGAGTCGGGCGCAATTCCCAAACGCACGGCAAAGGAAGCCAAGCCCGAGGCAGAGGTACCGCCCGCGCTCTCCGAAGCACTCGCCCGCGATCCCGAGGCGGCAGCGAAGTTCGATGCCTTTCCGCCCGGCGCGCGCCGCGACTATTGCGACTGGATCGCCGACGCGAAGCGCGACGCAACGCGCGACAGGCGCGTCGCCGAAGCGATTGGCTGGATCCGCGAGGGCAAGAAGCGCCACTGGAAATATGAGAGCTGTTAACGGCTTGCACGCCGTTCCAATTATGGCATGATACATCATCTCTTAACGAGAGGAGGTATCGATGCCCCGTGCACTTGCCTATCGCAGCCGCGACGACGCCGAGCCGTTCAGCGCGCTCAACATCACCCCGCTGATCGACGTGATGCTGGTCCTGCTCATCATGCTGATCGTCACCATCCCGAGCATGACGCACAAGGTTCCGGTCGACCTGCCGCAGGGGGAGACGCAGGCTCAGCCATCCCTGCCCAACCGCCTCGACATCGCCGCCGATGGATCGCTGTTCTGGGACGGCGCGCGAGATCACCGATGCCCAGCTCCCCGTGCTGCTCAAATCCGGAGTCGGTGCCGACACCGCGTTGCTGATCAAGACCGACGAAGCGGCGCGCTATGAACGCTTCGACGCCATCCTCGCGGTGATCAAGCATGCGGGCGTCACCAAGCTCGGCTTTGTCGGCCATGAGCGGATGAAGTTCGACTGACGCCAAGTCCTGTTTGCAGCGCAGCAAGGTTGCCGTTAACGTCAAGTCATGACGCGCTTTACGAAGAGCATCACGGCCCAGCCCGACGACATTGACGAGCTGGGCCATGTCAACAACGCAGTCTGGGTCCGCTGGATTCAGGATGTGGCGGTGTCACACTGGGCTGCGGTAGCCCCGCCCGAGCATCGCGACGCCTATGTCTGGGTCGTGACCCGGCACGAGATCGACTATCGCGGCAATGTGAATGCGGGCGAGACGGTGGTCGGCGAAACCTGGGTCCCCGATCCGCCCAAGGGCGCGCGCTTCGACCGCCATATGCGCTTCACCGGCACCGATGGCAGGGTGAAGGTGGAGGCGGTGTCGACCTGGGCGATGCTCGACCGCGCCACCGGACGGCTGGTACGGGTGCGGCCGGAAATCGCCGCGCCGTTTCTGGAGACCTAAGTCCTCCCCGGAACGGGGAGGTGGCAGCGCGCAGCGCTGACGGAGGGGCCCGAGGCAAGCGATTCCGATGCCTCGGGCCCCTCCACCAGCCTTCGGCTGGTCCCCCTCCCCGTTCCGGGGAGATCTGATCAGCCCGAATTGCGCAGCGCGGTCGCGATGGCGTTGATCGACAGCAAAATGCCCTGCTCGATCTTGGGGTCGGTCTCACCCGCGCGGTGGCGCTTGAGCAGTTCGACCTGGAGCAGGTTGAGCGGCTCGATATAGGGCAGGCGCAGCTTGATCGAGGTTTCGAGCGCGGGGTGCTTCTCCAGCAACCGCGTCTGGCGCGTCACTTCGAGCAGCTGGTCATGCGTGCGCTGCCAATCCTCGCGGATGCGTCCGAAGATCGTATCGGCGAGCGCGCGATCCTCGACCAAAGCCGCATAGCGCCCGGCGATGCCCATGTCGGACTTGGCGAGCACCATTTCCATATTCGCCAGCGTCGAGGCGAAGAGCGGCCAGCCCGCCGCCATCTCGCGCAGCAGCCCCCGGTCGGGGAACGCCGCGAGCGCCTGACCGACGCCATACCAGCCTGGCAGCATGACGCGCGCCTGTGCCCAGCTGAACACCCAGGGGATCGCGCGCAGATCCTCGATCGCGTCGCTCTTCTTGCGGCTCGCCGGGCGGCTGCCGATCTTGAGGCCAGCGATCTCGGCGATCGGGGTCAGCTGGCGGAAGAAGGTGGTGAAGCCCTCGGTGCCATAGACCAGATCGCGATACGCCTTGAACGCGGTGGTCGAGAGCTGTTCCATCGCGCCTTCGAACCGCGCGGCGTCGCCCTCCGACAGACGCTGCGGCTCGAGACTGGCGAGCAGGGTTGCCGACGCCATCGCCTCGAGGTTGGTCTGCGCGCTTTCCCGCGTGCCATATTTCGCAGCGATCACCTCACCCTGTTCGGTGATGCGGATGCGGCCCTGAACCGTTCCGGGCGGCTGCGCCTGGATCGCCGCAAAGGACGATCCCCCGCCGCGCCCGACCGCGCCGCCGCGGCCGTGGAACAGCTGCATGCCGATTCCCGCCTCCTCGAACACCGGGCGCAGCGCGGTCGATCCCTTGCTCAGCCCCCAGGTCGAGGTGAGGTAGCCACCGTCCTTGTTCGAGTCGGAATATCCGATCATCACTTCCTGATGCCCGCGCTTGCCCGCGATCGCTGCGACCTCGGGCAGCGCGAACCAGGCGCGCATGATGTCCGGCCCGGCGTCGAGATCGCCGATCGTCTCGAACAGTGGTACTGCCATGATGTGCGCCTGTGCCGGCTCGCCGGGAGTATAGAGTCCGGCTTCCTTGAGCAGGACATGGACTTCGAGCAGGTCCGACACCGACTGCGCCATCGACACGATATATTGGCGAATCGCGGCGCGTCCGTATCTGGCATGGACTTCGGCAGCGGCATGGACGATCGCCAGTTCCGACGCGGTCTCGTCCGAGTAATCGGCATAGCGGCTGGTCAGCGGGCGCGGGCTGGCGAGCTCGCGGCGAAGCAGCGCAATGCGTGCGTCCTCGTCGAGCGCGGCATAGTCCGCCTCGACCCCCGCCACCTTGAGCAATTCCGCGACCATGCGCTCATGCACCGCGCTGTTCTGACGCATGTCGAGCGTGGCGAGGTGAAAGCCGAAGATATCGACCGCGCGGATCAGCCGGCCGAGCGACCCACTGGATGCCAGCGTCTCACCGCCATGCGCCGCCAGTCCCTTGGCGATGGCCGACAGATCGGCACGGAATGCGGCGGGATCGGCATAGCGCTCGCCTCTCAACGGGCCGGGGCGCGGAGCGGGCTTGCCGGTCAGGTCGCGATAGGTGGCGGCTAGGCGCGCATAGACGCCCGAGAGCGCGCGGCGATAGGGTTCGTCGCTGCGGCTCGCGGCATCGTCGCCGCTTGCTTCGGCCAGCGCCGCGACCCCGGCGTCGATCTCGGCATGGCGGCTGGAGATCGACAGCTCGGCCCCGAGTGCGTGGACCGAGTCGAGATAGTAAGCCAGCACCGTCTCCGCCGAGCGCGCCATTGTGAGGCGCATCGAATCGGCGGTAACAAACGGGTTGCCGTCACGGTCGCCGCCGATCCAGTTGCCCGGGCGCAGAAAGGCGGGGACGCGGCTGCCCAAAGCCCGATCCCAACGGGCATAGAGCGCGGGCAGGGTCGGCAGGAACACGTCGCGCAGATAGGACAGCACATTCTCGATCTCGTCGGCGACATAGAGCCGTTCGAACCGCAGCACGCGCGTCTGCCACAGCAATGCCACCTGCCGCACGATCGCCTCATCGACCAGATCGCCGTCAGGGGTTTCGGCGACGCCCGCATCCTTGAGCCGCATCAGCTCTGCGATGCGGTTGCGGTGGTCGAGCATCGACTTGCGCCGCACCTCGGTCGGGTGCGCGGTCAGCACCGGGGCGACCAGCGCATCGGCGAGCAGCTCGGCGATCCGCTCGCGGCCGATGCCATGTTCCTTGAGCTTGGCCACGGCATGCTCGATGTCGGCGCCCGGCTCGGCGGCGATCCCCTGCCGATCCTCGGCGAGGTTGGCGAGCATCGAGAACAGCATGAAGCTGCGCACGAAATCGAGCGTCTCGTCGAGGCTCAGGCTGTCGAGGCCCGGGTCGATCGAGTCCGCGCCCGCGATCCCGCGATGCCGGTCGACCGACGCCGACCGGATATATTCGATCCGCCGGAACAACGCATCGCCGCCATAGGCGCGGATCACGTCGCCCAGGACGCGACCGAGGAAACGGACATCGGGATTGTTGGTGATCGGGGGTGCACTGGCCATGCGCGCGTGCTGCACTGCAAGATGGATTGCGTCAACGAGTCGGTATCCGGCGTTACCAATCGTGCGGCCCATGCGAATTTGGTCGCGATGACAGCGTTGGCGGGCATCGACAAGCCCGGCGCACGCACCTATCGCCCCGATGAAACAGCCAGATAGAGGACCGCCCAACCCATGCAGACCGCCAGTCAGCTTCTCGACCGCGTCCTTGTCTTAGAAATGGTCCGGGTGACCGAAGCCGCTGCCATCGCTGCATCGACCTTGGTCGGACGCGGTGACGAAAAGGCCGCAGACGCCGCCGCCGTCGAGGCGATGCGCGCCGCACTCAACGAACTGTACATGGACGGCACCGTGGTGATCGGCGAGGGCGAGCGCGACGAGGCACCGATGCTGTTCATCGGCGAAAAGGTTGGCTCGGCCCCCGGCAAGGGGCCAAAGATCGACATCGCGCTCGATCCGCTGGAAGGAACCACCATCTGCGCCAAGGCGGGTCCGAACAGTCTTGCCGTCCTCGCCATCGCAGAAGAGGGCAATCTGCTCAACGCCCCCGACGTCTATATGGACAAGATCGCGGTCGGCCCCGGCTATCCGCCCGAGGTGATCGACCTCGACAAATCGGTGACCGAAAACATCAAGGCCATCGCTGCGGCCAAGGGCGTCGAGCCGCGCGAGATCATCGCCTGTGTGCTCGACCGTCCGCGCCATGAAAAGCTGATCGCCGAGCTGCGCTCGCTGGGGTGCGGCGTGGTGCTGATCGGCGACGGCGACGTCGCGGGGGTGATCGCGACCACCGATCCCGACACCACGATCGACGTCTATATGGGCCAGGGCGGCGCACCGGAGGGCGTACTGGCCTGTGCCGCGCTGCGCTGTGTCGGCGGCCAGTTCAAGGGCCGGTTGCTGTTCCGCAATGAGGATGAGCGTGCCCGTGCCCGCAAATGGGGCATCAGCGATCTCGACAAGCAGTACGACCTGTCGGAACTGGCCAAGGGCGACTGTATCTTCGCCGCGACCGGCGTGACCGACGGGTCGCTGCTGGAGGGCGTCAAGCGCAAGAAGGACAAGATGACCACCGAGAGCGTGGTGATGCGCGCCAGTTCCGGCACGGTGCGCTGGGTCAAGGGCGAGCATCGCATCGGTTGATGGGCGCAATCCCGTCCGTCGCGCCGCTCGACGTCGCGCTGCTGATTGCGCTGGTCGGCGCGTATATCTGGTACGTCCGGGGTGATCGCAGCGGGCGCGCGCCCGCCGACCGGATCGCCAGCTATCGCCGCTGGATGCGCCGCGCGCCGTTGGCGTTTGGGGCGAGCGCGGTGGCGGCGCTGCTGGTCGCGAGCAGATGGGATGCCATCGAGGTGCTTCCGCCGGAGTTTGCGCCGCTGATTCCGCCCGCGCGCCAGATCGCCGGATTTGGGGGCAATGTCCTGCATCTCAAGATCGCGGTGCTCGCCGGATTTGCGTGCGGGGCGGTGATCGGGCTTGGCATCCAATGGTGGCGCGCGCGGCAGGGCAAACGCCAGCTGATGTCGGGCAAATTCGCCGCCCTGCTTCCCCGCACCCCCGGCGAAACCGGCTGGACCGCCGCGCTGGGCATTACCGCCGGCGTGGTCGAGGAGCTGTTCTTCCGCCTCGCCCTGCCGCTGTTCGTAGCCCGGGTTTCGGGCGATGCGCTGCTCGGCATGGCGCTCGCTACCGCGCTGTTTGCTTATGCCCATCGCTATCAGGGCTGGGCAGGAGTCGCGGCGTCGGCGCTGGTCGGCGTGACGCTCACGATCCTCTACCTCGCCACCAGCCAGCTATGGTTTGCGATGCTTGTCCATGCGCTGCTGAACCTCAACGCGCTGGTGCTGCGGCCGCTGCTGGTTCCCGTCAGTTCTTCAGCCGCCAGCCGGTCTTGAAGATCCAGCCGATCACGCCGAGGCACAGGAACAGGAACGCTGCGGTGAAGCCCAGGCTCACCCCGATCGCGACATCGCCCTTGTCGAAGAACGCCCAGCGGAAACCGCTGACCAGATAGACGACCGGGTTGGCGAGGCTGATGGTGCGCCACGGTTCGGGCAGCATGTTGATCGTGTAGAAGGCGCCGCCGAGGAAGGTCAGCGGTGTGACGATCAGCGCGGGGACGAAGCTCAATTGCTCGAACCCTTTGGCCCAGATTCCGATGATGAAGCCGAGCATCGAAAAGGTGACCGCGGTCAGCACCAGCATCGCCAGCATCACGAACGGATGCGCGATCGGCACGTCGACGAACACCATCGCGGTGAACAGGATGACGAGGCCGATCGCGATCGACTTGGTCGCCGCGGCGCCGACATAGCCAATCACCATTTCGATCGCCGTGACCGGGGCGGAGAGCAGTTCGTAGACCGTGCCGGTGAATTTGGGGAAGTAGATGCCGATCGACGCGTTGGAGATCGACAGCTGGAGCAGGTTCATCATGATCAGGCCCGGCACGATAAACGTACCATAGGACACCCCGTCGAGCTCCTGCATCCGCGACCCGATCGCGCCGCCGAACACGACGAAATAGAGCGCGGTGGTGATCACTGGCGTGACCAGGCTCTGCCCCAAGGTGCGCAGCGCACGCGCCATCTCGAAGCGATAGATCGCCCACACGCCGTGATGGTTGAACCCGGTCATGCCGCCACCTCCTCACGCTTCGCGGCTACAAGGTCGACGAAGATGTCCTCCAGGCTCGATTTCGACGTGTCGAGATCCTTGAACGCGATGCCCAGTTCGGCAAGCTTGCGCAGCAGCGACGGGATGCCGGTCCGCTCGGCCTGCGCGTCGAAGGTGTAGCGCAGCCGCGTCCCCTCGTCGGTCAGGGTCAAATGCCATTCGTTCAGCTCTGCCGGAACGGTCATCATCGGCTCCACCAGCGCGATGTCCATCTCGCGCTTGCCCAGCTTCTTCATCAGCACCGCCTTGTCCTCGACCAGCAGCAGCTCGCCCTTGTTGATCACCCCCACCCGGTCGGCCATTTCCTCGGCCTCTTCGATATAATGGGTGGTCAGGATGATCGTCGTGCCGCGTTCGCGCAGCCGGTGGACCAGCTTCCACATGTCACGTCGCAGTTCGACGTCGACACCAGCGGTTGGCTCGTCGAGAAACAGGATTTCCGGCTCATGCGCCAGCGCCTTTGCGATCAGCACGCGACGCTTCATCCCGCCCGACAATTCCATGATCTTGGAGTTGCGCTTGTCCCATAGCGACAGGTCCTTCAGCACCTGCTCGATATAGGCGTCATGACCAGGGCGGCCGAACAGGCGGCGGCTGTAGCGCGTGGTGGCCAGCACGGTTTCGAACATGTCGACCGACAATTCCTGCGGCACCAGCCCGATCATCATCCGCGCAGCGCGCGCCTGCGCAATCGTATCGTGCCCGCCGACGGTGATCGTACCTGAGCTGGGCGTCACGATGCCGCAGATGATGCTGATCAGCGTCGTCTTGCCCGCGCCGTTCGGGCCGAGCAGCGCGAAAATCTCACCCTTGTTGATGTCGAGATCGACCGCACCCAGCGCCCGATGCCCGGAAGCATAGGTCTTGCTGACACCGCGGACGGAAAGAATAGGCTGCATGCACGGCCCCCTGCATGTGGAGCCGGGCATCTAGGAACGAAGCCGGAACCCGACAAGGGCGGGACGATTATTTCGCCGGCTTGCGCGCGGCTTCGACGGCTTGCTTCAGAACTTCATACGGCACCATGCCCGAGATGACCTGATCGCCGATCACCCAGCTGGGGGTGCCGGTGACGCCGAGCTTGCCGGCGGTGTCGAGGTTGCGCGCGACCTCCGCCTCGACCCGGTCGCTACCGATCGACTGCTGGGCGCGGGCCGTGTCCAGCCCCGCGGCGGCGGCGGCGGCGGCGATCGACGCCTGGCTCAATTGCCCGCCCGAATAGAGCGCAGTGTGGAACGGCTTGAACTTGCCCTGCTCGGCGGCGGCAAGACCCCAATAGGCGGCGACGCGGCTGCCCTCGCTCAGCACCGGAAGCTCGCGATAGACGATGCGCAGCTTGGGGTCTTCCGCCACCAGCCGGGCGATGATCGGCAGGCTGGCACGGCAATAGCCGCAGGCATAATCCATCCACACCGACACCGTGACGTCGCCCGATGGATTGCCCTCCCACGCGCCGGCATAGGCGTCGAAGATCGCGGCGCGGTTGGCGGCGACCGCCTTGCCGCTCTCGCGCTCCTGCAATCGTTTCATCGCCTCGGGCAGGATTTCGGGGTTTTCGAGGACATAATCGCGGACGACCTGACCGATCGCCTTGTCGTCGCGCGGAGCCTGGTCGGTGACGAGCGCCTGCATACCGATCACCACAAGACCGCCGACTACACCGGACAGCACCAAAGTGCCGGCCAGCGCCAGCGGGCTTTTCGCCAGTTTCTCGATCACTTGCGCTTCCTGTCCTGCATCATCGCCTGGCCCGCCATGACGATGTCCTGCGCGCGATCCAGTCAGGGGTGCCCTGTGGCAGCCCCGCCATCGCCGCCTGCGCGCTGGGAATCGCGCGGCCGTAGTCGCCCATCATGCTGGCCCGTTCGGCCGTAGCGAGTGCAGCGCGCGCGCTATCGCCCTTGCGCTCATAGAGCATGCCGAGCTGATACCAGGCGAAGGGGTTTTCCTTGTCGCGGACCACCGCCTGACGCAGCACCCGCTCTGCCTCTTCCAGATGCGTCGCATCCTCGGTTGCGAGCAATGCGTGCCCGAAAGTGGTGGCGATCAGCGGCTGAAAATTGGTCTGCGTCGTCGCCGCGCGCAGCGGCGCGAGCGCATCGCGCGGCTTGCCGGATTCGAGCAGTATCTGCCCCTCCAGCTCAAGGAAATAGGGGTTTTGCGGCTCGGCGCGGACCAATGCCGCCGCCTCGCCCGCCGCTTCCCTGGGATAGCCGCCGAGATGATAGGCATAGGCGCGGGCGTAGCGCGCGACGACCGTCGTGTCGGTGGCCGGATAGCGGCGAAGCGTGTCCTTGGGTTCGGCAACATAGCCACGCAGCTTGGCCTGAACGCGCTTGAACCGCGCCTCGATCTGCGGGTCATTGGGCTTGCTCCACGCCGGATCGGCCTGGAGGTCTGCGGTCAGCGTCGCGATGCGATCCCCCCGACATCGGGTGGCTCATCACATAGCTGGTGTCGCTACCGCGCTTCAGTCCCCAGCGATACTCCTGCTGCTGCAACTTCTTGAAGAAGTCCAGCATGCCGCGGCCGCTGACGCCCGCGCCCGACAGATATTTGACCCCGGCGGCGTCGGTCGTCGCCTCCTGCGCGCGGCTGAAGGCGAGGTAGCTGCCAAGCGCCGCGCGCTGGCCAAGCTGCATCAACCCCATGCCGGCATCTGCAGAGCCCGCCGCCATCGCCGCCGCGCCGAGGAGCAGGCTGAGGATTGTGATTCCGGTGGCGCCTTTGCCCATCCGGTCGCTCAACGAGACATGTCCGCCGGTAATATGGCCGAGTTCGTGGGCGATCACGCCCTGTACCTCATTGGCGCTGCTGGCGGCGTCGATCAGGCCGGAATGGAGATAGACCGTCTGCCCGCCCGCGACGAAGGCGTTGATCGACTGGTCGTTGATCAGGACGATGCGGACATTGGCGGGCGAGAGGTTCGCCGCCTTGATGATGTCGCGCGACATGTCGGCAAGCAACGCCTCGGTCTCCGCATCGCGCAGGATCGATTGGGCATAGGCCGGGCTGGTGACGCACAACAGCAGCAGCGCGAACAGGGATACAAGGCGCTTCATCGGCGGCATCATGGCGGATTTTTCCCCGCGATCAACGGTCGGCGTGACCGGACGCATCGGCGATGCGGTGGCCGGGGCGGCATGAACCGGCGATGAAAGAGGGGGGATGGAAAAGGGGCGGGAGCGTCCAGCGCCCCCCGCCCCTGTATTCGCGATCAGGCCCCGAAGGTACGCTGCCACCAGCCACCGCGGCGCGGCGCGCTGCCGTCCTCGCCGCCTTCGCCGACACCGGCCTCGGCAGGCTCGCCTTCGGCTGCGGCCGGAACGGTCTCCACATCATCGGCTGCGGGCACAAGATCCTGCACTACGGCGGCAGGGGCTTCGTCGGCCTTTTTCCGACGGCTGCGCTTGGGCTTGGCCGGTGCCTCTTCGACGACCGGAGCCTCCACGACCTCGGCGACCGCCACCTCGGCGGGGGCGGCGTCGGCGACCGAAGCCTCTTCGCCCTTCTTGCGGCGGCTGCGCTTCGGCTTGGCAGGAGCCTCCTCGGCGACCGAAAGCTCGACCGGAGCTTCAACAGCAACGGCCTCGACGGTCTCGGCAGCCTCGCTCACCGGCGCGGCATCGGCCTTTTTGCGGCGACTGCGCTTGGGCTTGGCCGGCGCTTCTTCGGCAACCGGTTCGGCCTCGGGCTGCGCATCGACGACCGCATCGGCCTCGACATCGGCTTCGTCACGAGCCTCGCCGACGCCGTCCTCGCCACCGCCATTGCCGCGACGTCCGCCACGGCGCCCGCGGCGACGGCGCTTGCGGCCTTCGCCCGCCTCGTCGGCAGTCGAAACTTCGGCAGCAGGCGCATCCTCGCCCTCGCCAGCTTCGTCCGCGCCCTCTGCGTCGGAATCCCGCTCGCTCTCGGCATCCTGCGGGCCGTCGCCATCCTCGCGGCGTCCGCGACGACCACGGCGGCGGCGACGGCGCTTGCGTCCATCGCCCTCGGACTCGCCTCGGTCGCGACGTTCACGCGGGGCGCGCGCCTCGACCTCCTCTTCCTCCTCTTCTTCCTCTTCGTCGATTTCCTCGACGAAATCGTCCTCGATCTCCTGGATCGCGGCCGCGAACTTCGGCGCGTGCGCAGGCGGCGGCCCGCTCGCCTCGACCGACATGCGCGCGCCTTCCAGTTCGCCGTCCGACAGGATTTCGACGCGGACGCCGTAGCGATCCTCGATCTCGGCGATGTCGGCGCGCTTGTTGTTGAGGACGTAGAAGGCCGCTTCCTGGCTGCAGCGCAGCGTGATGTGCGACCCGCGACCGCGCGCGGCCTCATCCTCGATCAGGCGCAGCGCGGACAGGCCCGCCGACGATGCGGTGCGGACCAGGCCGGTGCCCTCGCAATGCGGGCACTGGCGCGTGCTGGCTTCGAGCACGCCGGTGCGCAGCCGCTGGCGGCTCATCTCCATCAGACCGAACGCCGAGATGCGACCGACCTGGATGCGGGCGCGGTCGTTCTTGAGCGCCTCCTTCATCGCCTTCTCGACCTTCCGGACGTTGGACGAATGGTCCATGTCGATAAAGTCGATCACGACGAGACCGGCCATGTCGCGCAACCGCAGCTGGCGCGCGATTTCCTGCGCGGCTTCGAGGTTGGTGGCCGTTGCGGTCTGCTCGATCGAATGTTCGCGGGTCGAGCGGCCCGAGTTGATGTCGATCGACACCAAAGCCTCGGTCGGGTTGATGACGAGGTAGCCGCCGGACTTCAGCTGCACCACCGGGTGGTACATCGCGGACAATTGCTCCTCGACCCCGGCGCGCTGGAACAAGGGCACGGCGTCGCTGTAATGCTTCACCTTCTTGGCGTGGCTCGGCATCAGGAGCTTCATGAAGTCCTTGGCCTGGCGATAGCCGTCATCGCCCTCGACGATCACCTCGTCGATGTCCTTGTTATAGATATCGCGGATCGCGCGCTTCATCAGATCGCTGTCGCCATAGACCAGAGCGGGCGCGGAGGATTGCAGCGTCTTTTCGCGGATCTCGTCCCACAGCCGGGCGAGATAGTCGAAGTCGCGCTTGATCTCGGTCTTGGTGCGCTGAAGCCCCGCAGTGCGGACGATGCAGCCCATCGAGGGCGGCAGCTTGAGGTCCGCCATGATCGTCTTCAGGCGCTTGCGATCGGCGGCCGAACTGATCTTGCGGCTGATCCCGCCGCCATGCGCGGTGTTGGGCATCAGCACGCAGTAGCGGCCCGCGAGCGACAGATAGGTGGTCAGCGCCGCACCCTTGTTGCCGCGCTCTTCCTTGACGACCTGAACCAGCAGCACCTGGCGCCGACGGATCACGTCCTGAATCTTGTACCGGCGGCGCAGGTTCATGCGGCGCTGGCGCAGCGCCTCGACCTGATCGTCGCTGCCCTTGCGTCCACGGCGGCGGCGACCGCCACCCTTGCCCTCTTCGCCCTCGCCTTCGGACTCGCCGGCTTCGGCACCATCCTCATCCTCGTCGGACGGGCGCTCGATCACCTCAAAGTCGCCGTCCTCGTCCTCATGGTCGTGATCGTCGCCGTCATCAGCCTCGCGGAGGGCAGCCTCCTCGGCGGCGTGCTCGGCCTCTTCGCGCAGCAGCGCGTCGCGGTCTTCCTTGGGGATCTGGTAGTAATCGGGGTGGATTTCGCTGAACGCCAGGAAGCCATGACGATTGCCGCCATATTCGACGAACGCCGCCTGAAGCGACGGTTCGACGCGGGTCACCTTGGCAAGATAGATATTCCCCTTGAGCTGCTTTCGCTCGGCACTCTCGAAATCAAACTCCTCGATTCGATTTCCTTTGACGACAGCCACGCGGGTTTCCTCCCGGTGGCGTGCGTCGATCAGCATACGCATGGTCATTATTTGGTCTCCGGGCGCGCCAGGCGGGTGTCAGCCGCGGCGCGCGAACAAGATTGCGCCCCGTCAAAATGGGGGCGCAGGGGTTTGGTGATGCCTCTGCTGCATTGGCACGGCCGGACCCGTGGGTGCCCGCCTCCGCCGCCTCGCGCGCGACCGCCTGAGCAGTGCGATGCGGGATGGACGGAAATTGCCTCATGCAGCGTCAACCTGAATTACCGGGCCAAGTGGGGCCGGCGATGGATACCGAATTGACCCAAATTGGGTTTCGGTCGCCGGGATGCCTAGCATCGGCGGACCTGCGCGGCAACAATTTGCGTGCCAGCCATCATCAAGGCGCACACGCGGCAATTGATTGCCGCCTGTCGGCAAAAAGATGCCGAATCCGGAATTAACCGCACCGCTTCACCGTGCCGGAAGGACCACCCGATTATCCAGCACGGGTCAGGGAGACTTATTTTTGTGAGTACCAATGCATGCTTTTGGGCTGGACCCCCCCCAGCCCGGCGCGGCATATCGCCCGGGTGTCTTTATTTCTTGCCCTCCTCGCCGGCTTTCTAAACGGCGCGCCGAGTTGGGCCGGAACAATTCGTGCCATCGACATGCAGTCGAACCGGATCGTGATCCGATTCGACGAGCGCGTCGCAGGTGCCAGTAGCTTCGTCCTTGCGGGTCCGAACCGGATCGCGCTCGACCTGATGGGTGCGCGTCCCGGTGCCGCGCCCGACCAGCCACGCGGTCCCGTTGCAGCGGTGCGCCAGGCGGTGCAGGGCGACGGCGCGCGCATCGTATTCGACCTTGCCCGCCCGGCAATCGTGACCGAGGGCAAGTTCGGTGCCGATGGTTCGACACTGACGCTGGAGCTGCGCACGGTGGACGAGGCACGCTTCGCCCGCGCCGCCGCAGAAGGCCGACTGAGCTTCCTGCCGCCGTTCAGTTTCGCGCGCGCTTCGAGCCGTCACAGCTATAGCGTATCGGTGCCGGTGCCGCCGAAGCCGATGCCCTTTGCGATGCCGAGAATCTATGGCGCGGACGACGATCGCCCGCTGGTGGTGATCGACCCGGGTCATGGCGGCCATGATCCAGGCGCGATCTCCGCCGACGGCATCCAGGAGAAGGAACTTGCGCTCAAGATCGCCAAGGCGATCCGCGACGAACTGGTCGCTTCGGGCCGGGTGCGCGTCGCGCTGACGCGGGAGGATGACCGCTATCTGCTCCACCGCGACCGGTTCGAGATCGCGCGCACGCTGGGCGCAGCGTTGTTCATCTCGGTCCATTGCGACGCCGCGCTGCATCCCGGGGCGAGCGGGGCAACGGTCTATACCCTGTCCGAAGTGGCATCCGACAAGGAAGCCGCACGGCTGGCGGCGCGCGAGAACAAGTCCGACATCCTCGCCGGCATCGACCTGGCGGGGACGAATCGCGACGTGTCGTCGATCCTGATCGACCTGACCCAGCGCGAGACGATGAACGCATCGGCCAAGTTCGCGCGGCTGCTGGGGCGGGAGGCACAGGGGCTGATCCCGGTCAAGGAGAACCCGCATCGCATGGCGTCGCTGCTGGTGCTCAAGGCGCCGGACATGCCATCGATCCTGTTCGAGGCTGGCTATATCTCCAACGCCAATGACGTCGCGTTGCTCAAGACCGAGGATGGACGGCGGCGCGTGGCGCAGAGCGTCGACCGCGCTGTAGCGATCCATTTCGCCACGCGGATGGCGGCGCGCTAGTTGCTGTCGGCTGTGCCGAGCGGCACCGGCGCGCTCCCCCACCCGGCCACCCACAAGGTATCATCGATGGGTGGCCGGGTGGGAGAGCGCGCCCGTGCCGCGACCGGTTCGGATTGCCCGACCGAATCAGAACTCCCCCCTCACCCCATCGCATCCCCCGCTGGCAAGGCGGCGATATCCTGCTAAACCCCGCGCGCAATGGCGGACCAGACCCAACCCAATTTCACGCTCAAATTCACGCGCGAGGATGTCGGCGATCGCTTTGCCCGGATTCGCCGCACCTGGTGGTTCAAGGTACTGGCCTGGCTGGCCCTGCTCGCCGGGATCGCGACAATTGCGCTCTGGGCGCTGTTCCTGCGCGACCTGCCCTCGGTCGACAAGCTGCGGACCTATGAGCCGCCGCTACCCACCAATATCCGCGCGGGTGACGGCACGCCGCTGCGCAGCTATGCCCGCGACCGCCGGGTCGAACTGTCGTTCGAGGAATATCCCAAGCTAATGGTCGGCGCGTTCCTGTCGGCGGAGGACAAGACGTTTTTCCGGCACAGCGGCGTTGATTATCCCGGGCTTGTTCGCGCCGCGTGGCAGGGATTGACCAGTGGCGAGACGCCGCGCGGCACCTCCACGATCACGCAACAGGTGGCAAAGAATCTGCTGCTGACCAATGAGGTGAGCTATGTTCGCAAGGCGCGCGAGGCGATCCTGGCGTTCCGCATCGAGAGCTCGCTGTCCAAGGAGCAGATCCTTGAACTTTACCTCAACCAGATTGCGCTGGGGCGGAATGCGTTCGGGGTCGAGGCGGCGGCCAATGCCTATTTCGACAAGAGCGTCCGCGAGCTGACCGTCCCCCAATTCGCCTATCTGGCGATCCTCCCCAAGGGGCCGAGCAACTATATGCCCGAACGCCATGAGGCGCGCGCGATCGAGCGGCGCAACTGGGTGCTCGGGCAGATGCTCGAAAACGACTATATCGATCAGGCGCAGCATGACGCCGCAGTCGCCGCGCCGCTGGGTGCCGTCCCGCGCAAGACACCGAAGACCGACCCGCTCGGCGGCTATTTCATCGAGGAAGTGCGCCGTCAGTTGATCGACCGATTCGGCGAGAATGAGGAGTCGGGACCGTACAGCGTCTATTCGGGCGGGCTTTGGGTGCGCACCTCGTTCGATCCCGAGCTGCAAAAAGCGGCGCAAAAGGCGCTGCGCGACGGACTGATCCGCTATGATCGCGGGCGCGGCTGGTCCGGGCCGATGCGTGAGCAGGACATCAGCGGCGACAATTGGCGCAGCGCGCTGCTCAATACCAACATCGACCTCGATTATGAGGATTGGCGCGCGGCGATCGTCATTTCAAGAGCGCCGGCAGCGCCCAGATCGGATTTGGCGATGGCGCGACCGGCATACTCCCGCGCGGCGGGGCACAGATGCCGGTACGTGGCAAGGGCGGCACTGCTTTCGCCGCGTTGAAGCCCGGCGACGTGATCGCGGTGGCGCCGGAAGGCGGGGTGTTCGGCCTGCGTTCGGTTCCCAAGATTTCGGGCGGCATGGTGGTCGAGGATCCGCGCACCGGCCGCATCCTGGCAATGCAGGGCGGGTTCGACGCGACGGTGCAGGCGTTCAACCGCGCGACCCAGGCCCAGCGCCAGCCAGGATCGACGATCAAGCCGATCGTCTATGCGGCCGCGCTGGAAAACGGGATGACTCCGGCGTCGATCATCGTCGATGGCCCGTTTTGCGTGTGGCAGGGCGCGGCGCTGGGCGAGAAATGCTTCCGCAACTTCGGCAACACGCGCGGTGCGGGACCGCGCACGATGCGCTGGGGCATCGAGCAGTCGCGCAACCTGATGACCGTGCAGGCGGCGAACCAGACCGGCATGGACAAGGTCGTCGACCTGATGCAGCGGATGGGCGTCAGCCAGCAGAAATATCCGCCGTACCTGTCCTATGCGCTGGGCGCGGGCGAGACGACGGTGATGCGGATGGTCAACGCCTATTCGATCCTGGTCAATCACGGCCGCGCACTCAACCCGACGCTGATCGACTTCGTCCAGAACCGGCAGGGCAAGGTAGTGTGGCCGGAGAACTGGCGGCCCTGCGATCGGTGCAACATGCCCGATTGGGACGGCAAGCCGATGCCGCGCCCGATCAATCGCGCGCGCCAGGTGCTCGACGCGATGAGCGCCTACCAGATGGTCCATATTACCGAGGGCGTGATCCAGCGCGGCACCGCCACGGTGCTGCGCGACCTCGGCCGACCGATCATGGGCAAGACGGGCACCTCGTCCGGCCCGCGCGACGTGTGGTTCATCGGCGGCACGCCACAGATGATCGCCGGCCTCTATATGGGCTATGACACGCCGACCAATCTGGGCGGCTATGCGCAGGGCGGGACCATCGCCGCACCGATCTACAAGGCATTCGCGCAAAAGGCGCTGGAGAAGGAGGACGTTCTTCCCTTTACCGCGCCCGCCGGGGTCCGCATGGTCCGCATCGACCGCACCACCGGCAAGCGCGTGTTCGGGGCCTGGCCCGGGACCGACCCCAAGGGCGCAGTGATCTGGGAAGCGTTCAAGCCCGAGAGCGAACCGCGTCGTCGCACCCGCGGCGAGGAGGAAGCGCCCAAGGCCGAGGTGAAGAAGAAAGCGGTGCGCCAGGAAGGGCCGCGCGACAGCGACTTCTTGCAACGCGAGGGCGGAATCTACTAGCGGCACTATATCGTCGCCCCAGCGAAAGCTGGGGCCTCCAGCCTCACGCCGCGCGCTTGCGGCTTGAGACCCCAGCTTTCGCTGGGGTGACGGTTTAACTTGAAAGGTTTTTACGATGCGCGCCGAAGCGCAGGCACATGCCGACAAGATCAACGCCGCGCTCGCCTTACTGCGCCGCTTCATCGACTGGGACAAAGCGTTGCGGCGGCTCGACGAGTTGAACGCGCGCGTCGAGGATCCGACCCTGTGGGACAAGCCCAAGGAGGCGCAGGACGTGATGCGCGAGCGCCGTCGCCTCGACGAGTCGATCACCGCGACCCGCGCGATCGAGCGCGAACTCATTGAAACCAGCGAACTGATCGAAATGGCCGAGGCGGAGGGCGACGAAGAGATGGCGGTGGAGGGCACGCAGGCGCTCGCCGCGCTCTCCGCGCGCGCCGAGGAGGACAAGGTCAAGGCGCTGCTGTCGGGCGAGGCCGACGCCAACGACACCTATCTCGAAGTCCATTCGGGCGCGGGCGGGACCGAAAGCCAGGACTGGGCCGAGATGCTCCAACGCATGTACACGCGCTGGGCCGAGCGCCATGGGTTCAAGGTCGAGCTGATGGACTATCACGCCGGCGAACAGGCGGGGATCAAGTCGGCCACGCTGCTGATCAAGGGCGAGAACGCCTATGGCTATGCCAAGACCGAAAGCGGCGTGCATCGCCTGGTCCGCATCTCGCCCTATGACAGCTCGGCGCGACGGCACACCAGCTTCTCGTCGGTATGGGTCTATCCGGTGATCGACGATTCGATCGACATCGAGATCAACGAGAGCGACCTGAAGATCGATACCTATCGCGCGTCGGGCGCGGGCGGGCAGCACGTCAACACCACCGATTCGGCGGTGCGCATCACGCACGTGCCATCGGGCATCATTGTCGCCAGCCAGCAGGACCGGTCGCAGCACAAGAACCGCGCGACCGCGATGGGCATGCTGAAGGCGCGTCTGTACGAGGCCGAATTGGCCAAGCGCGAAGCAGCCGCGCTGGGCGAATATACCGCCAAGACCGAAATTGGGTGGGGCCACCAGATCCGCAGCTACGTCCTCCAGCCCTATCAGCTGGTGAAGGACCTGCGCACCGGGGTCACGTCCACCGCACCGTCGGATGTGCTCGACGGGGCACTCGACCCGTTCATGGCTGCTGCGCTATCACAGCGCGTGACCGGCGAAACGGTCGAGGTGGAGGACGTCGATTGAGACTGGCCGGCGCTGCGTTGATCCTGATCCCGGCGCTGCTGATCGCCGGGTGTGACGAGACGCGCCCGCGCCCCCAGCCCGAGCCGAGGGAAGACCTCAGCTTTCCCGCCGCCGACCGGCCGGTTGCACCGATCGTGTCGTCGCGCTGGTCGACCGAAGAGGCGCGCGACCGGCTGAACGAGGCCGATACGGTGATGAACCTTGCCGAAATTCGCCCCGGCACGACCGTTGCCGATATCGGCGCAGGCGAAGGCTATTACACCGTCCGCCTCGCCGCGCGCGTCGGGGCCAAGGGCCGGGTGCTGGCGCAGGACATCGTCCCCGAAGTCCGCGATGCGCTGGCGCAACGCGTGGCGCGCGACCGGCTCGACAATGTCAGCGTGCGGCTGGGCGAGCCCAACGATCCCAAACTGCCCGAAAACAGTTTTGACCGTGTATTCATGGTGCACATGTATCATGAGATCGAGGAACCCTATGAGTTCCTGTGGCGGATGCGGCCTTCGCTGCGCCCGGACGGGCTGGTCGTGGTGGTCGATGCCGACCGCGCAACGGAGAATCACGGGACGCCTCCCGCGTTGCTGAAATGCGAATTCGCCGCAGTCGGCTATCGCCAGGTGTCGATCCGCGACATGCCGTCTGCGGGGGGCTATATCGCGATGTTCAAGGCCGAAGGGCCGCGCCCCGAGCCGTCCGCGATCAAGCCCTGTCCCAACCGCCCCAGCGGGAAGGCGAGCGGCACGCCGATGGGCGACGAGTAAGCGCTAGAGCCACCCTGCCGCGCGGAAGCTCCACGTTGCGCCGTCGCGTCCGACCACGACATGATCAACCAGCCGGGTGTCCACTGCCGCGAGCGCGCGGGCGAGGCGGGCGGTGACATCGCGGTCAGCGCGGCTGGGCCAGGCTTCGCCCGCCGGATGGTTGTGCGCCATCACCACGCGGGCGGCATCGAGCAGCACCGCGTCAGCCACGATTCGTCGCAGCGGCAGATCGACCGAGTCGGCGCATCGCGATTCGATCCGGCGCGTGCCGATGACATTGCCGTGCGAATCGCAGAAGGCGAAGGCGGCGACCTCGCGCGGCTCGCCCGCAATATCCGCCGCGAGCCGGCTGGCCAGCGCGTCGGGGGAGCTTCCGGGGGAGAATGCGGACCACGCGCCGGCCATGGTGGCAGGGTTGCGCGGTGGCGCTGGCGGGTCGAGCGCAACCGGGTCCGACTTGGAGGGACTTCACACCAAAATGGTGCGACCACGCTTGGCGGCTTCGGAGCGCTCCGCTAGGCTCCGGCCATGCGGCAATATCTCGACCTGATGGAACGCGCGCTGCGCGACGGCGCGGTGCAGGATGACCGGACCGGCGTGGGGACGCGCAGCGTATTCGGCCACCAGATGCGCTTCGACCTGTCCGAGGGGTTTCCTCTGCTGACCACCAAGAAGCTGCACATCCGGTCGATCTTCATCGAATTGCTGTGGTTCCTGCGCGGCGACACCAATGTGAAGTGGTTGCAGGACCGCCGCGTCAGCATCTGGGACGAATGGGCGGACGAGAATGGCGATCTCGGCCCGGTCTATGGCAAGCAGTGGCGCGACTGGGAGGCGCCCGATGGCCGCCATATCGACCAGATCAAGGAGCTGATCGAGACGCTGAAGACCAGCCCCGCCTCACGCCGCATGATCGTTTCGGCGTGGAATCCGGGCGAATTGCACGCGATGGCACTGGCGCCGTGCCACTGCCTGTTCCAGTGCCATGTCGCCAACGGCAAGCTGTCGCTCCAGCTCTATCAGCGCAGCGCCGACATCTTTCTGGGCGTGCCGTTCAATATCGCGAGCTATGCGCTGCTGACCCATATGCTGGCGCAGCAATGCGATCTGGAGGTCGGCGAATTCATCTGGACCGGGGGCGATTGCCACCTCTATTCCAACCATGTCGAACAGGCGGAACTGCAGCTGTCGCGCGCGCCGGGGCCGCTCCCCCGCCTCGAGATCCTGCGCCGTCCGCCGTCGATCGACGCCTATGAATTCGAGGATTTTGCGCTGCACGATTATGTCGCGCAGCCGCACATCAAGGGGGCGGTGGCGGTTTGATCACCTTTCATCTGGCGCGGGCCGATAATGGGGTGATCGGGGTCGATGGCGCGCTGCCCTGGCGGCTGCCCGCCGACCTGAAGCGGTTCAAGGCGCAGACCATGGGCAAGCCGATGGTGATGGGGCGCAAGACGTTCGAGGGGTTTCCGAGCCCCCTGCCCGGCCGCCGCCACATCGTACTGACCCGCGATCTCGCCTGGCGGGCCGAGGGGGCGGAGGTGGTGCATTCGGTCGCCGAAGCGCTGGAAGTTGCGGGTGACGGCGATGTCGCGGTGATCGGCGGGGCGGAGATTTTCGCGCTATTTCTGCATCTTGCCGGGCGGATCGAGCTGACCGAGGTGCATGCGTCGCCCGAAGGGGATGCGGTGGTGCCGGCGTTCGGAGCGGAGTGGCGTGAAGTCGCGCGGGAGGATCACCCGGCCGAGGGCGAGCGGCCGGCGTATAGCTTCGTCACCCTCGAACGCCTCTAGTCCGTCACCCCGGCCTTGTGCCGGGGTCCACGGTGTCGCAAAACCCGAACGGATCGGATGCGCGGCACGGTGGATGCCGGAACAAGTCCGGCATGACGACTGGGGGGATGGGGCGATGCGGAAATGGATTTGGGGTCTGGTTGCCCTGATCGCGGTGGCGTTGTTCGCCTTTTTCGCTTTTGCCCCCGGATATGTCGAACAAGGGATGAATCAAGTCGTCGCGACCAAGTTGCCGGTCGTGTCCGATTCCACCCGTCAATTACACGCACGTCTGCAGATCGCGGATCTGCATGAGGACACTCTGCTGTGGAAACGCGACGTACTGGAGCGCGCGGATCGCGGTCATGTCGACCTGCCCCGGCTGATCGAGGGCAACGTCGCGCTGCAGGTCTTCTCGTCGGTGACCAAGACGCCGAAGGGGCAGAATTACGACGCGAACAGCGCGGAGACCGACAATATCACGCTGCTGACGGTCGCGCAGTTGCAGCCGGTGCGCACCTGGACCTCGCTTCTCGAACGCTCGCTATTCCATGCGCAAAAGCTGGAGCGAGCGGCGGCGCGGTCGGAGGGGCGGTTGCACGTGATCCGGTCGCCCGGCGAACTCGATGCGCTGCTGGCCGCGCGTGCGGCGGGGCAGAAGGCGGTCGGCGGGCTGCTGTCGATCGAGGGGCTACAGAATATGGAGGGCAAGATCGAGAATATCGACCGGCTCTACACCGCCGGCTTCCGCATGGCTGGCCTCGTCCATTTCTTCGACAATGAGCTGGCCGGGTCGATGCACGGCGAGAAGAAGGGCGGGCTGACCCCGCTCGGTCGCCAGACGATTGCGCGGATGGAGCAACTTGGCATGATCGTAGACATCGCCCATGCCAGCCACGCCAGCGTCGCCGAAATCCTGAAGATCGCGAAACGCCCGGTTGTCTCGAGCCACGGCGGGGTGCAGGCGGTGTGCAAGGTCAACCGCAACTTGAGCGACGCCGAGATTCGCGGCGTGGCGAAGACCGGCGGGGTGGTCGGCATCGGTTACTGGGATGCGGCGATTTGCGGGACCGAGCCGGAAAAGGTCGCGGCGGCGATCGCGCATGTCCGCGATCTGGTGGGGATCGATCATGTCGGGCTGGGGTCGGATTTCGACGGCGCGGTGACAACCGGATTCGATACGGCACAGCTGGTCTATGTGACCCAGGCGCTGGTCGATCGCGGGTTTACGCCGGAGGAGATCGGCAAGGTGATGGGCGGCAATGTGCTGCGGGTGCTGCGCGCGGGGATGGCGCCGGGAAAGTGATCGGTCACGGGCATTAGAGGAGGCGAGATGGACAAGGATATGGCCCGAATCTTGGCCAATGGCGGAACCGCTGCCTCGCGCGAGCTGGTCCGGCTATATGATATTTTGAAGCATCATCTGCCGGAAGATTCCGATCTTCGAAACGGCGTAGCGAGCGCGCTTGCTGAGATCGGATTGCGCGTTACGCAGCCAGCGTTCGATGCCTGGCCGGAGTTGCGGGAAGAGTTTGAGCTTCGGCTCGACAAATATGGCGTAGCTACCTGAGCGGCAGTCCCGGTCATCGGTGACGACGCCTTAGCGGCATTAAACAATCCTCCCCGGAACGGGGAGGTGGCAGCGCGCAGCGCTGACGGAGGGGGCCCGAGGCAAGGGTTTCCGTTGCCTCGGGCCCCCTCCAACTTCGCATGGTCCCCCTCCCCGTTCCGGGGAGGATTTGCACGTCTCTTCTCAAGCTCTATAGCCGCGCCGATGGAGCGGCTGGACGGAGCGGCTTCGGTCCCCCGGGCATCTGCGCGGCGGGATCGTGGCGCTGGGGAATTTCGATGGCTTTCACCGCGGCCACCAGGCGGTGGTGGGCCGTGCGGTGGCGCGTGCGCGCGATGAAGGGCGTCCGGTCATCGTCGCGACGTTCGACCCGCATCCGGTGCGGCATTTCCGGCCCGACACCCCGCCCTTTCGCCTGACGACGCTGGACCAGCGTGCGCGATTGTTTGCGCAGGCTGGGGCGGACGCGATGCTGGTGTTCCAGTTCGACGGTTCGCTCGCCTCGCTGTCCGCGCACGAATTCGCGCAGCAGCGGCTGGTCGAGCTGATCGGCGCGGGCGGGGTCGTGACCGGCGCGGACTTCACCTTCGGCAAGGGACGCGACGGCAATGTCGCGGTGCTGGCCGAGCTCGGCGCGGAGCTGGGGTTCAGCGTCGATACCGTCCTGCCGGTCGCGGCGGAGGGCGAAATCGTATCGTCCAGCCGCATCCGCGACGCGCTGCGCAAAGGGCGTCCGCGTGAGGCCGCGGCGTTGCTGACCCGGCCGTTCGCGATTCTGGGCGAGGTCGAGGGCGGCGCGAAGCTGGGCCGCGAACTGGGCTATCCGACCGCCAATATCCGGCTCGGCAGCTATCTGCGCCCGCGTTACGGGATTTATGCGGTGCGGGCGCGGCTGGGGGACGGGCGCGTGGTCGATGGCGTCGCCAATCTGGGCGTGCGGCCGACCTTCGACCCGCCGGTCGAGTGGCTCGAGCCCTATTTCTTCGATTTTTCGGGCGATCTTTATGGCCAGATGGTCGAGGTTCAGCTGGTCGACTTCCTGCGCGACGAGGCCAAATATGACGATATCGACGCGCTGAAAGCGCAGATCGCGCGCGATTGCGACGCGGCACGGGAAGCACTGCGAATTACCTGACTCCCCTCCCGCTTGCGGGAGGGGTCGAGGGAGGGCATGTCCCCGCAACGGTTCGCTTGCAGTCGCGCGACAGGCCCTCCCCTAGCCCCTCCCCGCAAGCGGGAGGAAAGCTCTTTCCGCCCCGCCCGCTTTCCTCTAATCGGCGCAGACCCATGACCGACACCAACGACACGCAGCGCGACTGGCGCGACACCGTCTTCCTGCCGAAGACCGACTTTCCGATGAAGGCGGGGCTTGCCGCCAAGGAGCCGGAGATCCTGGCGCGCTGGGCCAGGCTTGGCCTGTACGACCGGCTGCGCGAGCAGCGCGCGGGGCGTGAGCGCTTCATCCTGCATGATGGCCCGCCTTACGCGAATGGCGACATTCACATGGGCCATGCGATGAACAAGATCCTCAAGGACATCATCGTCCGCAGCCAGTCGTTGATGGGCAAGGACGCGCCCTATGTCCCCGGCTGGGATTGTCACGGCCTGCCGATCGAATGGAAGATCGAGGAAGCCTATCGCGCCAAGAAGCTGAACAAGGACGAGGTGCCGGCGGCGGAGTTCCGCGCCGAATGCCGCGCCTATGCCGAGAAATGGGTCGCGGTGCAGCGCGAACAGTTCGAGCGGCTGGGCGTGATGGGCGATTGGGACGATCCGTATCTGACCATGAAGTTCGACGCCGAGGCGACGATCGCGGGCGAATTGCTGAAGTTCGCGGAGTCTGGCCAGCTCTATCGCGGGGCCAAGCCGGTGATGTGGTCCCCTGTCGAAAAGACCGCGCTGGCCGAGGCCGAGGTCGAATATGAGGATGTGGTGTCGACCCAGATCGACGTCGCGTTCGAGATCGTCGATGCGCCGAACGCGCCGGAACTGGTCGGCGCGCATGCGGTGATCTGGACGACCACGCCGTGGACGATCCCGGTGAACCAGGCTTTGGCTTATGGGCCGGATGTTGAGTATCTGCGTTTCGCGATGTGGTGGGATGGAACCACCGGCACCAAGCCATCCGACGGCGGCACGTTCATCGTCGCCGAGCCTCTTTTGGAAGCGTTTCGCGACCGGCTAGAACGGCTCAATCTACAAGCGGACGGCTCCGGCCCGAAGCTAATGGAAGAGTATTTCGGTCGAGTACGAGGTTCACAACTCGCCGGTGCCACTGCCCGCCACCCGATGCATCATCTCGGCGGCTTCTTCGCCAAGCCGCGCCCGTTCCTGCCCGGCGACTTCGTCACCACCGACGCCGGCACCGGCCTGGTCCATATGGCGCCCGATCATGGCGAGGACGATTTCCTGCTGTGCAAGGCGCATGGCATCGACCCTGTCTTCGCGGTCGACGATGCGGGCATGTACCGCGCCGACTGGCTGTGGCTGGGCGGTCAGGGATCGGTGATCAACAAGAAGTTCGTCGCATCCGACGGGCCGATCTGCACCGACCTGCGCGCCGCCGGGGCGCTGCTCGCCGCGTCGGACGATTTCGCGCACAGCTATCCGCATAGCTGGCGGTCCAAGGCCAAGATCATCTTCCGCTGCACCCCGCAGTGGTTCATCCCGATGGATGGGAGCCGTTCGTCCGTCGCCCCAGCGAAAGCTGGGGCCTCAGGCGAGAGCGCGGGACAGGAGCCGCACGAGACCCCAGCTTTCGCTGGGGTGACGGGGAGAGATGTCGCCGCCGAGCTGCCCGGCTTTGCCGCCGACATCGGTTTCGGCCCTATCGTGAACCCGTCCAACGCGCCCACCCTGCGCGGTCTGGCGCTCGACGCGATCGAGCGCACCCGGTGGGTGCCGGAGAAGAGCCGCAACCGCATCCATGCGATGGTCGAGGGCCGCCCGGACTGGGTGATTTCGCGGCAGCGCGCCTGGGGCGTGCCGATCCCGCTCTATGTCCACCGCCAGAACGGCGACTATCTGCGCGACGACGCGGTCAATGTCCGCATCCTCGACGCATTCCGCGCGGGTGGCGCGGATGCTTGGTTTGGGGCGGATCATCAGGCGTTGCTGGGGCCGGATTACAACCTCGCCGATTATGAGGTGGTCAACGACATCCTCGACGTGTGGTTCGACAGCGGATCGACCCACAGCTTCGTGATCGAGCAGCGTTACGGCGAGGGCGTGCGCGCAAACCTGTATCTCGAAGGGTCGGACCAGCATCGCGGCTGGTTCCAGTCGTCGCTGCTGGAGAGCGCCGGGACGCGCGGGCGCGCGCCCTATGACGCGGTGCTGACGCACGGCTTCGCGCTCGATGGGCAGGGGCGCAAGATGTCCAAGAGCCTCGGCAATGTCGTCGATCCGCTCAAGATCATCGGCGAGAGCGGCGCGGACATCCTGCGCCTGTGGGTCGCGCAGACCGATTATTTCGAGGATGTGCGGATCGGCAAGGAGGTGCTGGCGGGCACGGGCGACGCGTATCGCAAGATCCGCAACACCTTCCGCTATCTGCTCGGAGCGCTCGATGGCTTCAGCGATGCTGAAAAGGTCGGGGTCGAGGCGATGCCCGAACTGGAGCTGTATGTGCTTCACAAGCTCGGCATGCTCGATGTCGAGCTGAAGGCGGCGGCGGAGGCGTATGAGTTCAACCGCTATGCCCGTGCGGTGTCGGACTTCATGAACGAGGACCTGTCGGCCTTCTTCTTCGATATCCGCAAGGATTGCCTCTACTGCGACGCGGCGGACAGCCCGAAGCGGCGGGCGTATCGCACCGTGCTCGACACGCTGTTCCACGCGCTGGTCCGCTATGCCGCGCCGATCCTGGCGTTCACCGCCGAGGAAGTGTGGCAGGCGCGCTATCCGTCCGAGGACGGCTCGGTCCATTTCCTTGAATGGCCCGAGCTCCCGGCGCTGCCCGGCGATGACGCGATCTCGACCGAGTGGGAGGATATCCGTCGCCAACGCGAGACGGTGACCGAGGCGATCGAGCCGCTGCGCCGCGAGAAGGTGATTCGATCGAGCCTCGAGGCCGAGGTGACGGTTCCGAACCTGCTGCGCCCCGCCGCCGAACTGGCCGAGGTGTTCATCGTCGCCGATGTGCATCACGGGTCGGACGAGGGCGTCGCGGTCAAGCGGACCGATCACAAGAAGTGTGGCCGGTGCTGGCGTCTGCTTCCGGAGGTTGAAGCCGATGGCGCGCTGTGCCACCGCTGCGACTCGGTAGTTTCCTGAAAGACATGGGGTCCATGAACCGCAACCGCACGATCGGCTTCGCCCTCGCCTTCCTGATCTTTGTCGCCGATCAGGCGATGAAGGCGTGGGTGGTCGAGGGGCTGGGCATCGACGCGCCGGGCAAGGCGATCGAGGTCGTTTCGTTCTTCGACCTGCGCTTCGTTGCCAATATCGGAGTGTCGCTGGGGCTGCTCGCCGCCGAAACCGACACGATGCGCTGGGCGCTGGTCGCGCTGACCGCCGCAATTGCGGGGGCGTGGGCTGGTGGATGGTCCGCGAGACCAATCGCCAAGACATGTTCGCGCTCAGCCTCGTGCTGGGCGGCGCGTTGGGCAACATCGTCGACCGGGTGCGGTTCGGCTATGTCGTCGACTATGCCGATCTGCACTTTGGCGAATGGCGCCCTTTTTTGGTCTTTAACGTCGCCGATGCTGCGATTACCATCGGCGTTCTGATCCTGCTCATCCGGGCGCTGTTCGTGCGAGAGAAACCCAAGGCCGATGACACCGGCGCCCCTGTGGAGAATGCCAATGCGTAAGTCCGTGCTTGTTGTCGCTGTATGCGGCGCGGCGACCCTGCTCGCCAGCTGCGGCAGCAGCCTGTTGGGCGACCGCAAGCGTCCCGACGAATTCGCCGTGGCGCGTCAGGCGCCTCTGGTGATCCCGCCCGACTTCGCGATGCGCCCGCCGCAGCCGGGTGCACCGCGTCCACAGGATGCCGGCGGTCCCGCGCAGCAGGCGCTCGAAGCGCTGTTCGGCGGCAGCGCGCCGCGCAGCGCGTCGGAACGCGCCGCTCTTGATGCGGCCGGTGCACGTACCGGTGCCGATGCCGGCATCCGCTCCGGCGTGGGCAGCCCCGACACCAGCGTGGTCGACAAGGGCAGCACGACCCGCGACATCGTCGCCGCGCCACAGGGCGATGGCCGCGACGCGCAGACCCAGGCTGGCGGCGCCCCGGCCCCTGCCCCGTCGCCTACGCCGCAAGACTAGGGGTTTGGAGCCCTTTCCCGCTTGCGGGAGTGGCAGGAACACCAAAGCAAAAGGGCCGCGGAACCATCGTTCCGCGGCCCTTCGCTTTGGCTGGTGCCGGTCGGCTTAGAACGCCGCGCCGAGCGTGAACAGCACGGCCCCGTCCGCGCCAAACGTTTCCTTGAACGGAGCACGCTCATTGGTGTTCACATAGGAGACGCCGAAGGTCAGCGCCTTCCAGCTGGCTTCCGCGCCGATCGAATAGTCGAGCACCCGGCCGTCGCCGTCATAGCCGCCAAGGAAGCTGTCGCTCCACGCATGGCCCAGGCTGCCCTTCACCTTGAGAGGTGTTTCCGGAATGGCGATGGTGACGGTGGCCGAGGTGTAGAAGGAACCGGCATCGCCCAGCGAATCCTGCCCGTCGGGTGCCCAGGCCACGAAGCCCTTGATCGTCGCCGGACCGACGGTGCCGGTCAGCGAGAAATAGGGTTCGATGATCGAGCTGTCCGCCGTGCCGGGATAGAGATAGACGGTCGCGCCGATATCGGCGGTCAGGCCCGAGGCCACTTCCTTCGCAAAGCCGGCGAACACGTCGATTTCGGTGCCGTTGGCAAAGCCGATGCTCGACCCCCAGGTGCCGACATAGACGCCGCTCTCATGCGCGACGGTAAAGCCGCCCTGAATGGCTGCCTCTTCGTTCGACTGCGTGAAGCCGCGGAAGCGATAGTCGCTGACGACGGTCGCCGACCCGGTGATGGTGAAGGCGTCGGGTGCCTCGGTCTCGTCCTGCGCGAACGCGGGGGTGGCGGTGGCGGCGAGCAGCAGCGCGCCGGCGATGGACTTGGTGAAACGCATGGGATCCCTTTCGTCTTGGTGCGATTTCGGTCCCATCCTGCAATGGAAGGGCTGCCGCATGGCTCAGGACATATGTCCCGGCGCGGCTATTGCCTCCCACCGAGGGAAAGTTGCAGCATTTCGTTGCGCTGCACAATTCTATTTCGCGCCCCGAACGCAATTGCGTCGCCGCTGTTGCGGCGGCGCAACAGAATTGTAACAGCGGTGACCGTTACTTTACAGCAACAATCGCGTCGATCTCCACGGCAGCCCCACGCGGCAGCACCGCCACGCCGACTGCGGCGCGGGCATGGCGGCCGGCTTCGCCGAACAGCTTTTCCATCAGCTCCGACGCGCCATTGGCGACCTGGGGCTGCTGCGTGAAGCTGGGATCGGAGTTGACGAATACGCCGAGCTTCACGATCCGCTCGACCCGGTCGAACCCGCCCAGCGCCTTGCCGATCTGGGCAACAACCATCAGGCCGCAGCGCTCGGCGGCTTCCTGCCCATAGGCAAGGTCGCGGTCTTCGCCGAGGCGACCGGTCATCACGACGCCGTCCTTGAACGGCAACTGGCCGGAGACGTGCATCAGCCCGCCCGCAGTGACGGTGGGGACATAGGCCGCGACGGGCGCGGCGGCTTCGGGCAGTTCGAGGCCGAGTTCGGCGAGGCGGGCAAGGACGTCGGTCATGCTGGGTTCTCCTGAGAAAGGGATTGCGGGGCAGGCGTGCCATCGGCGAAGCGCGCGGAAATCCAGCGCTGCGCCTCACGCCAGTCGTCGATCCGCGCGTGTGCGTGCGGTGCAGCCGGAACATGCGGCGCGAGGCGGGGTTCGGACACCATGTGCAGGCGGAACACCTGTGGTGCGATGCGCGCGACCGATTCGTGGTGGGTAGCAAGATCGTCGACGAACACCGCGACGCTGGCACCATGTTCCTCGACCAGCCGCTTCACGGGCCGCCCCTTCCCGCCCTGATTGCATTCGACGCGGTGAACGATGCCGTGCGTGTCGAGCTGGGCGATGCGGTGTTCGCGGCAGTGATCGCGGAGATTTGTGAGGATGACGATGTCGGCCTGTTCGGCGAGCAGCGTCAGCGATTCACGCGCGTGCGGAACGAGCGTCTGGCGGTCCATTTGCGCGGGGAAAAAGCCGTCGAGATAGACCCACATCGCCTCGGGCGTCAGCGTGCTGCCGTCGCGCGGCTTCATCGCCTGTGCCCACTCATGGCTCGTCAGGTCGAACTCGATATCATGCGCCTCGTCGAGCCACACCCCGAAATGCCGCACCATGTGCAGCAGCACTTCATCGCAGTCGCAGATCAGGAGCGGCTTCATTGGGTCTCCAGCGCGTGGCGAGCGGCGACGAGCGCGGCAGGGGTTGTTCCGGTCGCGTCGGCGCAGGCGATCAGGTCGGGCTCATGCGCCTCGAGGAAGCCGAGCACGGCAGTGAGAACATCGGCGTCGCCGGCACGCGCGCGCAGGTCGTGCGGCGACAGGCCGGTCAGGTCGAGCAGCCGGCGCGCGCGCGCCGCATCGGACAGCGCCCAGGCCAAGGCACCCAGCGCCAGCGTCCCCGCCTGCTCATTTGTCACCGCGTCGCGCATCGCCTAGAGCTTCGCCCAATCGTTCGTTGGCCAATCGTTCGTCGAAGGGATCGCGTGGCAAAAGGGTGCTGGTTGTCGAGGACAACGAACTCAATCTCAAACTTTTCTGCGACCTGCTGCGCGCGCACGGCTTCGAGACCTCGGCGGTCCGCGACGGGCGCGAAGCGGTGGCGACCGCGCGCGCCTTTTCGCCCGATCTGGTGATCACCGATATCCAGCTGCCGCATATTTCGGGCATCGAGATCATCGGGCGGATGCGCGGTGATCCGGTGCTGAAGTCGATTCCGGTGATGGCGGTGACCGCCTATGCCGGGCAAGAGGACGAGGCGCGGATCCGCGCGGCGGGGGCGAACGCCTATGTCACCAAGCCGATTTCGGTGATGCGGTTTGTGGAAGAGGTGCAGGCGCTGTTGTAGGGGGTGGGCTGGGGTGCGGTGGGTATTGGGTCGGGGAGTCTCTCTCCGTTGAGAGCCTCCTCAACTTAACCGCATCCGGCGATGGATGCCCAGTTTTGTCAACAGTGGCTAGAGACAACAGAGCCTAGAACTGTATCGCCCCGAATTTGATGTTATGAATTTTCGCAATATGTTTGCCTAATGCATCTGTTGCCGCTCGATAACGCCCGTTCTTTTTCAATTGATTGCACATCAGCTGATCGATATTCGGCAGTCCTGTCGAAAGTGTGACCGTACAGCGCTCAACGCGCCCAAAGTAGTTGACAAGCAAATCTGCGCTAAACGGGCCAATCGAACTTCTTTTTACTGTAAGCGCCCGGTCAATAGCATCGACGTCGAGCCATCCAGCCATGTTGCCCTGAGGGGTCAGTGGACGATTGGGCGGTGGGGCGATCGGGCGGCAATTGTCGAGCGCGGCGCGGGCGCCACTAAAGTCTGCCAAGGTGAATGTTTCCACGACCCTGCCTTGATAGGCATAATCGAACGAGCGGCTGGACCGGGACAGCCATTCCAGCAAATCATAGCCACCATAAAGCGTGATGACTGGGAACTCGAGATCTACGGGGAAGCCTTGAATGATCCTTTGGCCCTTCCGCTCCGTCGACACATTGTATCGGATACTTGGATTGCCGGAGGATCGGGGCTGCACCTTTATGCCAATTCCGCCGGAGCCGGCCCAAGCGGGCAGCGCATTGCTCGACCGTACGCTTATCATGAACGGAGCGCCGTTGGCGAATGGATGATCGCGGTACACCGAGACCCGAAGTGTCCCCGACGCACCATCTACTCCAAGGCACTTATATTCGTCGCTTCGCGCTTTCCATCCACCGCTTTGCGCCTGAGCCGACGGACTGACGAGCGGGCTCGTCATCAGAGCAGTCGAGAGTCCTGCAATGACAAGAAACCTTTCCATGGCGATACGCACCCCATTGGCCTAGGGTCGGGACCCATAAACGGGATTCCCTTGGCGGCTGGGATGTGATTCATGCGCTGCGCCAGCAGGAGCGTGGATTTGAGCGAGTTTTGGTTGAGTGAAGCCCAGTTCGAGCGGCTGCGTCCGCTGCTGCCGGACAAGGTGCGCGGTGTGGCGCGGGTCGATGATCGGCGGGTGATCAGCGGCATCATTCATGTGGTGAAGTCGGGCGGGCGCTGGGTCGACGCGCCGGCCTGCTACGGGCCGAGGAAGACGCTCTACAACCGGTTCGTGCGCTGGGCGGCAAAGGGTGTGTGGCAGGAGCTGTTCGTCACGCTCGCGGCAGCAGGCGGGCCGCCCGCCGAGGTCCTGATCGACAGCACGCATATGAAGGCGCACCGCTCCGCGGGCGGTGGAAAAGGGGGGCGCTCGTCCAGGCGATCGGGATCAGCCGGGGCGGCCGCAACAGCAAGCTCCACGCGCTCACCGACGGCGAAGGTCGGCCGCTCCGCTTCCTGCTGACCGGTGGCCAGGTCGCCGACTGCCGCGCAGCCGATGTGTTGCTCGATGATCTCGCGCCGCGCACCATCGTGCTCGCGGACAAGGCTTACGACAGCAATGCGATCCGCGACCTGATCGAGCGGCAGGGTGCCGTTCCGAACATCCCCTCCAAGACGAACCGCCGCTGGAAAAGCTGCTTCTCCAAGACGCTCTACAAGGGCCGCAACGCCGTCGAGCGCATGTTCTGCCGCCTCAAGGATTATCGCCGCATCGCCACCCGCTACGACAAGCTCGCCACCAACTTCCTCAGCGCCATCTACCTCGCCGCAGCCGTCACATGGTGGTTATGAGTCCCGACCCTAATGAAGAATGACGCCCCACATGTTCGCTAGCGGCCATAGCCTACTTTGTTAGCCACTATAGCCTGCATCCTAAATACCGGAGACGCAATGGCTTCGAACGAAAAGAGCTAGTTGGTTATTTATTCTACGGAGCAAATTCGTTACTCGCTCGTTACGACCACCTTTCACGCCTCGTTCGGCCGCGCTATCCCCACCATGCCATCCACCGAAGCAATCGGTGCCAGCAGGCCTTTTCGGACAAGATGTGTATGCGCTCGGCGGTAACCGGCCTGCCGAGGCGTCGCCGCGCGCCTAAGCCGATGTTTGTCGCTGTTGCCCGATCCGGAACCCTGTCCATTTCATCGTGGCACATTCCGATGACGACGGGTGCGGCGGAGTTTCGCCGATCCGCATCAACGCTGCACCTGGGATATCAACGCCCGGAATCGCTGCACCGTTCATTTGGGACGGGGCGCTTTCGGGCTTGGTAATGGGAGAAGATTCTGGGGATAAAATAGGTAATCGTGGCGAGCTTGGAACCTCACCCCCCTCATCACCGCCACAACATCAATTGAAGTGACGCCCCGGCCAACACACAAAAAGCCGCAGAAGCGATCCTTCTGCGGCTCCGCGTGCCGTGGGCGGCCCCGGCCTGCGCCGGGGCTGCGTAAGATCGGCTGACGCCGGTCTTACTTGATCTTCGCTTCCTTGAACTCGACATGCTTGCGCACGACGGGGTCGTACTTCCGGAAGCTCAGCTTCTCGGTCAGGTTGCGCGGATTCTTCTTGGTCACGTAGAAAAAGCCGGTGTCAGCGGTGCTGACGAGCTTGATCTTGACGGTAGTCGGCTTGGCCATCGCCCGGGTCCTGCAAAAATCAAAAACGAATAAAGCGGCCGCGCGCTGGCAGACCGCTCTCAGGAGGGGCGCATGCCGCCTTGGCGCGGCAATGTCAAGCGCGTGGTCGTCCGCGTGAGTGTGTTATCATGCTGTTAACCATATTGTCGCACGCTCTCGCCATAGAGGAGAACGGACGAGCGGAGGCGGTAATGACGGGCGGACTGAACTGGGTGCTGACGAACGAACTCCACCAGCAGATCGATTCGATCGGCGCGCGCGCGGCGCGCGCGGCGACGTCCGACCTCGCCGCCGATCTTGACGCGATTCGGAAGATCGCGATGGCCAATGGCCTGACCCCCGCCGTGTGCATCGTCCACGCGATCGGATCTGCGCTGGCGCAGGGACAGCGCGGACCGATGATCGCCGACGGCCTGTCGCTGCTGCGCGACGCGGTGGCGTGCGGGCGTACCGATTCGCGCACCGGCGCGGCGTTCGCCGCCGCCTGCTCGATCCGCCTCGCCAGCTGAGACACTGAATTATGGAGGCGGTGGTCCCTGCGTTCATCGCCGCACTGCTGACGCAGGCCGGGGATCGTTCGCCCTGGCTCGTTGCGATCCTGGCCGATCGCTATGGCCGCCCCTTCACTGTCGCGTTCGCCGCGCTGCTCGCCCATGCCGCCGGCAACGCCATCGCCGCGACGGGCGCATTGCTGATCGCACCGCTGCTCACACCCAATGCCAAGCAATTGCTGCTCGCGCTCGCGCTGATCTTTGCGGCGATGGGGGCGTTGTGGCGGCTCAAGGCGCCCGACCGGCTGGAGGGCTGGCGGCTGGGTGCGTTGCTGACGCCACTGCTCGGCATCTTTATCCTCGCGCTCGGCGATACGACGCAGTTCTTCACGCTGGCCTTCGGGGTGCGCGCACAGACCCCGTGGTTTGCGCTGGGCGGAGCGTGCGCGGGAATTTTCGTGGTGAACCTCGCCGCCGCGTTGATGGGCGAACTGAGCTGGCGCCAGCTGCCGATACGCGGGTTTCGCATTGCGTTCGGGCTCTTCTGCCTGCTCGCAGGCGTAGTGATCGGTGCGGCCGCGCTGCGACTGATCTAGGTGTTTAGTCCCGCAGTGTGGTGGTACGACTGACCATCATATTTTGCGGGAAGAGCTATGGGCCAGGTTCTACACGGCAGCGCCACCACGACTGAGGCAGTCCGTCGAGCGATACAGCGGAGTGAAGAGAGCGTAAGAGCGCTCGCCCGTCGCCACGGCATCAGCGCCACGACGGTTCAGAAGTGGCGCAAGAGAACGCATACCGCCGACGCCGCGATGGGGCCGAAGGCCATTCATTCCACCGTCCTCACCACCGAGGAGGAGGCGATGATCGTGGCCTTCCGGCGCCACACGCTCTTGCCGCTCGATGACTGTCTGTACACGCTGCAGGCCACGATCCCCCCACCTGACACGCTCGGCTCTTCATCGCTGCCTGCAGCGTCATGGCATCAGCCGACTGCCAGATATGACCGGCGACAAGCCTGCCAAGCAGAAGTTCAAGGCGTACCCGATCGGCTACTTCCACATCGATATCGCCGATGTCCGCACCGAAGAGGGCAAGCTTCACCTCTATGTGGGCATCGATTGCACCTCGAAGTTCGCCTTCGTCCAACTGCACCACAAGGCAGATCGGCCGACGGCGGTGGCATTCCTCGAGGCGCTGCTCGAGGCGGTGCCGTACAACCTGCATACCATCCTCACCGATAACGGCATCCAGTTCGCCGACCTACCGCGTAACCGCGATGGATGGACCGCCCGCTATCGCGTCCACCGTTTCGATCAGATCTGCCGCGAGCACGGGATTGAGCACCGCCTCACCAAGCCAAACCATCCCTGGACCAACGGCCAGGTCGAGCGAATGAACCGCACCATCAAGGATGCCACGGTCAAACGCTACCATTACGATAGCCACGACCAGCTTCGGCAGCACCTCCAGCTCTTCATTGACGCCTACAATTATGGCCGAAGGCTCAAGACCATACGCGGCCTCACGCCCTACGAATACATCGCCCGCGTCTGGACAGACGACCCAGACCGCTTCAAAATCGACCCGTGTCGCCACACCCCGGGACCAAACACCTAAGCTGTCAATATGCCTGATCGGGCAATTGCGTCAGCGAATGCGGACCCCAAATGGGTATGAGTCGTTCCACATCCGACTCAACCAATAGCGAGGGACCCCGACCATGGCCGATACCGACGCCGCGCTGAAGACGCCGACCGATCTTGCCCGCAACGATACGAAGAGCGTGGCGGACGCGCTCAATGGCATCTTGGCGGACAGCTTTGCGCTGTACCTCAAGACCAAGAATTTCCACTGGCACGTATCCGGCCCGCATTTCCGCGACTATCATTTGATGCTCGATGATCAGGCGACGCAGATCCTGGCGACGACCGACGTGATCGCCGAGCGGGTGCGCAAGACCGGCAACACGACGCTGCGATCCATCGGCGACATCGCCCGCCGCCAGACGATCAAGGATAATGACGCCGAGTTCGTCAGCGCCGAAAAGATGCTCGCCGAACTGCGCGAGGATAATCTGAAGCTGGTCGAGAAGCTGCGCGAGGCCAAGGAAATCGTCGACGACGCCAAGGACAATGCGACCAGCGGCGTGCTCGACGACTGGACCGACCAGGCCGAGGAACGGGCATGGTTCCTGTTCGAGAGCAGCCGAAAGGGGTGAATGAGCCAGCCGGGCCGCTACGCGGTCCGGCACTTGGCTGGGCATGGGAAGATTGGCGCACCCGAAGGGATTCGAACCCCTGGCCTCTGCCTTCGGAGGGCAGCGCTCTATCCAACTGAGCTACGGGTGCGTGGGATGCAGCGCCTAGCAAAGGCTTGCGCGCTGCGCCAGCGCTAAACCGCGGCTTCTTTCCAACCCTTGGGCGCGGGAGTCTTGGGCTTGTAGGCGCACAGATCGACAACCGGACAGCGCCAGCATTCGGGGGTGCGCGCCTTGCAGATATAACGGCCGTGCAGGATCAGCCAGTGGTGCGCGTGGAGGCGGAAGGGCTGCGGGACGACCTTTTCCAGCTTCTTCTCGACCGCAAGCGGGGTCTTGCCGGGTGCAAGGCCGGTACGGTTGCCGACGCGGAACAGATGCGTGTCGACCGCGAACGTCTCATGCCCGAACGCGACGTTCATCACGACATTGGCGGTCTTGCGACCGACACCGGGGAGGCGTTCGAGCGCGTCGCGGTCCTCTGGAACCTGGCTGCCATGCTGCGCGATCAGCGCTTCGCTGAGTGCGATGACGTTCTTGGCCTTGCTGTTGAACAGGCCGATCGTTTTGATGTGCTGCTTGAGGCCATCCTCACCCAGCGCGACCATCTGCTCGGGCGTCGTGACCTCGGCAAACAGGCGCCGGGTCGCCTTGTTCACTCCGGCATCGGTCGCCTGCGCCGACAACACGACGGCGACGAGCAACGTATAGTCGTTGACCGATTCGAGTTCGGTCTCGGGGTGCGGGTTGGCCGAGGCCAGCCGCTCGAAAAAGGCGAAAATATCGGCCTTCTTCAAAGCCCGAGCACCGAATCCATCGTGTAGCGCCCGGCGGGCTGGCCCGCTAGCCACAGCGCCGCGCGCACCGCGCCGCGCGCGAAGATCGCGCGATCCTGGGCATAATGCGCCAGCTCGATGCGCTCGCCTTCGGTCGCCAGCATGACATTATGGTCGCCGACGATGCTGCCGCCGCGCAGCGACGCGAAGCCGATCGTCCCCTCCGCCCGTGCGCCCGACAGGCCGGCGCGGTCGGCGACGCGGACTTCGCCGAGCGAAACGCCGCGCCCGGCGGCGGCGGCTTCGCCGAGCATCAATGCGGTGCCCGAGGGCGCGTCGAGCTTGTGCCGGTGGTGCGCCTCGACAATCTCGATATCCCAATCGGGGCCAAGCCGCGCCGCCGCCTCGCGTACCAGCCGGGTGAGCAGCACGACGCCAAGCGAGGTGTTGCCGGTCTGGAGCACCGCGATGTCGCGCGCGGCATCGTCGATTGCGGCGTGATCGGTGGCGGTGAGACCGGTGGTGCCGATAACGATCGGCGTCCCCGCGTCGCGCGCGGCGGCAAGATGCGCGGCCAGCGCCGAAGCGGTCGAGAAATCGACCAGCGCATCGGCGGCGCGCGCCAGCTCGGTGGGGTCGTCCCCCGCGTCCGCGCCGCCGGCAAGGCGCACGCCTTGAACGGCCAGGATGTCGCGGATGGCGGTGCCCATGCGGCCGAGGCTGCCGTAGATGCCGATGCTGGTCATGGCTTGTGCTTGGCGGGGGAAGGCGGCGACTGCAACAGGGGAATTGCTGCGTGGCGGGGCGGTTCGGCTTTTCGCTTGCGGTGCAGGCGGTTGGCGGCGAAGCAACGGGGATGCTTGTTCGCGCGCTCGCCCTTTCCGTCGCCCTGCTCACCCCCGTCGCCGCGTCGCCGGATCAGTTGTTCGAGGATGTCCGCATCCTCGCAGCGGATGGCATGCAGGGGCGACTGGTCGGGACGCCGGGGTCGGCCAAGGCGCGCGCCTATCTGATCGGGCGGATGCAGGCGATCGGGATCGAACCGTTCGGCGAGGGGTATGAACAGCCCTTCAAGGCGCGGCACAAGGACCAGACACTCGACGGGGTCAATCTGGTCGGCCGGATTCGCGGGACGCGATCGAGCGACCGGGTGCTGGTGATCGGCGCGCATTACGACCATTTCGGCGTGCGCGACGGCAAGGTGCTCAACGGCGCGGACGACAATGCGTCGGGGGTCGCGACATTGCTGTCGATCGCGGCGAGTTTCGCCCGCGAGCGCCCCGTGCATGACGTGATCTTCGCGCTATGGGACGCCGAAGAGCAGGGAATGTACGGCGCGATGGCGTTCGTCGAAGCGCCGCCGGTGCCGCGCGGACGGATCGTGCTGAACCTCAACCTCGACATGATGAGCCGTAGCGACAAGGGCGAATTGTGGATCGCAGGGGCCCATCACTATCCTTTCCTGCGTGCGCGGTTCGAGGCGCTGGCGAGCGGTGCGCCGGTGACGCTGAAGATCGGGCATGACGGGCCGCTGTGGAAGGGCAGCGACGACTGGACCGCGGGGTCGGACCATTATGCCTTCCACCGCCGCGGCATCCCGTTCGCGTATATGGGAGTCGAGGACTATCCCGATTACCACCAGCCGGGAGACGATTTCGACGCGATTCCGAAAGAGTTTTTCGCGCGTTCGGCTGCGACGGCGTTGATGGCGGCGCGGCTGTTCGATCGGGAGTTGGGGGCGATTGCTAACGAGGCCGGGCGGGGGGAGTGATGCCCATCAATCCTCCCCCGCAAGGGTGAGGCCTTTCTACGCCCCCTCCAGCGCCTTCTGCCGTCTGCGCTGGACCGAACTGCCGATGCCCATCGCCTCGCGATACTTCGCCACGGTCCGGCGGGCGATGTCGAAGCCCTTGGCGTTGAGCATCTCGACCAACGTGTCGTCGGACAGGATCTTCTTGGGATCCTCCGCCTGGATCAGCGCGCGGATCGCGCTCTTCACGGCCTCCGCCGAAACCGCGTCGCCGCCATCGGCGGACTGAATCGCCGAGGTGAAGAAATATTTCAGTTCGAACAGGCCGCGCGCACAGCTGAGATATTTGTTGCTGGTCACGCGGCTGACGGTCGATTCGTGCATCTCGATCGCATCGGCGATCTGGCGCAGGGTCAGCGGCTTCAGGTGGCTGACGCCGTGGCGGAAAAACGCTTCCTGCTGCTTCACGATCTCGCTCGCCACCTTGATGATCGTGCGCTGGCGCTGGTCGAGTGCCTTGACCAGCCAGTTGGCGCTGGCGAGCATGTCGCTGAGCCACGCCTTGCTCGACTTGTCCTGCGGCCCCGCCGACACCTCGGTATAATATGCCCGGTTGACCAGCACGCGCGGAAGCGTCGCGCTGTTGAGTTCGATCGCCCAGGCTTCGCCGCGCCGCGCCACGAAGATATCCGGGGTCACAGCCGAAACCGGCTCCCCGCCATAGCGACAGCCGGGCTTGGGATCGTAGCTGCGCAGCTCGCGGATCATGTCCGCCATATCCTCGTCATCGACGCCGCAGATGCGCTTCAGCCGCGCCAGCTCGCCGCGCGCGAGCAGGTCGAGATTCGCGATCAGCGCCGCCATGCACGGGTCGTAGCGGTCCGCCTCCTTGGCTTGGAGCGCGAGGCATTCGGCGAGGTCGCGCGCGCCGACGCCGGTCGGGTCGAGCGTCTGAATCACCGCCAGCACCGCCTCCACCCGTGCGAGCGGCACGCCGAGCCGGCTGGCGATATCGAGCAGCGGGGCGGTCAGATATCCGGTCTCGTCGATCTGATCGATCAGATGCTGGGCGATGAACAGGTCCGCGCCGTCGATCACCGCACCGATCTGCGCCGTCAGGTGATCGGCAAGGCTGAGGTCGGGGGACGAGAAGCTGTCGAAATCGGGGCCATCCTCGCTGCTGCCCCCCGCCCCGCTCATACCAAGGCCACCGTCGAGGCCACCGACCGAATCGGCGGCGCTGTCATGGTGAAAGGTCTCGGCGGTCAAATCGACGTCGAGCGCGGCTTCGCCAGTCGCATCGCCGGAGGAAAGAAGTTCGCTCGAATCCGCCGGGCCGTCACGCTCTACCACCGGCTCGTGCGGCTCGCCCGGTTCGGCGATATCGCCCCGCTCGTCATCCGCGCGCCCAGTTTCGAGCAGCGGGTTCTTCTCGATCTCCTCGGCGATGAACGTTTCGATCTCGAGGTTGGACAGCGCAAGCAGCTTGATCGCCTGCTGCAACTGCGGCGTCATCACCAGCGATTGCGACTGGCGCAGATCGAGGCGGGGAGCCAGGCTCATGGCTTAGAGCGAGAAGCCTTCACCAAGATACAAGCGACGGACATTGGCGTCGGCGACAAGGTCCGCCGGCGAACCGGCGAACAATACGCGACCGTCATAGATGATCGAGGCGCGGTCGACGATGTCGAGCGTCTCGCGAACATTATGGTCGGTGATGAGGACGCCGATATTGCGCGTCTTCAGCTCCTTCACCAGATCGCGGATATCAGCGATCGAGATCGGGTCGATGCCCGCGAACGGTTCGTCGAGCAGCATGATCGAAGGATCGGCGGCGAGCGCACGGGCGATTTCTGCGCGGCGGCGTTCACCGCCCGACAGCGCCATCGCCGGTGCGTCGCGCAGGCGGGTCAGCCCGAATTCGTCGAGCAGCTTTTCCAACTTGCCTTCGCGCGCGGCCTTGTCCGGCTCGGACAGTTCGAGCACGGCGGAGATGTTCTTGGCGACGGTCAGGCCGCGAAAGATCGAGGTTTCCTGCGGCAGATAGCCCAGGCCCAAGATCGCGCGGCGGTACATCGGCAGCGGGGTGATGTCGTGGCCATCGAGCATGATGCGGCCAGCGTCGGGCTTCACCAGCCCCATCACCGAATAGAAGCAGGTCGTCTTGCCCGCGCCGTTCGGACCGAGCAGCCCGACCACTTCGCCGCGCCCGACCGACAGCGACACGTCGGACAGCACGACGCGCTTGTCATAGGATTTGGCGATCGACACGACGGCCAGTCCCGAACTGGGCGGGGCACCCGCGTCGATCTTTTCCGGTTCGAGTGTCTCGACGTCTGCCATAATGCCCTTCCTGATCGCAGGAGATGCTTAACGAATCCCCGCCGCCCAGTCACTTGGCAAGTTTCGTGCATGGAGAAAGGCGGCGACCCGCCCGGATGCCCCGATCAGTCGCGGTCGGGGACGGTGAAGCGTCCGGTAACGCGACCGCCGGAGCGGACCACGGTACCGTCAGGAGCCCTGGTCGTCGCGACCCCCGACCCGTCGATCGCGGCGCGACCGCTGTCGAGGTCGATCGTCAGCCGCCCGCCGCTGACGGTATTGCCGCCCTGGGTCAGGGTGACATTGCCCAGCATCGTGATGACGCGGCGGTTGATGTCGTACACGCCATATTGCGCACGCGCAGTCTGGTCGGGTCGGGTGACGGTGACCCCGCCCGACGCATCGAAGCGCGTAGCGGCGGGCGATCCGTCGATGATCTGACCGCTATAGGTCACGGTAACCCGCGCGGCGCTGAGCGTCAGATTCGCCTGTGTGATCTTGACCCCGCCCGACAGGATCGCCCGGTTCGCGCGGTCATCCAGCTGGAGGTTCTGTGCGTCGAAATTGATCGGCGCGCTCGAATCATGACGCGATTGGCCGACCGCTGCGCCGCCGATCAGGGCGGTGGTGAGAAGGGCCGCAGAGGCGGCAATCAGCAGGGGGCGGGGCGCACGAGCCATGGTGTCACCTATTTGCGCGCTTGGGATCGATCCGCAAGCGGGCATTGCCCTCTATTTTTACGGTTCGCTTGTCGAGATCGGCGGTCATCTTGTCGCCGCTGAAGTTGCCGAGCGGCGTGCTGCCGTCGACCTTGCCGGTCCCGGTGAGCTGGCGCGACTTCAGATCGATCGTCGAATCGCGGGTGTCGAGGCGATATCCGTCCGAGGTGCGGAACTGGATCGGGCCATCCACCGCGACCTGTTCGCGCTCCATGTCGTATCGGCCCTTGTCAGCCTTGACCTGTGCCGGGCCGTCCGACAGCTGGATGCCGGCGATCAGGTCGTTGAGCTGCACCACCGGCTCGGCCGAGCTTTTCTGGACTGCCGATCCGGCCTGAAGCACGAACGGCTGGCCCTTGGCATCGGCCCCGCGATAGCGCGCCGACTGGATGCGCAGCCGCTCGCTCGCGACATCGACCTTGTTCTTGTCGAGCATGAACGACACGTCACCGCCCATGAACAACGGCGCCATTACCAGAAACGCGCCGAGCACGCCGATGCCCGCAGGCAGGACGGTCAGCAGCGTCCGCACGATGCGGTCGTGACTGCTGCCAGGCCGCGCCCAGCGCTTGCGCCGCGAGCGTTCCTGGACAGCGATCTCAGACATTTTTGACACCTTCGATGGGGCGGGACCGGCCCGCTCCCGGTGAACCAAACTCACGCATGCGCAAAGATATCCGTCTCGGGCCATCCGGCGAGGTCGAGGTCAGCGCGGTGCGGCAGGAAGTCGAAGCACGCCTGTGCCATCACCATCCGCCCTTCGCGTTCGAGGCGCAGGTTGAGTTCGGTGCGCATCGCGTGGAGATAGCGCACGTCGGACGCGGCATATTCCTTCTGCGCGTCGGAGAGCACCGGACCACCCCAGTCGGAGGATTGCTGCTGCTTGCTGAGCTCTACCCCCAGCAACTCGCGCACCAGCTCCTTGAGGCCGTGGCGGTCGGTATAGGTGCGGATCAGCCGTGACGCGATCTTGGTGCAATAGACCGGCGCGGCGGTGACGCGGAGATAGTGGCGGATCGCGGCGAGATCGAAGCGCGCGAAGTGATAGAGCTTCACCCGCGCCGGATCGGCGAGCAGCGCGCGCAGATTGGGCGCGGCATAGTCACTGTTCGGGCCGAAGCGGACGAGATGCTCGTCCGGGCCGCCGTCGGACAGCTGGACGAGGCATAGACGATCGCGCGGGGTGATCAGCCCCATCGTCTCGGTATCGACGGCAATATCGGCGCCCGGCGCGAACACAGCGTCGGGCAAATCTTCTTCATGGAGATAAACGGCCATGGCCTGCGCCTAGCCGCTTATCGCTTAACGCTCAATAACCGTGCCGAGTCAGTCGCCAGCGGGCGGCGCATTCTTCGTCGCGCGGCGGCGTGCGGCCATGTTGAGCATCTCGACGGCCGCCGAGAAGGCCATCGCGGCATAGATATAACCTTTGGGCACGTGCACGCCGAAGCCGTCGGCGATCAGCACCGCGCCGATCATCAGCAGGAAACCGAGCGCGAGCATGACCACGGTCGGATTGCGCTTGATGAAATTGGCGAGCGGATCGGCGGCGAGCAGCATCACGATGACGGTCACGATCACCGCGACGAACATGATCACGATCTCGTCGGTCATGCCGACTGCAGTTAGGATCGAATCGACCGAGAACACCATGTCGAGCACGATGATCTGGAAGATCGCCGATCCGAAATTCATCGTCGCGACCTGTTTCTTGTCGAGCACGCCGTGATCGGTCGGCACCGGATCGATCGTGTGGTGGATTTCCTTGGTCGCCTTCCACAGGAGGAACAGACCGCCCGCGATCAGGATCAGGTCACGCCACGAGAAGGCGGTCTCGAAACTCGGCTCGCCATGCGCGCCGGGTGCACCCTGAATGCCGAGGTCGAACACCGGGGTGGTCAGCGACACGATGACGAAAATCATCGACAGCAGCAGGATACGCATGACCAGCGCGAGCCCAATGCCGATTCGGCGGGCCTTTTGCTGCTGATGCTCGGGCAGCTTGTTGGTCAGGATCGAGATGAAGATGAGGTTGTCGATGCCCAGCACCACCTCCATCACGATCAGGGTGATGAGTGCGGCCCATGCAGCAGGGTCGGCGATCAATGCGGCGATATCCATGGCGCCTCTCTGCCGTCGCGCGCCGCGCTGCGCAAGTATCCGTCGAAACGGTGGTAAAATCGCGACGAAATCGTTCGCGCATCTTCGCGAACTGGTCTATGTCCTGATTCCATAGGCGTGTCGCAAACGCCGGAATCGCTGCGCCTTCGCCCGGTGTCAGCTGTTCGATTGGAATATGGGCGAACCGGGAAGACGAACAGGGCAATGAGTTTTGATCGAGGGCGCCGCGGCGAGCGCGGTGGACGTGGCAGAGACAAGCGCGACGGCTTCGGCGGCGACGATTTCGGCGGTGGTAGCAGCTTCGGCGACCGTGGTGGCTTCGGCGGCGGCGGTTTTGGTGATCGCGGCGGCTTCGGCGGCGGCGGCGACCGCTTCGGCGGCGGCGGCGGCGGCGGCGGTTACCGCGGCGGCGGCGGCGGCTTTGGTGGCGGCGGTGGCGGCTTCGGTGGCGGCGGCGGCGGCGGTGGCCGCGGAATGCCCCCGCAGGTCGTTGGCGAAGGCACGGGCGTCGTCAAATTCTTCAACGCGCAGAAGGGCTTCGGCTTTGTCGTTCGTGATGACGGCGGCGAGGACGTGTTCGTGCACATCAGCGCGGTCGAGCAGGCTGGCCTCACCGGTCTGGCCGAGGGTCAGCCGATGGGCTTCACCCTGGTCGATCGCGGCGGGCGCATCAGCGCGACCGACCTGAAGATCGAGGGCGAGCCGTTGCCGGTCGAGGACCGCGGTCCGCCGCGTGACCGCCCCGAGCGCGGCCCGGGTGGCGGCGGCATGGGCGGTCCCCAGCGCCAGCTGACCGGCGAGAAGGCGACCGGCACGGTTAAATTCTTCAACGCCATGAAGGGCTTCGGCTTCATCCAGCGCGACGACGGCCAGCCCGATGCGTTCGTGCACATCAGCGCCGTCGAGCGCGCTGGCATGCCGACGCTTAACGAGGGCGACCGGCTCGAGTTCGAGCTGGAGGTCGATCGTCGCGGCAAATATGCTGCGGTGAACCTCACGCCCGGCTCGTAAGGACCAGTCCCGTGATCCGGCTTGCCGGATGGGGGATCATTTCGGGGGCTGCCTTGGCCATAGCGGTCGCGGCAGCCCCTCTTGATTCCGACCCCGTTGGCTCTGCACCCCGTGCGCCGCAGGCCGTCGCGCCATCGCCGACCGCGGTTCCGGTCGAGGCGGCACGCATCGTCGCCACCCATCCGCACGACAGCAATGCGTTCACCCAGGGGCTGTTCTTTGCCGATGGCGCGCTGTTCGAAAGCACGGGGCAGCACGGCGAATCGGTGATTCGCGAAGTCGATCTCGCCACTGGCCGGGCGAAGCGCGAGGTTCGGTTACCGCGCGAGTATTTCGGCGAGGGCAGCACCGGCTGGGGCGACACGATCGTCAGCCTGACCTGGAAGCACCGTACCGGATTCCGCTGGGACCGCCGCACGCTGCGCCAGCTCGGCACGTTCAGCTATCCCGGCGAAGGCTGGGGGCTGACGCAGGACGGCAAAAGCCTCATCCTGAGCGACGGCACAGCCGAGCTCCGCTTTCTCGACCCCGTTACCTTCACCGAACAGCGACGGATTACCGTGACCTATCAAGGTCGCCCGATCCGCCGCCTCAACGAGCTGGAGATGGTGCGCGGCGAGATCCTGGCGAACATCTGGCATCAGGATCTGATCGTGCGGATCGATCCGACGAGCGGGGTGATCACGGGCGTCATCGACCTGCGCGATCTGGTCGCATCGGTCCCGGTGCGCGATTCGGAATCGGTGCTCAACGGCATCGCCTATGACGACAAGACCGGAAAGCTCTACGTCACCGGCAAGAACTGGCCTTCGCTGTTCGAAATCGCGTTGCCGAGCGGGATGTAATCAGCGCGGCACCGCCCTGGCCCGCCACACGGTCAGCCAGTTGGTCGAGCCCCGGCATTCGCCCATCGCGCGCGCGCCGACCAGGCGGAACCGCTTGCCGTCCCAGACATAGGTTTCGGAGCTGCCGCAATCGCCGATGCCGCGCCCCTTGGCATAGCTGCCCAGTTCGCCGGTCGTGGGGTCGAAGCCGGCATTGACCAGCATTGGCGGGCCGTCATCGCCACCCCAACCCGGCGGCGAATCGAACTCGGCGAGCACCGCCTTGCCGCCGCGCACGACATAGGGGACACTGGAATAGTTGTACGCCCCTGCGCCGCAGGGGACGAGCGCGAGCGTCGCGCCGTCGCCGAGCGCATGGCGCTCGACCGAGGGAAGCCCGTCCCCGTCGTAATTTTCGCCGCAGTCGGATTCGGCCCAAAGCTGCTTGAGCGTGGCAGGCGACAGCACCGCCGCGCCGCGCGGGCGGACCGATGCGATCACCGGGATTGCGGGCGCCGCCGGGACCGCACTGGCGGGACGCGCACCGGTGGCGACTGCGGCGGTGACGGTCTCCGCCCTGCCCTGCTGCGCATCGATGAAGCGCAGCGATGCCGACGATCCGGTCAGCGAGACGCGACCGATCAGCGTGCCCCGGGCGTCGTGTAGCTGCGCGATCCGGCCATTGACCATTGCGCGGACGATGGCGAGCGCCTGTCCGCCGGAGAATTCGGTGCCGCGCCAGACCGCTGACGCGCTCGCCGCGTCGCTGCCCGCGATGCTCAGACGGATGCCAGGTTTGACCTCGCCCATCAGCTCGACCGACCAGAGGCCGGTTGGCCCCGCCTCCCGCACCACCGAAATCTGCCAGTCGCCTTCGGCGCCGATGTCCGCTTCGGGCAGCAGCGAGGTCATCTCGCAGCGCTTCCCATTGTCGCAGGCGACGACCCAATCGCCAAAGGTCTGCATCGGCCCTGGTTGCGGAGCGGATTGGGCGAGCGCGAGTGCGGCAAGGATCAGCATGGCACGCATCCTAGGCGCTTCGCGAGCCGAGTCGGTAGGAGGCCGGCAACGATTTCCAAGGAGATGGCGATGAAGACGGTTGGCGTGATCGGCGCGGGGCAGATGGGGGCGGGTATCGCGCAGGTATCGGCACAGGCCGGATACCGCGTGCTGCTGTCCGACATGGACGTCGCGCGCGCCGAAAAGGGCAAGGCAGGGATCGGCAGGCAACTCGCCCGCGCGGTCGAGAAGGAAAAGATCACCGCCGACGCCGCCGAAGCCGCGCTCGCCCAGATCGAGTGCGTCGGCGGGACCGATGCCTTTGCACCCTGCGATCTGGTGATCGAAGCGGCGACCGAGCGCGAGGAGATCAAGCGGAGCATCTTCGCCAATGTCGGCAAGGTGCTGAGCGACACCGCGATCCTCGCCAGCAACACGTCGTCGATTCCGATCACGCGGCTGGCGCAGGCGTCGCCCGATCCTGCGCGGTTCATGGGGGTGCATTTCTTCAATCCCGTGCCGGTGATGGGCCTGATCGAACTGATCCGCGGGCTTGCCACCAGTGACGCCACGGTCGGGGCGGTCGAGGCCTATGGCAAGACGCTGAACAAGCGGATCGTCCATGCCAACGACGCGCCCGGCTTCATCGTCAACCGCGTGCTGATGCCGTTCCTTAACGAGGCATGCTTCGCGCTGGGCGAGGGCGTGGCGACGATCCCCGATATCGACGCGGCGATCCAGCTGGGGCTCAACCACCCGATGGGGCCGTTCACGCTGGCGGATTTCATCGGGCTCGACACCTGCCTCGAAATCACCCGCGTGCTGTTCGAGGGCACGGGCGACCCCAAGTTCCGCCCCCGCGCCGCTGCTGGTCAAATATGTCGAGGCGGGCTGGTATGGCCGCAAGACTGGGCGTGGCTTCTACGACTATTCGGGCGCGGAGCCGGTGCCGACGCGGTGATCGTCCAGCGCGTGCAGATGGTTGCCGACCACTTCCAGCAATCGCTGAAAGCTCTGGTCGGTTCCCTGCACGGCGAGCGCGATATCGCCAAAGCCCATCCCCTTGTTCAGACTCGCCAGCCAGCCCAGGGTGGATCGCGCGGGATAGCGTTCCGGCGCGTCCAGCCATAAGCACAGGAATTGCTGGCCGCGGATAGCGCGCGGCTCAGCGCGGGTGATCGCGCTCCATGGGATGACCTGATCCGACCAGCGCCGCCACAGGATGCCGCGCGCGTCGATCTCCATCACTAGACCGTCGCGGAACAGCTGGCGAATGCCGATGACGGCGAATCCCGAAAACAGAAGAATCGCGCCCCAGCCAAAGGCGATAATCGCCGCGATCTCCTCGATCCGCACGATCCATACGCCGATCGCCACGAAGCCGAGTGACAGCGCCACCAGCAGCGATGTCTTCAACTTCGAGACATGGGCGATCAGCCGGTCCCGCATGGCGTTACGGCAGCATCAACCCGGCCAGCGCTGCACTCATCAGGTTGGCGAGGCTGCCCGCGAGAAGCGCCTTCACCCCCCAGCTTTGCGATTATCGGACGCTGATTTGGGGCGAGGCTGCCAGTCACAGCCATCTGGATTGCGATCGAGCTGAAATTGGCGAAGCCACACAGCGCGAAGGTAACGATGGCGCGGCTGCGATCGGACAGGGTGGTGAGGTTGCCCAGGTCGATAAAGGCGACGAATTCGTTCAGCACCACCTTGGTTCCGAACAGACCGCCCGCGACCTGAGCTTCCTCCCACGGAATGTTGAGCAGGAACATGACCGGCGCGAATACCGCGCCGACGATGCCCTGGAAGCTGAGCTGCGAATAGCCGAACCACCCGCCAACCATGCCGAGCAATCCGTTGGCGAGCGCAACCAGCGCCACGAATGCCAGCACCATCGCGCCGACCGCGACGGCGAGTTTCACGCCGGTCTGGGCGCCCATCGCAGCGGCCATGATAATGTTGGCGGATTTCTCTTCCTCGACCACGGCTTCGACCGGGGTGACCGGGGGTTCTTCCAGCATCGCGGCCGGCCCCTTGGCGCTGACCCGATGTTCGGACAGTGTGACCTCGTCCAGCACCTTTGCCGGCGCGTCATCGGGCATCATGATCTTGGCCATCAGCAATCCGCCCGGCGCCGCCATGAACGACGCCGCGAGCAGATAGGGCAGGAACTCGTTGCCGAGGAAGGTGGCATAGGCGGCCAGGATCGTCCCCGCCACGCCCGCCATGCCCACCGTCATGATCGCGAACAGTTGAGACGGTGTCAGGCTGGCCAGATACGGACGGATTACCAGCGGCGATTCACTTTGCCCGACGAAGATGTTTGCGGCCGAACAAAGCGACTCGACCTTGGAGATCCCGGTCACCTTCTCGATCGCACCGCCGACCCAGCGCACCACCTGTTGCATGATACCGAGGTGATAGAGGATCGAGATCAGGCTGGCGAAGAAGACGATGACGGGAAGCGCTGCGATTGCGAAGCTGTTGCCGCCGATCTCGGGCGAGGCGAGTGGGCCGAACAGGAAGTCGGTGCCGTTCTTGGCATAGCCGAGCAGCGCCGACACGCCGTCAGAAGCAGCGCAGATCGCTGCGCGGCCAGCAGGCACATAAAGCACGAGAAACGCGATGCCCGCCTGAAGCGCGAAGGCCGGGCCGACGACCCGGAGCCGAATCGCGCGCTTGTTCGAGGAGAGGAGGAAGGCGATCGCGAGAATCGCGACGATGCCGAGAATGCCGATCGGAAGATTGTTCAACTGGAGACCCCTTTGGGCCGCGTCTTGCGCGCGGCATTCGGGATGGCACCATAGCGCGCGTTTCCAACACTGCTAGGTGCTTCCGTATCGCGTGAAACCGCGTTACGCAGCGCAATGACCACACCGGCCCCGCTGACGCGCTCGCTCTTCGTCCTCTCGATCTTCTATGGCGGCATGGTCTGCATCGCGGGCGTGCTGGGCAACAAGCAGGTGGCGCTCGGGCCGCTCGCGGTCGAGGCGGGGATCTTCGCCTTCCTGCTGCTGGTCGCGGTCTCCAGCGCTGTCGCGGAGCTTCACGGGCGGGTGACCGCCAACCAGCTGGTGCGGTTCGGCTTCATTCCGCTGATCGCGTCGATGCTGTTGTCCTGGCTGGTCTGGGCGCTGCCCGCATCACCCAAGATGATGCCGGAATATCGCGACGCAATTCAGCTGATCCTGGGGACGACCTGGCGCATCTGGGGTGCGGGCATCGTCGCCTATGGCGTGTCGCAGACGCTCAACGTCACCATTTTCAGCGCGATGCGCGGGGGCGAGGGCAGCAAGATGCTGTGGCTGCGCGCCGGGGTCGCGGGCATCCTCAGCCAGATCGTCGATACGCTGATCTTCATCACCCTCGCCTTTTACGGCGAGTTCCCGATCGGCCCGCTGCTGGTGGGGCAGCTGATTTCGAAGATCGTGCTGTCGGCGCTGCTGGTGCCCGTGCTGATCTATGGCTTTGTCGCGCTCGGGCGCCGGCTGGACCGGGCGGGCTGAAACCCGCCCGCGCACATCACGCCCGCGCCTTGGTCCGCAGCGACTGGCAATAGCCGATGGTGATCGCCAGACCGGCGACGACCGCCCCGCCTCCGACGAATACCGCCGTCTGGATCGGCAACACCGCGAACGCCCCGGAATAGATCAGCCCGCTGATCACGAGCGACCAGCCGCCGACGCGATGGACCTTGCGCGCCAGTTCGCTCGGGACGAAGCGCTTGGGCATCATGTTGCCGAACCAGGCCACCATCAGGCCTGTCGCGCCAAGCACGATGCGCGTCACCGTGTCATGATCGATGTGGCCGGCGCTGCGTGCCGAACTGAGGCCCAGCGCCAGCACGATAATGCCCACGCCCCAGGCGAGGCTGACCTTGGTTTCGCTGTTCATCATGCACGCTCCTTGCCGGGCGCGGGCGACCCGCTGCCCCCGAATGAATCGACAAAGCCCAGCAGCGCCTCTTCGAGCACCGAGAGCTTGAGGTGATAGATCACCGACTTCCCCGCCTTTTCGGCGTGGACGAGGTCGGCATCCTTAAGCACCGCGAAGTGCGCCGACATGGTCGGCTTAGACACGTCGAACTGATCGCTGAGGTCGCCCGCGCTCATCGGCCCCTTGCGCAGCAAATGCAGCACGCGGCGGCGGGTGGGGTCGGACAATGCCTTGAAGACCTGGCTCATGATTCGTCGTTTAGCTAATTATCGAATTGAGTCAAGCGACGCATCGCTTTTCCAGCGGCGCAACTCCCGCTAAGGGCGCGGCATGACCGATCATGCACCCGACCCCGCGATGCTGGCCAAGGCCGAGACGCTGACCGACGCGCTGCCCTATATGCAGCGGTACAAGGGCAAGACGTTCGTTGTGAAATATGGCGGCCACGCCATGGGCGATCCCGAGCTGGCGCGCGACTTTGCCGAGGATGTCGTGCTGCTGAAAGCGGTCGGCATCAATCCGGTGGTCGTGCATGGCGGCGGGCCGCAGATCGGGTCGATGCTCAAGCGGCTCGGCGTCGAATCGCGGTTTGTCGGGGGCTTGCGCGTCACCGATGCCGAAACCGCGCGCATCGCCGAAATGGTGCTGGCGGGATCGATCAACAAGGAAATCGTCAGCTGGATCAGCGCCGCCGGCGGCAAGGCGCTGGGCATTTCGGGCAAGGATTCCGGCCTCGTCACGGCGCGCAAGGTGCAGCGCGACGCCGCCGATCCGCTGCAGGGGATCGAGCGCCATGTCGATCTGGGATTCGTCGGCGAGCCGGTGGCGGTCGACGCCTCGGTGCTGACCACGCTGAGCGATCAGGGCTTCATCCCGGTGATCGCGCCGATCGCGCTGGGCGCCGATGGCCACACCTATAACATCAACGCCGACACGATGGCGGGGGCGATCGCCGGGGCGCTGGGCGCGGCGCGCTTCTTTCTGCTGACCGATGTTCCGGGCGTGCTCGACAAGGACAAGCAGCTGCTGACCGACCTCGACCCCGGCCGGATCATGGCGCTGAAGGCCGATGGGACGATCAGCGGGGGGATGATCCCCAAGGTCGAGACCTGCGTCGCCGCGGTCGATGCCGGGGTGGACGCCGCGGTCATCCTCGACGGGCGCATCCCGCATGCGATGCTGCTTGAGATTTTCACGACGCAGGGCGCGGGCACCTTGGTTCACCGCTAAGGCGTATTATATTCGCAACACAGTTGCCGATGCGCGCCGCTTTCCTGTAGAAGCGCCAAAACTCCGGAGGCCCGATTGGACCCGTTTCTGAACATGCTTTTCGGGATCGTACAGATCCTGCTCAACGTGCTGTGGTGGATCATCGTCATCCAGGCGGTGTTGTCGATCCTGATCTCGTTCAACGTGATCAACACCTATAACGATTTCGTCAGCTCGCTGTGGCGCGGGCTGAACACGCTGACCGAGCCGATCTATCGCCCGATCCGCCGCATCCTGCCCGACACCGGGCCGATGGATTTCGCGCCGTTCGTGGTGCTGATCCTGATCGCAATCGTAAACTATGCGGTGATCCCCAACCTCGCCATGGCGCTGGCCAGCCCGGCGGCGTGAGCCAGCCCTGGCGGGAAGCCCCGCCGGGCCTGGTCATCGCGGTGCGCGCCACGCCGCGCGCGTCGAAGAGCGTGCTGCTCCCCGGCACGCCGGAGCATTTGGCCGCGCGGATCGCCGCGCCGCCGGTCGAGGGCGCGGCCAATGCGGCGCTGATCGAGCTGGTCGCCAAGGCGTTCGGCGTGGCGAAGCGCGACGTGACCCTCATCGCGGGCGAAACCGCGCGGGTGAAGCGCCTGTCGATTGCGGGCGATCCCAAGACGCTGGCGGGAATCGCCGCTTCGCTTTATGGGGCGAGACATGAGCGCTGAGATCATCGACGGAAAGGCATTTGCCGCAAACCTGCGCGCCCGGGTGGGCGAGGCTGCTGTCGAGTTCGCGGGCCGCGCGGGTCGCAAGGCGGGACTCGCCGTGGTGCTTGTCGGCGACGATCCCGCGTCCGCCGTCTATGTCCGCAGCAAGGGTAAGGCGACGGTCGCCGCCAATATGGCAAGCTTCGAGCACCGCCTGCCCGCGGACACCGATCAGGATACGCTGGTCGCGCTGGTGCGCCAGTTGAATGCCGATGCGGCGGTGGACGGCATCCTCGTCCAGCTGCCTTTGCCCCGCCATCTCGACGAACAGGCGGTGGTCGCCGCGATCGACCCGAACAAGGATGTCGATGGGCTGACCCCGATCAGCGCCGGGCGGTTGGCGCTGGGCATCGACGGGCTGGTGCCGTGCACCCCGTTCGGTTGCCTGATGCTGTTGCAGGATCAGATCGGCGACCTGACGGGGCTCGATGCGATCGTCATTGGCCGCTCCATTCTGGTCGGCAAGCCGATGGCAGCACTGCTGACCGCAGCCAATTGTACCGTCACCCTCGCCCATTCGCGCACCCGCGACCTCGCCCATCATGTCAGCCGCGCCGATATTGTCGTCGCGGCGGTGGGCCGGGCGGGCTTCGTCAAGGGCGAGTGGCTCAAGCCGGGCGCGACGGTGATCGATGTCGGGATCAACCGGGTCGAGGGCGCGCTGGTCGGCGATGTCGAGTTCGACAGCGCAGCATCGGTCGCGGGCGCAATCACCCCGGTTCCGGGCGGCGTTGGGCCGATGACCATCGCCTGCCTGCTACGCAACACCCTCGTCGCGGCGTATCGCAACGAGGATATCGACTTCGACTCGAGCGCGCTGTGATCGCGCTGGCCCTGATCCTCGCGATGCAGGGCCAGAGCGCGGTCGATGCCGAGCGCGCGTTCAACCACATGGCGCAGACTGAAGGGCAATGGGCCGCATTTCGCGCCTATGCCACCGACGACGCCGTGATGTTCCTGCCGCAGCCGTCAAACGCGCAGGCATTCCTGAAGGATCGCAAGGAACCCGCGATCGCGGTGCAATGGTGGCCCGCCGAGAGCTATGTCGCGTGCGACGGCACCACTGCGGTCAATACGGGGCCGTGGGTGCGACCCAGTGGATCGGGTTATTTCACCACCGTCTGGCACCGTCAGGGCGATGGCAGATGGAAGTGGAGCTATGACGCGGGCGATGCGCTGGCCAAGCCGCGCGCATTGCCCGAACAGCCCAAGATCCGGCGCGCAGCATGTGGCGGTACGCCCAGGCCCCCGTCCTCCGCGCCGGATGAGCGCAGCGGCGGCGGTGCCTCGCGCGATGGGACGCTGATCTGGCGCTGGGAGGTCGATCCCGACGGAGCGCGGCGCTTCACCGCTTCCCTCTGGACCGGTCGCCGTTATGAAACCGTTGTCGAGGATCGCGTGGCTGCCCCACAAGGCTGACCGCGCGGAAACGGCACCTCATCGCAGCGCAGCAATTTCCTACTTGTGACGTTGTATCATTGCACCTAAGGATGCGCGCAAATTCAGTTCAGGGAATTTGCGTAGCCATGAAGTTCACTGCCCTCCTGCTCGCGACGAGCGTGCTTGCCGCCCCCGCCTTTGCCCAGACCAGCGACCACGCCGAACGCGACCGGTCGAGCCGCAACCCGGTGCATGGCGAGACGGTCGATGAGGTGGTGATCAGCGCGCCAGGCCTTGAGCGACTCGATCTGCTGGCGGGCACGTCGGTCATCACCGGCGATGAACTGGTACGCGACATTCGCGGACAGATCGGCGAATCGCTGACGCAAGTGCCGGGCGTGTCGGCAACCTCGTTCAGCCCCGGTGCTTCGCGCCCGGTGCTGCGCGGGTTCCAGGGTGAGCGCGTCCGCGTGCTGACCGACGGGCTCGGCACGCTCGATGTCTCCAACACCTCGACCGACCATGCGGTGTCGATCGAACCGCTGACCGCCGAGCGGATCGAGGTGCTGCGCGGTCCTGCGGTGCTGCTGTTCGGCAGCCAGGCGATCGGCGGCGCGGTCAACGTGCTCGACCGCCGCATCCCGCGCGCGGTGCCGGAGAATGGCTTCCATATCGACGCGATCGGTGCCTATGGCTCGGCGGCGGATGAGCGTGGCGGTGGCGTGGCGGTCGACTTTGCGATCACCCCCCAGATCGTCGCGCATATCGACGGCAGCTATCGCAAGAGCGACGATCTGCGCGTTGGCGGCTATGTGCTGAGCGACACGCTGCGCGAGGAGCAGTTGCACATCGCCGAGCATGAAGCCGAAGAAGGCCATGCCGAAGAAGCCGCCGAAGCACTGGAACTGGCGAACCAGCGCGGCCGCCTGCCGAACAGCGGCACGCGCACCTATACGCTGGGCGGCGGCATTGCGCTGATCAACGAAGGCGGTAGCCTGGGCTTTTCGGCCGGCTACTACGACACGCGCTATGGCATTCCCGCGCGGCCCGGTGCCGAACATCATCATGAGGACGAGGATCATGATGACGAGGATCACGACCATGACGAACATGCCCATGGCGAGGAGCCGGTCACGATCGGCCTGAAGCAGTTCCGCGCCGATGTGCGTGGCGAGGTCAAGATCGGCGGCTTCATCGACGCACTGCGCGTCCGCGCCGGCTATTCGGATTACGAGCATACCGAGTTCGAGGGCGACGAGGTCGGCACCGTGTTCAGCGCGGAAGGGTTCGAGGGCCGCCTGGAACTGGTTCAGGCCAACCGCAATGGCTGGCGCGGCGTGACCGGGTTCCAGGGCTTCACGCGCGACTTCGCGGCGGTCGGGGCCGAGGCGTTCGTGCCCCAGAATGTCACCGACCAATATGGCTTCTTCACGCTGCAGGAAGTCGATCTGGGTGCCATCGGCGTTGAAGGCGCCCTGCGCTACGAACACACCCGAGTCCGCTCGAACGATGTAAAGCTGGATCTGGACGAGGATGGCCCGACGGGCGCGTTCGACCGCCGTTTCGATGCCTTTTCCGGCGCGATCGGCCTGTCCTATGCGGTCACGTCGTCGGTCAAGATCGGTGTTAACGCCTCACGCGCGGTCCGCGCGCCTTCGGCGGAAGAGCTGTTCTCCAACGGCCCGCATATCGCCACCCAGGCCTATGAGGTCGGCAACCCCAATTTCCGCACCGAAAAGAGCTGGGGCGGCGAACTCTATGCGCGCGGTGCCACCGGGCCGCTGCGTTTCCAGATCGCCGGCTACGCCAACTGGTTCGACGATTACATCTATGAAGTCGCGACCGGCGACGAGATCGACGAACTGCCGGTGTTTGAATATCGTCAGGCGGGCGCCCGCTATCTCGGCATTGAGGGCGAGGTGTCGACCACCTTCATCGACGGCGGCGAGGGCGGCTTCTCGCTCGGCGGCAATCTGGTCGCGGATTATGTGAACGCCCGGCTGGAGGATGGCAGCGCCGTGCCACGCATCCCCCCCTTCCGCGTGCTCGCCGGGATCGACGCCAGCCAGGGCGCGTTCGGCGGCCGGGTCGAGGTCGAGCATGCGGTCCGCCAGACCCGCGTCGCGGCGTTCGAGACGGAGACTCCGGCCTTCACCCTGGTCAATGCGTCGGTCACCTGGCACCCGCTGGGCGAAAAGCGCGAGACCGCGATCATCCTGTCGGCGAACAACATCTTCGACGTCGATGCGCGCCGCCACGCCAGCTTCACCAAGGATTTCGCCCCGCTGCCGGGTCGCGACATCCGCGTGTCGGCGCGGTTGAGCTTTTAACGGCAAAGCCGTCACCCCGGCTTTCGCCGGGGTGACGGCTAGATGGGCGGCAGCGCCCAGTCGATCGTCCCGCGCCCGTTCGCCTCCAGAAACGCATTCGCCTTCGAAAAATGGCGGCACCCGAAGAACCCGCCATGTGCCGACAGCGGCGAGGGATGGACCGATTTCAGCACCAGATGGCGCGAATCGACCGACGCCGCTTTCTTCTGTGCATGGCTGCCCCACAGCATGAACACCACCGGATCGGGCAGCGCATTGACCTGCGCCACCACCGCGTCGGTGAACCGCTCCCACCCGCGCCCCTTGTGCGACGCCGCCAGCCCCATCTCGACCGTCAGGCAATTGTTGAGCAGCAGCACCCCCTGCTTTGCCCAATGCTCAAGGAATCCGTGGCGCGGCGGGTCGATACCAAGGTCGCTCTTTAGCTCCTTGTAGATGTTCACAAGGCTCGGCGGCACCTTCACCCCCGGCTGAACCGAGAAGCACAGGCCATGCGCCTGCCCCTCGCCGTGATAGGGATCCTGGCCGAGAATGACGACGCGCACGTCCTGTGGCGGGGTCAGGTCGAGCGCGCGGAACCAGTCGCTGCCCTTGGGAAAGATCCGCTTCCCCGCCGCCTTCTCCGCCAGCAGGAACGCGCGCAGATCGGCCATGTACGGGCTGTCGAACTCGGGTTGCAGCGGGGCGAGCCAGTCGGGGTGCAGCTTCACGGTCATGGGCAGGGACTGGGCGAATCCGGCCGCCTGTGTCAATCGACCCGCGACGGGAGATTCCAATGCACATGACCCACGCCGCCGACGCGCCCGCCGCGCCGAAAATCAGCTTCGACCAGTTCCTCGCGGTCGATATCCGCGTCGGCACGATCATCGCCGCCGAGCCGTTTCCCGAGGCACGCAAGCCGGCGTTCAAGCTGACCATCGACTTCGGCCCGGCGATCGGGGTGAAGCGGTCGTCGGCGCAGATCACCGAACATTACCGCCTCGACGACCTGCCCGGGCGGCAGGTAGCGGCGGTCGTCAATTTCCCCCCACGCCAGATCGGCCCGATGATGTCGGAGGTGCTGACGCTCGGCTTCCCCGATGCCGAGGGACAAGTGGTGCTGTTCCACCCGAGCGTGCCAGTGCCCAATGGCGGGCGGCTGTTCTAGGCGCGCCGCGCGGTCAGCAGATAGTTGAGGCTGGTGTCCTCGCTCAAATGAAACCCCGCGCCCGGGGAGAAGCTCAGCCCGCGCAGGTCGCTCACCACCATCCCCGCAGTTTCCAGCAATGCGGTCAGTTCCTCGGGCGTCAGAAACTTGGCGTGGTCATGCGTCCCGCGCGGGATCATGCCGAGCCCCTCGCCCACCGTGATCATCGCCAGCCGCGACAGCGGGGTGCGGTTGGGGGTGGACAGGATCATCAGCCCGCCCGGCGCGAGCGCGGCGACAAGGCCCGCGACAAAGGCGGCGGGATCGGCGACATGCTCGATCACCTCCATCGAGGTAACGAGGTCGAACTGGCGCCCCGCGACCTGATCCTCGAACTCGCCCGCGCGATAGTCGATGATAAGGCCCGATGCGGCGGCATGCGCCCGCGCCGCACCGATATTCTCCGGTGCCGCATCCACCCCGGTGACCTGCGCGCCCAAACGCGCCAGCGGTTCGCACAGCAACCCCGCGCCGCACCCGACATCGAGCGCCGTGCGGCCCTTCAGCGGCGCGAAATCGCGCGGATCGACATCCCAATGCGCGTCGATCGCCTCACGCACATAGCGCAGCCGCACCGGGTTCAGCCGGTGGAGCATCGCGGACTCACCCTTCGGATTCCACCAATCGGCCGCGAGACGACCGAAATGTTCAGCTTCACGGGGGTCAATCGTTGCTTTGCTTGTCATCGCCATTTCCCCCTCCTATCAGCGCGCCCACGGCTTCCCAAGAGGACATGGAGCAGATGGCGCGTATCGTGATGAAGTTCGGCGGCACGTCGATGGCGGGCATCGAGCGGATTCGCAACGTCGCCGCGCGGGTGAAGCGCGAATGGGAGGCGGGCAATCAGGTCGCGGTCGTGGTCTCCGCAATGGCGGGCGAGACCGACCGGCTGGTGGGATTCTGCAAGGAAGCCTCGCCGCTCTACGACCTGCGCGAATATGACACGGTCGTCTCGGCGGGCGAGCAGATCACCAGTGGGCTGCTGGCGATCGCACTTCAGGCAATCGGCGTGCCCGCGCGGTCGTGGCTTGGCTGGCAATTGCCGATCCATACCAGCAGCGCCCATGCCAGCGCCCGGATCAACTCGATCGACACCGACGCTCTCAATGCAAGCCTGGCTGACGGCGCGGTAGCGGTGGTGCCCGGCTTTCAGGGACTGGCCGACGACAATCGCGTGACCACGCTGGGGCGCGGCGGTTCGGACACCAGCGCGGTCGCGGTCGCGGCGGCGATGCGCGCCGACCGGTGCGACATCTACACCGATGTCGACGGCGTCTACACCACCGACCCGCGCATCGTCCCCCGCGCGCGCAAGCTGACCAAGGTCACTTATGAAGAGATGCTGGAACTGGCGAGCGTCGGGGCGAAGGTGCTCCAGACCCGCTCGGTCGGGCTGGCGATGAAGGAGGGGGTGCGCGTCCGCGTCCTCTCCTCGTTCGAGGATACGCATGACGAGGCCGGCCATCGCGGCACGCTGATCGTCGGCGAAGAGGAGATCAACGACGTGGAACGGCAGCTCATCACCGGCATCGCCGCGGACAAGAACGAAGCCAAGGTGACGCTGACCAACGTCCCCGACCGGCCCGGCGCTGTGGCGCATATCTTCGGTCCGCTGGCCGAGGCGGGGATCAACGTCGACATGATCGTCCAGAACGTCGCGCACGCGACCGGGTCGACCGACGTGACCTTCACCGTGCCGCGCGCCGAACTCGCCCGCGCGCTCGACGTGCTGCAAAAGGCGAAGGGGCCGATCGGCTATGACGAACTGATCCACGACGCCAAGGTCGCGAAGATCAGCGTCGTCGGGGTCGGGATGCGCAGCCATGCGGGCGTCGCCGCGACGATGTTCGACACGCTGGGCGAGCGCCGCATCAACATCCTTGCGATCACCACCAGCGAGATCAAGGTCAGCGTGCTGATCCACGAGGACGAAACCGAACTCGCTGTCCGCGTGCTCCACACCGCTTATGGGCTGGACGCGCCGGAAGTTGACGCTGCCTGAAACTGCTCAGCGAAGCGTAAGCGTCGCTGCCACACCATAGTGATCCGACGGAAACTCGCCGTCCACCGCGTCGGCGATGCGGCGGGCGTCGATAACTTCGAACGTGCGCGGGTCGGCGAAGATATGGTCGATCACGCGCGGCTTGTGCCCGCGTGACACCACCAATGTCGTATCGACCGCGCCGGGCGGAAGCGCGGACTCCAGCCCCCGGATCGCGATCGGGGCAAGCGCGGCCTCGTCGAGCGGGGCGTTGAAGTCGCCCATCAGCAACAGCGGAACATCGTCGCTCGGCAGCCAGCCCAGCAGCCCGCGAATCTGCTGCGCGCGCATCGGCCCCTGATCGGGCTGCCAGGCGAGATGGGTGTTGACGATATCGACCATGCGCCCATGCGCATCGACCCGCACCCGGATCGCGGTGCGGCTGTCGGCCAGCGGCTCGAGCTTGATCGTATCTACCGCGCGAACGGGCAACCGCGACAGGATTGCATTGCCATAACGGTTGGCCGCTTCGAGCGGCGCGGTGGACATGAAGTTGACGCTGTATCCGCCCAGCGCCGCCGCAATCGTCTCCGCTTGATTGGGCAGGTTCTTCTTCGAATCCTGCAACACTTCCTGCAGTGCGATCACATCGGCATCGGCGGCGCGCAACACATCTGCGATCAGCTTGAGCCGCAGCGGCCAGTTCCCGGCATCGTGCCAGATGTTGAGCGTGACGACGCGCAACGGCCGACGCGGCGCGGCGGCGCGTGGTGCGCAGGCGGCAAGTGGGGCGGCGGCGGCAGCGGCGAGCAGGGTGCGGCGGTCGATCATGGAGAATTCAGTATCCGACGCCGCCAGCAAATGGAACCGGTTACATCGAGCTGCGATGCCGGATTTTCGTCTGGTTCACGCCCCGATCAAATGCAGCGCGACCTGTCGGCGATGGCTCGCGCGACGATGTTCGAACAGATAAATGCCCTGCCAGGTGCCGAGCAACGGGGCGCCACCCGCCACGGGGATGGCGATCGACGTGGTGGTGATCGCCGCACGCAGATGTGCGGGCATATCGTCCGCCCCCCTCATCGTCATGCTCATAATCGCGGCTCTCCGGCGCAATTCGCGCGATCCAGCGTTCGAGGTCGCGGCGTGCCGCCGGGGCGGCATTCTCCTGAATCAGCAGCGAACAGCTGGTGTGGCGGACGAACAGCGTCAGCAACCCCGTGTCGATCCCGCTGTCCGCGACCCAGCGACACACCGGTCCGGTGAACTCATGCAGCCCCTGACCGGGCGTTTCGATGTGAAGCTGGTGGAGTGCCTGTCGCATCGCGCGATCCTGCAGGATTGAACCGCGCGGCGTCTACGGCATTGTGGAGGCATGCGACTTCCGATTCTCGGCCTCATCGTGGCGCTCGCCGCCTGCTCCCCCGCCCCGGCCCCGCCCGCGAACGAGACAACAGCGCCGCCCGCGCCGATCGAATCGGTGATCCCGCCAGGCCCGACGCCTTCGCCTGCGGCAATCGAGCTCGACGCAGTGACCGAGGCGGCAGCGGGCGCACTCAAGGGCGAGTTGCGCTGCGCCTTTCTGTCGGACGCGAGCATCCTGATGCTGGTCGGCGCGGGCGATGTCGATGCCGCCAGCCGGGCCACGGCGGTCGTCATGCGGTCTGGCAAGCCGGTGCTGCTCACCGCGCGCGAGACCGGCGGGTTCGACGCGATGGCGCGGGGCGGCAGCTTTGCGGGTGAGGGGCTCACGGCGTCGATCACGCGCGGCGCAGCGCGTGAGACCGAACATGAAGGGTCGAGCCACACCGCAACGCTGTCGGTCGAGGCACCGGGTAGCGCGCCTCAGGCGATCGACGGCGTCTGGGAATGCGGACCGTGACGGATCAGTCCTTGAGTGCGAACAGCCTGCGCGCATTGCCGTAGCGGATGGCGGCACGCTCCTCCGCAGTGAGGCCCAGCCGGTCGAGCGCCGCTGCGTTCTGCTCCAGAGAGAATTGCGGATAGTCTGACCCGAGCAGGATATGGTCGATGCCGACATTCCGCATCGTCCAGACGAACTCTTCCTCGATCGGCGACTCCGCAGCCAGCGTCACCGTCGCGGAAATGTCGAAATAGATATTGTCGCCGAACAGCCCCTCGGCCGTCCGCGCCGCCTTGAGCAGGTTCCAGAAGCGGAAGCCCATCGCACCCATATGCGCGAAGATGAACCGGGTCTTGGGCGCGGACAAAGCGAGGTTGAACAGCTTCTCATTGTCGGACGGCACGATCCCGGCATTGTCCATGAGTACGACCAGTCCGGCTTCGCCCGCAGCCCGCACGACCGTCAGCACGCGCGGGTCGGCGGCATCGAACTTTGCGTGTGCGGATGGATCTTGAGCAACCTCGCCCCGCGCGCGGCGACGCGCCGCACCTCGGCCACGGCGGCCTCGCCATCATAGGGGTGGACCGTGGCGACGGGCAGCAGATTGGGGTGGCGCGCGGCGAGCGCAAGGATTCCGTCATTGCCTGCACGGATCGCATCCGGGTTTCCGGCCAGCGCCTGATTGGGACCGCCGAACCACATCGCGGCGGCGACCGGATCATGGCCGGCCGGCCGCGACTGTGCGACATAGGCGCGCAGCGACTCCTCGCCGTTCCACAGATGGACATGGCCGTCGAACGCGCGCTCCTGCGCGGTGGCCGACGTGGCGGTAGCCAGGGTGAAGGCGGCGAGAACGAGGCGGACCATGGCCGCAGCCCTAATGCGCGCATGCCGCGCTGACCAGACTTGCGGGAAGTATCGGGCGAGCGCTAGGGCGAGCACATGACCATTGGTGAAGAGCGCCTCCACCGCCGCATGGCGCGCGGCATCGAATTTCTTGGCAGCGAGACTGCGATCCTGTGCGGCGCGATGTCGTGGGTGAGCGAGCGCAACCTTGTCTCCGCCATTTCCAATGCGGGCGGCTTCGGCCTGATCGCGTGCGGCGCGATGACGCCCGAGCTGCTCGACGCCGAGATCGCCGGGACGAAGGCGCTGACCGACAAGCCGTTCGGCGTGAACCTCATCACCATGCACCCGCAGCTGTTCGATTTGATCGAGGTCTGCGCGAAGCACAACGTCACGCATATCGTGCTGGCGGGCGGCCTTCCCCCGCCGGATCGCTCGACGCGATCAAGGGCAATGGCGCCAAGCTGATCTGCTTTGCCCCCGCGCTCAGCCTCGCCAAGAAGCTGATCCGCTCGGGCGTCGATGCGCTGGTGGTCGAGGGAATGGAGGCCGGCGGCCATATCGGCCCGGTGTCGACCAGCGTGCTCGCGCAGGAAATCCTGCCCGAGGTCGCGGCGCAGGTCCCCGTGTTCGTCGCGGGCGGGATCGGCCGGGGCGAGGCGATCGCGGGCTATCTCGATATGGGCGCGGCGGGGGTCCAGCTCGGCACGCGCTTTGCCTGTGCGACCGAGAGCATCGCGCATCCGAACTTCAAGAAGGCGTTCTTCCGCGCATCGGCGCGCGACGCGGTCGCGAGCGTCCAGATCGACCCGCGTCTGCCGGTCATCCCGGTGCGCGCGCTCAAGAACGCATCTTCGGAGCTGTTCACCGCCAAGCAGCGCGAGGTCGCGCAACTGCTCGACGAGGGCAAGGTCGAGATGATGGAGGCACAGCTCCAGATCGAACATTATTGGGCGGGCGCGCTGCGCCGCGCAGTGATTGAGGGCGATGTCGATAATGGGTCGCTGATGGCGGGGCAGTCGGTCGGCATGGTCAGCAAGGAAGAACCGGTCGCGGACATTATCGCCCAGTTGATGGCCGAAGCCGCGCACGCGCTGGAGAAGCGCGCGGCCTGAACCGCCCTAACCCGTCTTAACCATCGCCCTTAAGCGCGATTTGACGCTGCCGCGTGCATGGGAGAGCGATGGTCCGGACCTCGCTCCCGCTCGCTGTCGCGTTCATCGCCCTGCCGCTTGCCGCCTGCTCGAGCAGTGGCGACAACCCCGGGGTTGCCGCGCCGCTGCCCGTGCCGGACGCCCCCACCGTCGTGCGCAGGGCCGCACCGACTCCACCCGATGGTGCGGCAGCCGGACTTGCCATTCCGGCGAGGCTTGCCGAGCGGACCTACGCGACGCCGAACCACGGCGTCCCGCACTTTGCCGCCGCCTGGCATCTGCGCGTTGCGTTCAATGTCGCGGCGCTCAACTGCGCGGATCCCGCGATCGCGTCCGCATATAATCGCGTCCTCCACACCCATCGGCGCGAGCTGGATGCGGCGCACCGCCGCGTCGCGGCCATGCATGGCGGTGATTTCGACCGGGCAATGACCCGGCTTTACAACTACTTTGCCCAGCCCCCCGTGCTGCCGCAATTCTGTTCTATCGCATCAGACATGGCGCAAGAGGCGGCGAGCTGGCCAGCATCCAGCCTTGCCGAGACCGCCCCGGACGCGCTGGCACGGATCGACCAGCCGTATCACGCATTCTACGCGCGCTACGATGCCTATCGCGTCGCGCTCATTGCGTGGCGCAGCGGCGTCCCGGCTGCAACGCCGAAACTGGCCTATGACGGCGGCGCGCTCGCTGGAGACACGCGCGTGACCGGAGGCAGCGTGACGCTCGCCGCGCGCTGAATTTCTTGGCGCTTTGGGGACGATCTGATAGCGCCACCTTATGCCCGTTTCCGCCGCCGCCTCCGCCCGTGAGATCCTGACGCGGTTGCACGACGTGATGGCGTCGCGCACCCCCGCCCAGTCCAAGCTGAACGCGGTGGTCGAGATCATCGGGGAGTCGCTGCGCAGCGAAGTCTGTTCGATTTATTTGCTGCGCGAAGGCGTGCTGGAGCTGTTCGCCACCCGCGGCCTCGCGCAGGCGGCGGTGCACGTCACCAAGCTCGCGCTCGGCGAAGGTCTGGTCGGCACGATCGCCAAGAATGTCGAGACTCTGAACCTGGACGAGGCCGCATCCCACCCCGATTTCGCCTATCGCCCCGAAACGGGCGAGGAACAGTTTCACAGCTTTGCCGGCGTGCCGATCATCCGCAAGGAGCGCGCGGTCGGGGTGCTCGCGGTGCAGCATGCCGATCCGCGCAAATATGAAGAGGTGGAGATCGAGGCGCTGCAGACCGTCGCGATGGTGTTGTCGGAGCTGATCGCCAATGCCGGGCTGATCGACAGCGCCGACGCCAGCGCAGGCGGTTCGACCCGCGCCCAGCCGACTGCGACCGCGCGCATTGCGGGGTTCAAGCTGGTCGAGGGGATGGCGGCGGGTGCCGCTGTCTTCCACCAGCCGCGCATCACCATCGAGCATACCGTGGCCGAGGATACCGAGGCCGAGCGCCACCGCGTCTATGCCGCGTTCGACAAGATGCGCGAGCAGATCGACCGCATGACCAGCCAGGCCGAGTTCGGCGTCGGCGGGGAGCATGAGGAGATCCTCGAGACCTACAAGATGTTCGCCTATGACGAGGGCTGGGGCCGTCGCATCAATGAGGCGATCGACAGCGGCCTGACCGCCGAAGCGGCGATCGAGCGCGTTCAGCAGCGCACGCGGATGCGGATGCGGCAGATCGACGATCCGCTGCTGCGCGAACGGATGCACGATCTGGAGGATCTGTCCAACCGGTTGCTGCGGATCGTGTCGGGGCAGTTGGGGACCGCAGCGCAGCTGGGCCTCAGGCAGGATTCGATCCTGATCGCGCGCAATCTAGGCCCAGCCGAACTGCTCGAATATGACCGCCGCCGGTTGAAGGGCGTGATCCTCGAAGAAGGCTCGCTGACAGCCCATGTGACCATCGTGGCACGGGCGATGGGGGTGCCGGTGCTCGGCCGGGTCAAGGATATCCGCCGTCTGGTCGCGGAGGGCGACCGATTGCTGCTCGACGTCACCGAAGAGTCCGTCGTGGTGCGCCCGACCAGCGCAATGGAAGAGGTGTTCGAGGCGAAGCTGCTCATCACGCAGAAACGCCGCGCCGTATTTGCCGCGATGCGCAACCTCGCGCCGGAAACCCGCGACGGCCACCGCGTGACGGTGATGGTCAATGCGGGGCTGCGCGACGATGTCGCCGCGCTCGACCTGACCGGGGCCGACGGGATCGGCCTGTTCCGCACCGAATTCCAGTTCCTGGTTTCCGCCACCCTCCCCCAGCGCGAGGGGCAGAAGCGCCTGTATCGCGACGTGCTGGAGGCTGCGGGCGACCGTCCGGTCATCTTCCGCACGGTCGATATCGGCGGCGACAAGGCGCTCCCCTATCTCGACCATGACGAAAATGGCGAGGAAGAGAACCCCGCGATGGGCTGGCGCGCGCTGCGGCTGGCGCTCGAGCGCGAAGGGTTGATGAAGGTGCAGGCGCGCGCGCTGCTCGAAGCGGCGGCGGGCCGGACGCTGAGCGTCATGTTCCCGATGGTGTCGGAGCCGTGGGAGTTCGAACAGGCGCGCGCGATCTTCGAGGCGCAGCGCGCCTGGCTGGAGGCACGCGGTCACAAATTGCCGCTTCAGGTCCGCTATGGCGCGATGCTGGAAGTGCCGGCACTGGCCGAGGTGCTCGACATCTTGCTGCCCCAGCTCGACTTCCTGTCGATCGGCACCAACGACCTGACCCAGTTCCTGTTCGCGGCCGACCGCGCACATCCCAAACTGGCCGTCCGGTACGACTGGCTGTCCCCCTCGATCCTCCGCTTCCTGCGCCGCGTCGCGCGGGGAGGCGCATGCCGCGAACGTGCCAATCGCGGTGTGCGGCGAGATGGGCGGGCGGCCGCTGGAGGCGATGGCGCTGATCGGTCTGGGGATCGACCGGCTGTCGATTACCCCGGCTGCGGTTGGGCCAGTCAAGGCGATGGTGCGCAGCCTGGACCACGCCGCCCTGGGCAAGGCGATGGAGACATTGCTCGCGACACCGCCGCGCGACATGCGTGGCGCGCTCGAAAGCTGGGCCGAAGCGCATGGCGTCGAGCTTGCCTGAGCGAAAAGCCACGGATTTCCGGTAGTGCGCACGTTGACACTCCTTTAAGGAGTGCAGCAACGTGCGCGCATAACTGACACCGGAGGGAATTGAATGGACGGCGAACCGGGCGACACCCCGAACCTGTTTCCGGTGAAGGTCGGGGAAAAGTTGCGCGACGCCCGGCTGGCGGCGGGATTGGAGCTGGCCGACATCGCCGGTCGCACCCGCGTGCCGCAGCGACACCTCGCCGCGATCGAGGCGTCGGACTATTCGGGCCTGCCGTCCCCCCACTTATGCCGTCGGCTTCGTAAAAGCCTATGCCCGCGCGGTCGGGGCGGACGAGGTGGCGCTGGCCCGCGAGCTGCGTGAGGAAACCTCCGCCACCTTCGCCGCGCGCGAAGTCTATGAAAGCTACGACCCCGAGGATCCGGTGCGCGAGCCGCCGAGCGGCCTTGCCTGGGCCGGGGCGATCGTGGCGGTGCTGCTGCTTGGCGCGGTTGGACTGTGGTACGGAACCGACTTGTTCCGCGGGGGCACGACCGTCGCGCCCGATCCGACACCGTCCGCCCTCGCGACGCCCGACGCAGCTCCGACCGCAGCCGCAACCCCGGCGAGCGGAGGTCAGGTCACGCTGATCGCGACGCAGCCGGTGTGGCTGCGTATATATGACGCTGCAGGAACGCGGCTGTACGAAAAGGAAATGGCCACGGGCGAGCGCTATGACGTGCCCGCCGATGCCAAGGGTCCGATGATCAATGTCGGTCGTCCGGAAGCGGTGCAGGTGACGATCGACGGGGTCGAGGTCGCTTCGCTCGGACGTCCCGGCGTTGCGATCAAGGATGTGCCGATCAGCGCCGACGCGCTGCGCGCCCGGGGCCAGCCGACGGAGGCGGCGACGCCTGTTCCGACCCCGACCCCCACGCCTGCTGCACAGCGCTCGCCTGCTGCGCGGCTCAACCCCGCGCCGACGCGCAGCCCGGCGGCTCGGCCGACCGCCGTCGCGCCTGCACCGGTCGCGCAGCCGACGCCGTCACCGGTCGCGACCGCGACGCCGGATGCTTAAGGCTGGGGTCAGCATCGGCAGCACAGTGAATGATGCTATATTGGATCGAGCGAAGCGTATCGCGGGTGGGGAATGACATGCGGTTTCTGAACAAGAGTGCGGCGATGGCGGTGGTGCTGGCGGGGATGGCGTCGATCGCCCTCCCGGTGGCGGCGCAGACCAGCCGCGAGGGGGATCGAGGGCCGGATCGACCGGCTGGAGCGAGAGATGCGCGCGGTGCAGCGCAAGGTGTTTCCGGGCGGCGCGGGCCAGACGGTCGAGCCCCAGATCACGGCACCCCAGCAAAGCGGCGGCGCGCCGGGCACCCCGGCGAGCGGCGTGGTCACCGACCTGACCGCGCGGGTCAATGCGCTCGAATCGCAGCAATCCGCGTTGACGGGCCAGATCGAGCAGACTCAATATCGCCTGCGCCAGCTGGAGGAAGCGTTCACGGCCTATAAGCGCTCGACCGACGCGCGGTTGAAGGCGCTGGAGGACGGCGCATCGGCGGTCGGCGGGACGGCCCCGGTCACCGGGATCGGCCCGACGACAGGTGCGACCCCGCGTCCGACGACACCACGCCCGACCACCCCGGCCCCGACCACCAGCGCACCCGCGCCGACAACCCCGGTAGCCGGAGTCGAACGGCCCAGCACCGACGACGCGGCCGAGGACGCTTATGTTTATGGCTTCCGCCTGTGGCAGGCGAAGCAATATGACAAGGCGATCGTCGAGCTGCGCAGCGTGGTACAGAAGCATCCCAAGCATCGCCGCGCCAGCTATGCGCAGAACCTGCTCGGCCGCGCGCTGCTCGATCAGGGCAAGCCCGCGCTCGCCGCGACTGCCTTCTTCGAAAACTACCAGAAAATGCCCAATGGCGAGCGCGCGCCGGACTCGCTCTATTATCTCGCCCAGGCGCTGGTGAAGATGAAGAAGCCGGCGAGCGAGGTCTGCAAGGTCTATGACGAGCTGACCCAGGTCTATGGCGACCGCCTCTCCGAAGCGATGAAGATGGATGTCGCCACCGGCCGTTCCGCCAGCAAGTGCCGCTGACGCGCTGAACCCGCTCGACCCGGCGTGGGTCGAGCGGTTTCGGGCGGATTTCGATAATCTATGCGTCCGCGCGTTCGACGGCGCGCTCGCCGAGGACGCACGGATCGCGCTGGCGGTGTCGGGCGGTGCGGACAGCATGGCGATGCTGCTGCTCGCGAGCGCCGCTTTTCCCGGTCGCGTCGTCGCGGCGACGGTCGATCACGGATTGCGCCCCGAGGCAGCGGACGAGGCCGCGATGGTCGCGGAGGTCTGCGCGCAACTCGGCGTCCCCCACGCCACGCTCACCCCCGCCGAGCCGATCAGCGGGAGCAGTTTGCAGGGTCAGGCGCGCGCGGCACGCTATGCCGCGTTGTTCGCGTGGATGCGACAGGCCGATGCCCTCCTGCTGCTCACCGCCCACCATGCCGACGATCAGGCCGAAACGCTGCTGATGCGGCTCAACCGCGCGTCGGGGGTGGCGGGGCTGAGCGGCATTCGCCCCGTGCGACATGGCGAATTTCCGGTGCTGCGCCCGCTGCTCGAATGGCGGCGCGACAGCCTTCGCGCGATCGTCGCGGCGGCGGGCACTGTTTGGGTCGACGATCCCAGCAACGCCGACTTGCATCATGACCGCACCCGGTTTCGCGAGCTGCTGGCCAGCCAGACCCTGCTCGATCCGGCTGCGCTGGCCCGGTCCGTCGCCCACATCGCCGAGACCAATGCCGCGCTCGACGCACTGGTCGCGCAGTTCTGGGCGGAGCGCTGGGATGATCGCGGCGCGACGCTACGCGCACGGGATCTGCCGCGCGAAGTCCAGCGCCGCCTGGTGCGACAGGCGGTTCGCGCCACACGCGACCGGCACCACATCGCGTTCCCGCTGTTCACCGATTCGACCAATATCGAATCGCTGCTCGACGCACTCGCGCGCGATGCCGGGGCCACCCAGGCGGGGGTTCAGGCGACCGCAAAGGGCGAAATCTGGCATTTCCGCTCCGCCCCACCGCGTCGATCACTCTGATCGAAGCTGTTCCATTGCCATTAACCTGCGACCGCCTATCTTGTGGGCTGAGGAAGGTGCATTCGACAGATGAGCGACGACAACAAGACCCCCGGCCCCGACAATAACGGCAATCCGTGGATGAAGAGCCTGCTGGTGTGGGTCGGCATCCTGGCCGCGCTGGCGCTGTTCGTCAGCATGTTCGGCGCGCCGAGCAGCACAACGGCGGGCACGACGATCGCCTATTCCGAATTCCTCGACAATGTCGAGCAGGGCAAGGTCAAGGACGTCAATGTCGCGGGCAGCGTCATCACCGGTACGCTCGACAATGATTCGAAGTTCCGCACCAACGCCGTTGCCAATCCCGACCTGATCCCGACGCTGCGCAAGCAGGGCGTGACGATCAGCGCGCGGCCCGAGGAAGGCCCGTCGATCTGGCAATATGTGCTGGTTCAGGCGCTGCCGTTCCTGCTGTTCCTCGGCATCGCCTTCTTCGTGCTGCGCCAGATGCAGAAGGGCTCGGGCTCCGGCGCAATGGGCTTTGGCAAGTCGCGCGCGAAATTGCTGACCCAGAAGGAAGGCAAGGTTACCTTCGACGACGTCGCGGGCATCGACGAAGCGCGCGAAGAGCTGGAGGAGGTCGTCGAGTTCCTCAAGGATCCGACCAAATTCGCCCGCCTCGGCGGCAAGATTCCCAAGGGCGCGCTGCTGGTCGGCTCGCCCGGTACTGGCAAGACGCTGCTCGCCCGTGCGATCGCGGGTGAGGCGGGCGTGCCGTTCTTCACCATCTCCGGCTCGGACTTTGTCGAGATGTTCGTCGGCGTCGGCGCAAGCCGCGTGCGCGACATGTTCGAACAGGCCAAGAAGAGCGCGCCGTGCATCGTCTTCATCGACGAAATCGACGCGGTCGGCCGCCATCGCGGCGCGGGCCTGGGCAATGGCAATGACGAGCGCGAGCAGACGCTGAACCAGCTGCTGGTCGAAATGGACGGCTTCGAGGCGAATGAGGGCATCATCATCGTCGCGGCGACCAACCGTCCCGATGTGCTCGATCCCGCGCTGCTGCGTCCGGGCCGCTTCGACCGTCAGGTGGTCGTGCCCCGCCCGGATATCGAGGGTCGCGTGAAGATCCTCCAGGTTCACATGAAGAAGGTGCCGCTGGCCCCCGATGTCGACGCGCGCACCATCGCGCGCGGCACGCCGGGCTTCTCCGGCGCCGACCTCGCCAACCTCGTCAACGAAGCCGCGCTGATGGCCGCGCGCAAGGGCAAGCGCCTCGTCGCGATGAGCGAGTTTGAGGATGCCAAGGACAAGGTGATGATGGGTGCCGAGCGGCGCTCGATGGTGATGACCGACGACGAGAAGCGGATGACCGCCTATCACGAGGCCGGCCACGCGATCGTGTCGCTGCACGAACCGGCGTCGGACCCGATCCACAAGGCGACGATCATCCCGCGCGGCCGTGCACTGGGCATGGTGATGCGCCTGCCCGAGCGGGACAGCTATTCGTATCACCGCGACAAGATGTACGCGAACCTTGCCGTCGCGATGGGCGGCCGCGTCGCCGAGGAAGTGATCTTCGGCTATGACAAGGTCTCGTCGGGCGCGAGCGGCGACATCCAGTACGCCACCGGCCTGGCGCGCGACATGATCACGAAGTGGGGCATGTCGGACAAGCTCGGCCCGGTCGAATATTCGCAGCCCGAAGGCGAGAGCTTCCTCGGCTATTCGGCGTCGCAGCCGCGGCATATGTCGAACGAGACCCAGCAGCTGATCGACGCCGAGATCAAGGCGACGGTCGAGGGCGGCCTCAAGCGCGCGCGCGACGTGCTGACCGAGCATATCGACCAGCTCCACACGCTGGCCGGCGCGCTGCTCGAGTACGAGACGCTGTCGGGCGAGGAGATCAAGAATCTTCTCAGCGACGGCGATATCGGGCGTCCCGATCCGTCGTCGAGCAAGGGCCCGGTCGGCGTCGCGGGAACGTCGATCCCCAAGACGCGGCGTCCCAAAGGTCCGTTCGGCAACCCGGCTCCGCAGGGGGCGTGACGGTTCGCCCATCCTCCCCCGTCAGGGGGAGGATGGCGACTCCCTATTTCTTCTCTGACTTCGGAGCGGCCCGCGCGATCAGCGTGGGCCGCATTGTCTTGGCGATGTCGGCATCGTCCTGCGCGACCAGCGCCTCCATCATCGCGATCCGTGCTTCGCATTTCGCCACCGGATCGCTGCCATCGAGCGCCCTGGCGAAGCGATCCGCCGCCGCCGCATCGCCATTGGCGGCGATGCGCAGCAGCTCGATTGCCTTGATCTCCCGACCCGTGGTCAAGCCGCGAATATCAGCCGGCTTGCTCGCGGCCACCCGCAGCGCATGCGCATAATGCCGCTCGCGCAGCGGCTTGCTCAGCACGGGCTCGGCGACACCCGGTTCGCCCGCACAGGCACGCGGACTAGCGCTGCGATCTTCGCGCAGCCGGGCGAGGCGGATATCCATCTCAGCCGCGATCAATGACGCCGGCGCGAGCGCGAGCCGTTTCCGATAGGCGGCGTTGACCAGCCGGTCGATCTCCTGCGACCCCTTGTAAAAATCACGCGACCCGTCCGCCATCCCCTTCCGGACAGCTGCGACCGCCGCGTAGAGTTCGGGATTGCCGGTCTTCACCGCGCGAAAGCCCGGCTCGGCCGCCTCCAGCGCCATCATCGGATCGGCGGGAACCACCGAAATCGGCGGGGGCAGACCGTTGCCGCCCGGCTTGTCCGGAACCGACAATATGGCGGCGACCACCAGCATCGCCCAGAGCAGCATGTTGGCTAGCGACGCGACCCCGTCGCCGCGCCCATTGGGGTCGCCGGCACGCAGCCCGCTCATCAGCACGAGGCCCGTACACGCCGCCGCGCCCCATGGGATCAGCGGCGTCCCCGGCATCCAGTCACTTCGCATGACCGCCGCGACGATCAGCGCAAGCAACAGTCCCAGCGCGATCAGGATCGGGCGTGGCGCGATCAGCTGCGCGATCGCCGTGCGCGCCGACAGGCCGACCAGCCCGCTCGATGCCGCAAACACCAGCACCAGCGCCTGTTCCTCGACCCGCATAGCGGCAAAGGCCGGGCCGACGAACGCGCCGACGACCCCGAGCATGATCACCCGCCGCCACGGCACGCCGCCACCGCCTTCGCTCCCGTCGAGCACGAAGATGGTCAGCGCCAGGGTAAAGGCCGATGCGGCGATTCCTGCCGCGACCCATGGGCTCAGCGGCAGGCCGATCGCCGTCAGCGTAACCACAAGCCACAGCCCGAACCGCCAGCCAAAACCCGCGGGCGTCGCCGCCAGCCCCTGCCCGCGCCGCCAGCGCAGCGGGGTGACGAAGCGCCAATGGAGGATCGCAAGCACGACCCCCACAGATCCCGCCGCCGCCGCGCCCCACAGACGCAGCGCCGGGGTCGCGCCGACCAGCGCGAACAGCCCCGCCGCCAGCGTGCCGATCAGCAGCAGCGAAAGCTCGGCAAACCCAAAGCGCGGCGCGTCGAGATGCGCGCGCCACCAGTCCGCCGCCTTGGGGTGGAAGCTGTGCGCGATCCCCGGCACCTCATAATCGGCAAGGTCGAAGAGCTGGCGAATTTGCCCGGCGATACCGGGACGCAGCGCCACAATCCGCCTGCGCCAGCCGGGTGCCTTGCCGTCGATCAGCGCGCGCCAGCCCGCGCCCAGCCCGTGATCGCCACGTCCGAACGACGCGATCAGCCGCCATTCGTCCAGCCGTGCCCGCAGCGACCACACGGCGGGCGGGTGGTTGCCCTCCGCTTCCCAGCCGAATGCCGCCATCGCTGGTTGCAGGATCGCGTCGCTGCGCGGGATGGTGTCGGCGATCAGCGCGGCGAGGCGGTATTCGGTGCGCGCGCGCCGATCGATCTCCATCAGCGCGGGGGTGCCCATCACTGCGTCGAACGTGGCGCGCAGTGCCTCGCGATCCTTGAACCACGGCCCGCGCAGCCCGGCATCAAGTTCGCCGAGCAGCCGTTCAAGTTCGGCGGCTTCAGCCGCGCGTGTCGCTTCGAACGGGTCGGGCGGAACCGAAGATGCCGGTGGCGCATCGGGCGGTAGCGGCAGCGCAGGTTCGAATGCCTCGGGTTCGTCGACGGCGACAAGGACAGGAACCGGATCGTCAGCGGACGGCTCGACCTCCGCCTCTTCCTCCGCGTCATCCCAATCGTCGAAATACTGATATTCAACCCAGCGCAGCGCCTGTTCATAGGCTTCGCGCAGCGCCATGAATCCCTTGGCGTCGTCCTCGGGATTGGTGGTCTTGAGCTTGGCGGCATAGGCGCGGCGGATGGTCGCGCGGTCGCTCCCGCGCGGCACGCCGAGCACCTGCCACCATTGCTTCACAGAAAGGTCTCGCCCTCAAGCTGGTCGAGCGCGGCGTGGAGTTCCTTGCGCGCGGTCTCGATCGTGCGCGGATCCTGTGTCTCCAGCGCGGCGGCAAAGCGCGACATCGCCTCCCCCACCCAGTAACGCTGCTCGCCCAGGAAATTCTCGTAGCATTTTTCGCCGCGCGCGATCGCCGCCTTGTTCTCCGCCTCGTCGCGCGGATGTACCTTGAGCCCCGCCAGTGCCGCCCGCGCCTTTTCCAGGGCGGCCGGGTCCGCGACATTGCCGTCGTTGATCGTCAGGCTGACCGTCTCCCCGGTCTGCGGCACGACGATATCGACCTCCAGCAGGCCGGAGATGTCGTATGAAAAGCGCACATCGACCGCCTGCCCCGCTGCCGCGCGCGGTACCTGTACCGTCGTTCGCCCGATCTCGACATTGTCGCGGACCAGCCGTGCCTCGCCCTGGAAGATGCCGAATTCCACCTTGGTCTGGTTGTCGTGCATCGTGCTGAATGTGTGCATCCGGCTTGCCGGGATGACCGTGCCGCGTTCGATGATCGGCGCGAACAACCCGTCCTCGATCCCGCCGCCTGGCAAGCGCCGGGCGACCTCCACCCCAAGCGAATAAGGGCAGACATCGGTGACGACCACCTCGTTGAGCGCCGAGTCCCGCGACTTCAGCCCCGCCTGCACCGCCGCGCCCAGCGCCACCGCCTCGTCCGGGTTCACCGTCGCATTGGGAAAGCGACCGAACATCCGCGTTACCGCGCTGCGCACCACCGGCATCCGCGTCGCGCCGCCGATCAGGATGATTTCGGACAGCTCCGCGCTCTTGATCCCCAGAATCGCGCATCGACCGCAGCACGGGTTCGCGCAGCCGGTCGATCAGCGGCTTGGCCGCTACCTCGAACATCGCGGTGGTGACGGTGTGGCGATATTCGGCATCGTTCCACACGATCCGCATCTCCGCCTCACCCGTACTGCTCAGCGTGCGGCGTGCGCGTTCGGCGGCTTCGCGCAGTTTCTGGTGCAGCGCATCGTCGCCGCGCCCGGCATCGCCGAATTCGCCGGCATGCGCGTCGCGCATCAGGCTCACCAGCAGCTCGTTGAAATCCTCGCCGCCCAGATGATTGTCGCCGGTCGAGGCGCGCACCTCGATAATGCCTTCGAAAATCTCGACGATCGACACGTCGAACGTGCCGCCGCCCAGGTCGAAGACCAGGAAGCGCGATTCATCGGCGAGCTGATGGATGCCGTATGCGAGCGCGGCGGCGGTCGGTTCGTTGACCAGCCGCTCGACCTTCAGCCCCGCCAGTTCGCCCGCGCGGTGCGTCGCCTTGCGCTGCTTGTCGTTGAAATAGGCGGGGACGGTGATCACCGCCTCGGTCACTTCCTGCTTGAGGAACTCCTCGGCATCGGCCTTGAGGCTGCGCAGGATCAGCGCCGACAATTCCTCGGGCGCGAAGCTGCGCTTGCCCAGCTTCGTCGTGCGCTGGGTACCCATATAGCGTTTGAATGCGGTGGCCGTGACGTCAGGATGGCTCGCCATCCGCTCGCGCGCCGCAAGCCCGGTAATGACGTCGCCATTGGCGTCGATGCTGACCGCCGACGGGGTCAACATATGACCGAGCCGGTTGGGGATCAGCTCCGCCGCTCCATCACGAAAGACCGCCGCGGCACTGTTCGTGGTGCCGAGGTCGATACCGATAATCATGTTACACAATCCCCCGTCGAATCGGTGGAACTCTAACGGGCAGAGCGCCGCTGTGAAGCTGACGAATTCATATGGCGTTCAAGCCGCTTGTCGTGTTTCTTCGCCGGATCGAGGGAGGATGCGGATGCGGGCGATGGTGGCGGTATTGGCGGGGGCGGCGCTGCTCCTTCCGGTAAGTGCGCAGGCGATGAGTGTCGCCGAGTTCCTGGCCAGGGCGAATGCGCTCAAGGCCAAGGGGTTTCTCGCGCTCGGCTCCCCTGACATCAAGCTGCTGAAGGGCGAGATGGAGGGTGTCGCCACCGCCTATCGCGCCGACATCGTCGCCGCGCGTCAAGCAGGGCGCACGCCGCACAGCTGCCCCCCGCCCAAGGGCAAGGCCAATATCGGCAGCAAGGAACTGCTCGCCGAGTTCAGAATCGATTCCCGCCGCCCAACGCGGCATGAGCGTCAAATCCGCCTTCTACGCCATGATGAAGAAGCGCTATCCCTGTCGAGGCTGAGGTTCAGCCCAGCAACCCCAGGCCCAGCAGCAGCAGGGCGAACAAGGTCACAATAATGCTGATGAACACCAGCAGCGCAAAGGTACGCAGCAGCGCCTTCCACGCTGGCTGGCGATAGGCGCCCTTGAGCTGGAAGAAGATATGCACCGGCGGCGCGAACATCGCGACCGACGCGATCACATCGCGCGGCACACCCAGGGCCGACCCGATCATCAGCGCGATGAACAGCAGCGACATGAACGCGAGCGAATAGGTGACAAAGACCGCATGGTCATATCCCTTGAACCGCGGTCGCCACAGGAACAGCGCCCATACGAACGGGATCGACAGGGGAATCAGCGCCCAGCTGAATTTGTAGCTGTTCGTCTGGAGCTTGTAGAGCGCGAGACCGGGGTTCCGCTCCATCTTCTCGATCCCCTTGTCGAGCCGCGGCCAGCCGGTCTTGAGCCCGGAGGGCAGGCCGGTGCGACCGCTCAAGGTCGTCGGTATGCGGTTGAGCTCCTCAAGATCGGTGGACAATTTGTCGATCTTCTTGTCGAGTGCCTTGGCACGCTCACTCCCGGTTTCCGCCTTCGCCCGCGATGCGCGCGCAGCGTTGAGCGATTCCTCGGTATTCTTGCGCGCGAACTGAAGGCCGCTCTCGAACTGCGCGGTGGTGCCGACCTCCGCTGGCGGTGACACGCCCATGATCTGCAGCACCGCGAACATCGTGAAGACCGAAAACAGGAACATCGCCATCGGCGACACGAAATGCGCGCGCTCGCCGAAGATGTAGCGGCGGGTCAGCTCGCCCGGGCGAAAGGCGAGAAGGGGAAGCGTGTTCCACAATTTGCCCTCGAAATGGACGACGCCGTGCAGGATTTCGTGCCAGATCGCCCCGATCGTGCGGTGGACATGCCCGACCTGTCCGCAGCGATGGCAATGCGGCCCAACCAGCTGCGTCCCGCAATTCAGGCAGATTCCGGGGCCGTGATCGCCGCCCTCGCCATGCGATCGCTCGACCGCGCGGCCGAACAGCGTGCCCGTGACCAGATCCCCGGCTGCGTCGAATTCCCCCATGAAGCTCATCTATCAGCTTGGAAAAGCCCGCGCGATAGGGACTTTGCAGCTGCAGCATGATAGCGCGGTGCGATGGAACAGGATGCGCAGACGTTGATCGCCGACATGGGTGCCCGCGCCCGCAACGCCGCAATCTTGCTGGCCGGACTGCCGACCGAGGCCAAGGCGGCAGGACTGCGCGCGGCGGCCGCGGCGATCCGCACGGATGCCGATGCAATTCTGGCAGCCAATGCGCGCGATGTGGAAACTGCGACTGCAAACGGCCTGTCGGGCGCACTGCTCGACCGGCTGCGGCTCGATTCCGCGCGGCTCGACGGCGCGGCGGCAGGGGTCGAGGCGGTCGCAGCGCTGGCCGATCCGGTCGGTGCGGTGATCGACGCCAGCGAACGCCCCAATGGCTTGCAGCTCAGCCGCGTGCGCGTGCCGATCGGGGTGATCGGCATCATCTATGAAAGCCGCCCCAACGTCACGGCCGACGCGGCGGCATTGTGCGTGATGAGCGGCAATGCCGCGATCCTGCGCGGAGGATCCGAAGCGGCGCACAGCAATCGCGCGATCCACGCCGCCTTTGCGCGCGGCCTGGTCGAAGCGGGCCTACCTGCCGATGCCGCACAACTGGTGCCGACCACCGATCGCGCGGCGGTGGGTGCGATGCTCAGGGCAGATGGCCTGATCGACCTGATCGTCCCGCGCGGCGGCAAGAGCCTGGTCGCGCGGGTGCAGGCTGAAGCGCGCGTCCCGGTGCTCGCCCATCTCGACGGCATCAACCACCTATATATCGACCGCGCCGCCGATCCCGCGATGGCGGTGGCGCTCGCGGTCAACGCCAAGATGCGCCGCACCGGCATTTGCGGCGCAACCGAGACGTTGCTGATCGACCGCGCCTTCGCCGATCCCGCACCGGTCCTGTCCGCGCTGGCCGACACCGGATGCGAGCTGCGTGGCGACGCCGATGTCCGCATGATCGAGCCGCGCGCGGTCGCCGCGAATGCCGAGGACTGGGACACCGAATATCTCGACTCGATCCTCTCGGTCGCTTTGGTCGACGGGATCGACGGCGCGCTGGCGCATGTCGCGCGCCACTCCAGCCGCCACACCGACGCGATCGTCACCGACGACGACGCCACCGCCGAGCGCTTCCTCAACGCCGTCGACAGCGCGATCGTGATGTGGAACGCCTCGACCCAGTTCGCCGACGGCGGCGAGTTCGGACTCGGTGCCGAAATCGGCATCGCCACCGGTCGCCTCCACGCCCGCGGCCCGGTCGCGCTTGAGGGGCTGACGACGTATAAATGGGTCGTGCGCGGGACGGGTCAGGCACGTCCTTGAAACGCGTCGGCCTCCTCGGCGGGTCGTTCAACCCGGCGCATCGCGGGCATCGCGCGATCTCGCTCCACGCCTTGCGCGCGCTCGAACTGGACGAGGTGTGGTGGCTGGTGTCCCCCGGCAATCCGCTCAAGGAAGCGAAGGGCATGGCCCCCTTCGCCGCGCGGACGGCCTCGGCGCGCGCGATGGCGCGCCACGCGCCGATCCGGCCGACCGCAGTCGAACAGCGGCTCAAGACCCGCTACACCGTCGATACGCTCACGAAACTTCCTCGCCTCTTTCCCCGTCACCAGTTCGTCTGGTTGATGGGCGCGGACAATCTGGCACAGTTCGACCAGTGGCGCGGGTGGCGGCGGATCGCGCGGCAGGTTCCGATTGCGGTGATCGCGCGTCCGGGCTATGACAGAGACGCTCATGCAAGCCCTGCAATGAGCTGGCTGCGGCGTTTCGTGCGGCCCGCACGCCAGGCGAAGAACTGGACGAAGTGGAGTTTGCCGGCCCTGGTGCTGTTGCGCTTCCGCCCCGACACGACTTCGGCGACCCGCCTCCGCGCCGCCGACCCCGGCTGGCATCGGACCTATGCCCATGGCCGCACGCCGCCCGATCCGACTGAAATTTAGTCCTATGCACATCAACCCAGGAGTCACCTTGCCCGCTTCCCCTCAACTCGATGCCCCCGCGTCCGCCAAGGGCATCGCCCCGGACGCCGACGCGCTGCATCGACTGGTCCTCGCTTCGCTCGACGACGATCAGGCGGTCGAAACCGTCTCGATCCCGCTCGCAGGCAAGAGCAGCATCGCCGACTATATGGTCGTGGCGAGCGGCCGATCGACGCGCCAGGTCGCATCGATGGCACAGAAGCTGGCCGAGAAGATCAAGGCCGAACGCGGCCACAGCCCGCGGATCGAAGGTCTGCCGACCGCCGACTGGGTGCTGATCGACGCGGGCGACGTGATCGTCCACCTGTTCCGTCCCGAAGTCCGCACCTTCTACAATCTTGAGCGGATGTGGGCGTTTGGCGACAGCACGCCCGCGGGCAACGCCTGAATTGAACCGCGGTACCGGCCTTCTGGACTGATCCGATGCTCCTGCACATCGTCGCGCGCGGGCGTATCGGTCGCAGCCCGGAGGCCGAACTGGTCGATCGCTATCTCAAGCGCGTCACCCTGCCCACGCGCGTGACCGAACTTCCGGAAAGCGGCGGCAAGATGCCGGCAGTCGATCCCGGCACGCGCATCGTGATGCTCGATGAAAAGGGCGAAAACATCCCCTCGCGTGTCTTTGCCGAGCGACTTCAGGCATGGCGCGAGGACGGGGTGCGCGAGACACGGTTTCTGATCGGTGCCGCCGACGGGTTCGACGATGACGCGCGTGCCGGGGCCGACCTGCTGATCTCCTATGGCCGCGCGACCTGGCCGCACATGATGGCGCGCGCGATGCTGGCCGAACAATTGTGGCGCGCGACCAGCATCCTCGCCAACCACCCCTATCACCGCGAGGGGTAGAGATGGGCGACGCATCCCCTTCATTTGTGCTCCCGCGAAGGCAGGAGCCCAGGGTTGAACGCGCATCGCTCCTGGTCCTGGGCCCCTGCCTTCGCAGGAGCACATATCTTGTCGCAGCAGTCCTGCTCCTGGCAACCGCCGGGGCCGCTGCCCTGCGTGCGCAGACCCCTTCGATCACCGACCAGCGTGCGCAGCTCAGCGCCGCGAACAAGGCGGCGAAGGACGCCGAGGCACGCGCACAGCAGCTCCAGCGCGCCGCCGCCGCCGAGCGCGACGAGGCCCGCCGCGCCCGTACCCGCGAAGCCGCGATCGCCGCCAGCATCCAGGCGGCGGAGGCGGAGATCGCCGCGGCCCGCGCACGCATCGCGATCGTCGACCGGATGCTGGCGGCGCAGCGTACCAGGCTCGCCGAGCGCCAGGGACCGATCGCGCGGCTGATGGCGGCGCTTCAGTCACTCGCCCGCCGCCCCGCGATACTCGGGCTGGTTCAGCCCGGATCGACCAAGGATATCGTGCATGTCCGCGCTGTGCTGGGCGCGGTCACCCCGGCGATGCGTGCGCGCACCGCCGATATCCGCGCCGAGATCGCCCGCACCCGCCGATTGCGCGACGGCGCTCAGATCGCGGCCAAAAGCCTCGCCGATGGCCGTGCGCGGCTCCAGAACGACCGGCTCGCGCTGGTGGGGGCCGAGGCCGAGCACCGCCTCAAATCGGTCGGCTACCGGCGCGAGGCGATGTTCGAATCGGATCGCGCACTGGCGCTGGGCGAACAGGCCCGCGACCTGGTCGACCTGATGGATACGATGGGCGAGGCCGCCGAGACCCGCGCCGCACTGGAGGCGCTGCCCGGCCCGCTGCCCCGCCCGGCCACGGGCGACGCCACCACAGCAGCGGTCACCGCCGCTCCAAAGCGCAGCGGCCCGCCGCCCTATCGCCTGCCGGTCGCGGGCACGGTCGTCACCGGCCTTGGCGAGCTGTCCGACACCGGCGTGCGTGCGCGCGGGCTGACGCTGGCGACATGGCCGGGCGCGCAAGTGGTCGCACCGACCGCCGGCCGCGTGATCTATGCCGGTCGCTTCCGCCGCTATGGCAATATCGTGATCCTCGATCATGGCGGCGGCTGGACATCGCTGGTTGCCGGGCTCGATGCCGTGATGGTCAAGGTCGGCGACACGCTGATCCAGGGCGCCCCGCTCGGCCGCGCACCCCAGCGCGACGGCCCGCGCGTCACCGTCGAGCTGCGCCGCCAGGGTCGCCCGGTCGATCTGGCGCAGTTGCTCGATTGATGCCCCGCCATTGCCGCCCGCTTGCCGCTTTGCCGCCACGCGGTTCCGGTCTATCTTGTCCCGAAATCCCGCTGAGGAAGTACCGCGTATGATCCGTCCCATCCTCCAGGTTTCCGCTGCGGTCGGCGCGCTGGCGCTGATCCCCGTGACCACCGGCGCAATGGCAAGCGTCGATACGTCGAGCTATCGCGAGCTCGACGCGTTCATGGACGTCTACACCCGGGTGAAGGCCGCCTATGTCGAGAAGGTCGACGACAAGACGCTGATTCAGGGCGCGATCGACGGCATGCTCGCCAGCCTCGACCCGCACAGCTCCTATGTCGACGCGCTCGCCTTCGACAATCTGCGACTCCAGACCGACGGCAATTATGGCGGGCTCGGCCTTTCGGTCACGATGGAGGACGGCGCGGTCAAGGTGATCACCCCGACCGAGGATACCCCGGCATGGAAGGCGGGGATCAAGGCGGGCGATTATATCACCCATCTCGACGGCAAGCTGATCTATGGTGGCACGCTGGACGAGGCGATCACCCAGATGCGCGGCGCGCCCGGCACCAAGATCACCGTCCGCATCGTCCGTCCCGGTCGCGACAAGCCGTTCGATGTCGCGCTCGTCCGCGAGACGATCATCCAGAAGGCGGTGAAGTGGGAGGTGCAGGACGGCATCGGCATCCTCAACATCAACACCTTCAGCGCCACCACTGCGTCCGACATGCGCGCCGGTATCGCGGCGATCGAAAAGCAGCTGGGCGGCAAGCCCAAGGGCTATGTCATCGACCTGCGCGGCAATGGCGGCGGTCTGCTCAATCAGGCGATCGAGGTCAGTGACGCATTTCTGACGCATGGCGAGATCGTGTCGCAGCGCGGCCGCGAAAAGAGCGATATCGAGCGCTGGTACGCCGAATCGGCGATCCGCGGCGATCTGACGCGCGGTGTGCCCTTGGTCGTGCTGGTCGATGCCGGCACCGCGTCGGCGTCGGAAATCGTCGCGGGCGCGCTGCAGGATCACCACCGGGCGCTGGTGCTCGGCGAAAAGACCTTCGGCAAGGGGTCGGTCCAGTCGCTGCTCCAGCTCGGCCCGCGCACCGCGCTGCGCCTGACCACCGCACGCTACTACACGCCGTCGGGCAAATCGGTGCAGGAGGGCGGGATCGAGCCCGATATCGCCGTCCCGCAGATTTCCGACCCCGATTACAAGACCCGCCCCGTGTTCCGTGAGGCCGACCTGCGCCGCCACCTGATCAACGAGACCAAGGTGGATAATGCGGTGCTGGAGGAAGATACCAAGACCGATCCGCGCTTCGCCGCCACCGCCGAAGAATTGGAAAAGAAGGGGATCAAGGACTTCCAACTCCACTACGCGCTGCAGACCATCGCCCGCACCGCCACGCCTGCACGCATGGCCGCGGGCGGCGCGACCAAGGCCGGGACGCGCTGAGGTCCGCGATGACGCCCAGCCGCACCGCGCAATCGCTGGCGCTGCTCATCCCGCTCGCGCTGATCGCGGGCGCGCTGACCAGCCAATATGGCTTTGGCCTGTTCCCGTGCGAGATGTGCATGTGGCAGCGCTGGCCGCACTACACCGCGATCGTGCTGGCGGCGCTGTCGTTCGTCGTAGCGCCGGCACGGGCGCCCTTGGTGGCGCTCGCGACGCTCGCCATCGCGGTCAGCGGTGCGATCGGCGCGTTCCACGCCGGGGTCGAATATGGCTGGTGGGAGGGGCTCACCCAATGCGCGACCAGCTTTGGTGGTGAGGGCAGCGCGCTCGACCGGATCATGAATGCGCCGGTTGTGCGCTGTGACGTCGCACCCTGGGATCTTTTCGGAGTGTCACTGGCCGGATGGAATGCGATCTTTTCGCTCGGGGGAGCGTTGGTGATCGCGATTCTCCTGCTGAAGGGCCGCAAGACGTGAAGTGGAAACCCGGAGACCCCCGTCGCGACATCGACTCGATGATCCGCGTCGATCAGGCTGGCGAATATGGCGCGACGCGCATCTATGCGGGCCAGCTCGCGGTGATGGGCGACCGGCACGACATGGCGCGCGCGATTTCCGGCATGGCCAATCAGGAAGAACGGCACCGCGCCTTTTTCGATGCGATGATCGCGCGGCGGGGCGTGCGCCCGACCGCGCTGCAACCGGTGTGGAACGCCGCGGGCTTTGCGCTCGGCGCGGCGACGGCGGCGATCGGCCCGGCGGCGGCGATGGCGTGCACGGTGGCGGTAGAGACCGAAATCGACCTCCACTACCAGGAACAGCTCGACGCGCTGGGTGAGGACGATCCGGAACTGGCCGCTGCAGTGGCCGAATTCCGCGCCGAGGAGCTGGAACATAGGGACAGCGCATTGGCGGCGGGTGCGGAGACGGCCCCCGCCTATCCGCTGCTCGCCGGGGCGATCCGTTTGGCATGCAAGACCGCGATTGCGGTATCGAAGCGGCTGTGAGCGCCGCAAGGAGTCGATGACGATGAAGACGATCCTGCTGACCCTGTCCGCCGCCGCATCCGCGCTGGCGCTGCCCGCGCTCCCCGCCCTGGCCCAGAACGCGCCGCAGAACGGCGTCTTGGTTATCTATGGCGATGACAAATGCCCGACCAACGCCGATGGCGACGAGATCGTGATCTGCGTCCGCCGCCCCGCAGGCGAGCGGTTCCGGATTCCGAGCGAGTTGCGCGACACCGAAGTCTCGCCCCAGCGCGAAAGCTGGGCGGTCCGCCAGCGTTCGGCGCTCACTGCGGGCGACACCGGAATCGGAAGCTGCTCGGCAGTCGGCCCGGGCGGCGGCATCGGCTGTTCGACGCGCGAAATCCAGGCGGGCAAAGCCGAGGCGGACCAGCGCAAGCGGGCGGAGAAGGTTCTGCCAGACTAGAGTCTGCGGCGCGCGCCGACATGACTCGACACGGAAGTAGTTGGAACATATAAAGAACATATGGCCCAACTCGACCTGCGTGAGAAGCTCGAAATCCTTGCCGACGCCGCGAAATATGACGCGTCCTGCGCGTCGTCCGGTACGGCCAAACGGAAATCCTCGGGCGGCAAGGGGCTTGGGTCGACCGAGGGGATGGGCATCTGCCACGCTTATGCCCCCGATGGACGCTGCATCAGCCTGCTCAAGATCCTGCTGACCAACAGCTGCATCTTCGACTGCCATTATTGCATCAACCGCAAGAGCTCGAACGTCCGCCGCGCGCGCTTCACCGCGCAGGAGGTCGTCCGCCTCACCCTCGATTTCTACCGCCGCAATTATATCGAAGGGCTGTTCCTCTCCTCGGGCATCATCCGCTCGCCCGATTACACGATGGAGCAGATCGTCGAAGTCGCGCGCAGCCTGCGCGAGGATCATGATTTCCGCGGCTATATCCATCTGAAGACGATCCCCGACGCCGATCCGGGCCTGATCCATCAGGCCGGACTGCACGCCGACCGGCTGTCGATCAATGTCGAGCTGCCCACCGTCGCCGGCCTGACCCGTCTCGCCCCGGAAAAGTCCGCGCCCCGAATCGAAGGGGCGATGCGCGACCTGAAGCGCGACATCGAGGATACGGGCGACGCGCGCAAACGCTACCGCTCCGCCCCGAAATTCGCGCCGGCCGGCCAGTCGACCCAGATGATCGTCGGTGCCGACGCCGCCACCGACCGCGACATCGTCGGCCGCGCCGCCGGGCTGTACGGCCGCTTCGGCCTGCGCCGCGTCTATTACTCCGCGTTCAGCCCCATCCCCGACGCGAGCGCCGTCCTCCCGCTCCAGCGCCCGCCGCTGATGCGCGAACACCGTCTCTACCAGTCCGACTGGCTGATGCGTTTCTACGATTATCGTCCCGACGAGGTCGCCGATGCCGCCGATCCCGCGACCGGCATGATGCCGCTCGACATCGATCCCAAGCTCGCCTGGGCGTTGAAGCATCGCGCCAGCTTTCCGGTCGACGGCAACACCGCCCCGCGTCAGGCATTGCTGCGCGTCCCCGGCCTCGGCGTGAAAGCCGTCGACCGCATCCTGGTCTCGCGCCGCTGGCGGCGGCTGACACTGGCCGATGTCGCGCGGCTCACCGTGTCGGTGAAAAAGCTCAAGCCCTTCCTCATCACCAGCGACTGGCGCCCGACCTTGCTCGCCGACCGCGCCGACCTGCGCCCGCTGGTTGCGCCGCCGGCAAGGCAGATGGAGCTGTTCGCGGCGTGAGAATGAGTCGCGTGTGAAACAACCCGTCGTGCGAGCGGTTGAGCGCGCAAAGGAGACTTTGCATGGCCGAGGAACGCATTTTCGAAGACCTGATCCAGGACCATAATCGCCAGCGCGACCTGCTCGACCGCATCGCCGCGACCAGCGGCGACAGCGAGGAGCGCCGCACGCTGTTCGAGGAACTGCGCGTCGAGCTTCAGGCCCACGCCGCCGCGGAGGAGGAATCGCTCTACGCGACGATGCTCGCCAACCCCGAGCTGCGCGACGAGGCCCGCCATTCGGTGTCGGAGCATAAGGAAGTCGACGACATGCTGGGCGAGCTGGTCGAGATGGAAATGTCGTCGAGCGGCTGGCTGACCAGGTTCAAGACGATGCGCGACCGCTACCTCCACCATATCGACGAGGAGGAGGAAGAGATGTTCCCCGCCGCATCCAAGGATCTGGACGACGCGACCAAGGCCAAGCTCGCGGCGATCTTCGAGAAGCGCAAGCCGAAGGAACTGGAACGCGCCGAAGACGAAATGCCGGGCGACGCGCGGGAGTAGCGATACTCTTGATCGTCACCCCGGGCTACTGACACCCGTGTAAACGGCTGGACGAGACCAACGGACTCGGTAAGCTCCTCCAAAAAACGAGGAGAGGCCCATGATCCGCACCGCCGTGAGCGCCATCGCGTTGCTCGCCACCGCGTCCATCGCGCACGCCGAAACGCTCAAGGTCCCCGCCGGCCCCGACGCGCAGGAGCGGCTGCAACAGGCGCTGCTCGACGCCAAGCCCGGCGATACCATCGAAATCGGCCCCGGCCGGTTCGAGCTGACCGACGGCCTCAGCCTCGACATCGACAAGGTCACCGTGCGCGGCGCCGGCCCGGACAAGACCATCCTCAGCTTCAAGGGCCAGCTCGGCGCGGGCGAAGGCCTCCTCGTCACCTCCGACGATGTCGTCCTGCGCGGCTTCGCGGTCGAGGACAGCAAGGGCGACGGCATCAAGTCCAAGGGCGCCGACCGCATCGTCTACAAGGACATCCGCGTCGAATGGACCGGCGGCCCGAAGGAGAGCAACGGCGCATACGGCGTCTATCCCGTATCCAGCAGTCACATCCTGATCGACGGCGTCACCGTGAAAGGCGCGTCGGATGCCGGCATCTATGTCGGCCAGTCGGAGCGGATCATCGTCCGCAACAGCTTCGTCTCGCACAATGTCGCGGGGATCGAGATCGAGAACAGCAATCACGCCGACGTGTTCGGCAACACCGCGACGAAGAATACCGGCGGCATCCTCGTGTTCGACCTGCCCAACCTCCCCCGCATGAACGGCGGCGCGGTGCGCGTCTATGGCAACAAGGTGTTCCTCAACGACACCCCCAATTTCGCGCCCAAGGGCAATATCGTCGCCACCGTGCCCAAGGGGACCGGCGTTCTCGTGATGGCCAATGACGGGGTGCATGTGTTCGACAACGACCTGACGGACCATGCCACCGCCAACGTCATCATCATGTCGTATCGCCAGAGCTACGAGGACAAGAACTACAATCCCTATCCGCGCCATGTCGTCATATCCGGCAACCGCCACGGCCGCGCCGGGTTCGAGCCGGGGGTCGAGGGTGGCGGCTTCCTTGTCGCGGCGTTCGGCGGCGCGGCACCGCCGGTCTGGTGGGACGGCACCGGCACTGTCGCCGAGCTGGGCCTGCACGTCGCCGATCCGGTGCCGATCCTGACCCTCGGCCTCGCACTCGGCGCGCCGACCAGCTCGGCCAAGCCGGGCAAGGCGGAGTTGAACGCTCCCGCTGCACCACGCCCCGCCGCCGTGGTGCTCCCCGCAGCGATGGAGGCAGCGGCCAAGTGACCCGCGCGGGACTCGCCCTGTTGGCCCTATGCGCGGCGGCGTTCGGCGTCGCTGCGGCAAGCCAGCCTGCGCGGGTCAACGATGCCGCGATCACCGCCGACGGCTACCCCGCCAAACTGTCAGACTATGGCTTCTTCACCGACCTGGCCAGGCGCACCCCTGCGGCGCGCGTGGTGGGCTACGACCTCGAAACCGCGCTCTTCTCCGACTACACCGCGAAGCAGCGCTTCATCTATGTCCCCGCCGGAGCACAGGCGAAGTATGACGCAAATGCCGCGTTCGACTTCCCGGTCGGTTCGGCCCTCATCAAGACCTTCGGCTACGGCGCGGGCACCGCGTTCAAGCCGATCGAGACCCGCCTGCTGCTCCGTCGCGCCTCGGGCTGGGTCGCGATCCCCTATGTGTGGAACGCCGAAGGCACCGATGCCGTCGTCAAGCGCGCCGGCGCCCGCCTTCCGGTCAGCTTCACCGACCCGTCAGGCCGCGCGCGCCACATCAGCTACGCCGTTCCCAACCAGAACCAGTGCAAGGATTGCCACGCGCTCGCCGGCCAGATCGCGCCGATCGGCCCAAAGGCACGCTACCTCAACCATCACGGGCAGCTACAGGCGCTGGTCAAGGCGGGCCTGCTCGACCGCGCACCTGCCAACGCCCCGCGCGTCGCCCGCTGGGACGACAAGAAAGCCCCGCTCGACGCTCGCGCGCGCGCCTATCTCGAAATCAACTGCGCGCATTGCCACAATCCGGCGGGGGCGGCGTCCAACTCCGGCCTGTTCCTCGAACTCGACCGCACCGACCCGGTCGCACTCGGCATCGGCAAGCGCCCGGTCGCGGCAGGACGCGGGAGCGGCGGGCGCGACTTCGCGATTGCGCCGGGCAATGCCGAAGGCTCGATCCTCATCTACCGCCTGCGCAGCACCGACCCCGGCATCGCCATGCCCGAACTCGGCCGCGCCACGGCGCACGACGAAGGGATCGCGTTGCTCAGCGAATGGATCGAAACGCTCCCCGCGCGTTAGATTGCGTTCGGCTACGCCGAAGACGGCACCAGCCCGCTCCCCCCACCCGGCCACCCATTTCAGAATATCCTGTCGATGGGTGGCCGGGTGGGGGAGCGGGCTGGTGCGGCAACCGTTTCAGCTTTGCTGAAACCGCAAAGGACTCAAATGCGCGTCGTAGCACTAGCTTCACAGGATGATTTTGACGGCTGGCGCGACGCCGCCCGGTCGCTCGCCGCCGCGCGCATCGATCCGTCGGACGTGGTGTGGCAAGTCGGCGATCATCCCGCCGACCTGTTCGGCGACGAAGCCGTCCTCCCCTCTGCCGCTCCCGAACTGCGCGTCTCGCGCCGTTTCATCGAACTCGCGCGCGAGGCGATCCTGCACAGCGACCCCGAACGCTTCGCCCTGCTCTACGCGCTGCTTACCCGCGTGATCGCCCGACCGGGCAGTATCGAGGACAAGGCCGATCCGCTGCTCCGCCGCCTCGACGACATGGCCAAATCCGTCCGCCGCGACATTCACAAGATGCGCGCGTTCCTGCGCTTCCGCGAAGTCACCGACGACAGCGGCGCCCGCTTCATCGCCTGGTTCGAGCCGGATCATCACATCGTCCGTGCGAACGCGCGCTTCTTCGTCGACCGCTTCCACACGATGCGCTGGTCGATCCTGACGCCGGAGGTCTCGCTTCATTGGGACGGAGAAGCCCTGAGCGAAGGGCCGGGTGCCAGCAAGAGCGACGCGCCGCAGGACGATCCCGTCGAGGCCATCTGGAAGACCTATTACGCCTCGATCTTCAACCCCGCTCGGCTCAAGACCGGCGCGATGCTCAAGGAAATGCCGCGCAAATACTGGAAAAACATGCCCGAGACCGCGTTGGTACCGGACCTCATCAAGGGTGCCCGTGCCCGCGAGCTGGCGATGGTGGAGACGGCACGGATGACCGGCCCCGGCGACAATGCGACCAAGGCGTGGGAATCGCTGCGCGACGAAGCGATGGCCTGCACCCGCTGCCACCTCTACAAACATGCGACCCAGACCGTGTTCGGCGAAGGCCCGGTCGATGCCCCGCTGATGCTGGTCGGCGAACAACCGGGCGATCAGGAGGATCTTGCCGGTCGTCCGTTCGTCGGCCCCGCCGGGCAGTTGCTCGACGAGGCACTGGCGCAGGCGGGCATCGACCGTACCGCCGCCTATCTCACCAACGCGGTCAAGCATTTCAAATTCGAACCGCGCGGCAAGCGCCGCATCCACGCCACCCCCGATGCGGGAGAGGTCAGCGCCTGCCGCTGGTGGGTCGAACAGGAATTGCTGATCGTCCGGCCTAGGGTGGTCATCGCGCTCGGTGCCACCGCCGCGCGGTCGCTGCTGGGGCGAGCCGTGACCATCTCCCGCGAACGCGGCCGCGCGATCCCGCTCGATTCAGGTGCGGAAGCCTGGATCACCGTCCACCCCAGCTATCTGCTGCGCCTCCCCGACCCGGATGCCAAGGCCGCGCAGCACGCCGCCTTCATCGCCGACCTGCGCGCCGCCGCCGCGCGACTTTGACAGCGCGCGCCGACAGGATCACTCTGCGCGTCGAGGTGGCATGATGCGACTCGGGGTGATCGCAGCGTTGACGCTCGCGGCCTGTGGCTTGCCATCCACATCCACGCTCGCGGCACATGCCCAGACCATGCCGCCGCCGCCACCGCCGCTCCTGCCCGCGCCGATGCCGATGCCGCCGCCACCGCCGCCGGTCGTCATCACCCCGCCGGTCGAGCCTTCGGATTCCGCCGTGCCCGACGCCGAATGCACGCCGCGCACCCCGCTGCCCCGCCCGAGCGGCGCACCATCGACGCCGACCGGCGGCGCGACGACCCAGCGCGACGAGCCCAAAGCCCCCCTGCCCCACCTGCCCGCCGCCCTGTTAGAGTTGCATCCAGCTAAGCCGGTGTCAGTCCGGCTTCCTGAGCTTAGCCAACGCCGCGAACGGCCCGGTCTCGTCCTCGCCCAGCACGCCCGCCGCCCGCAGCACCTCGTCCGCGCGCGGACTGCGCGGAAACGGGTCGAGCGCCAGCGCCAGCGTCTCCGCCGCCGCCTCGCCCAGGTCGATCGCCCCGCCGGTGTAGAACACGGTGTCGCACTCTTCATCCGACAGCTCGATCTCGTCCCCCTCGACATTGCCTTCGGGCAGGAAGCGGATCGCGAAGTCTTCCTCGATCTGCGCGGGAACCGGATCGCCGGTAACGCTGCACGGCTGCACGACCGCGCCCGACAGATGTCCGCGCGCGATCACCCCGGTCGCGTCGCGATGCACGCCAATCTCCGCGTCGAGCCGCTCGATCGCGATCAGCCCGAATCGCTTCGCCAGCGCCGCACGCTCATCGGCATTCGCCGCGATCGTGACGCGGTGTTCGCCCTTGCCGATCGCATCGAGCCGCTGGGGCCGGGAAAATTCAGGCGCGATCACGGCATTCGTCCGGCGAGCAGATCGTCATGCGGCACATCGGCAAGCCGCGCGCGCAGCGCGCGCAGCCCGGCGGCGGAATGCGCCAGCGCGTCGGCACCCGGATCCTCGCCACGATAGAGGTTGCGCAGCAGCGCGTCCTCGAACGCGCCAGGGGCCGCATCGTCGGCCAGCGCGTCGCGATACGCGCCGATGCGCCCGCCGAGCAGCGCCATCATCTTGCCGATCCCCTTGCCGACGACGACATCGCCGATCCCGATCTGGCGCAGCTGGCCGTCCATGTCGTCGACGAAACATTCGGTCAGCCGCGCGGTGGTTTCCGCTGCGGTCGGATCATGCTCGATCCGCAGCATTACGATTCCCAATACGCTCGCGATCATGTCGAACCGCCCGTTGACGGTGTCGGGCACCGCCCCCGCCTCGTACCAGTGCGGCTCCCGCCCGCGCGCCACCACCGCCTGATAGAGCGCCGCCGCCGGGTTCTCTGGCTTTCGCCCGGTCAGCTTTTCCCACAATCGCATTGTCAAACTCCAATCGCCTCTCGGCGCTTGTTTGCCGGGGCCGCCCCGCATATTGAGGGGAACGGCCCGCGATGCAATGCGTGGCCTGTGCCCGCTTGGGGAGAGTGAGTTTGATGAAGTCCGCCCGTATCCTGTCCGTTGCGCTGTGCGGAACGATCCTGCTCGGCACCAGCGCCTGTGTGAAGCCGCTGCGCGGCTATCAGGGTTATGTGGTCGATGCGGATCTGGTGAACTCGGTCCAGCCGGGCGTGGATAATCGCGAATCGGTGCTGCAGACGCTGGGCAAACCGACGCTGACCAGCCAGTTCAACGAGGGCGAATGGTATTATGTCGGGCGCGCGACCCGCAACTTCGCCTTCAACAATCCGCGCGCGGAGCAGCAGACAACGCTGCGCATCCGGTTCGACGCGGCGGGCAACGTGACCGAAGTGACGCGCACCGGCTCGGAGCAGATCGCGAAGATCAACCCGACCGACAAGACGACCCCGACGCTCGGTCGCAAGCGCGGATTCTTTGAGGATCTGTTCGGCAATATCGGCACGGTCGGCGCGCCCGGCACCGGCGGCGGCGGACCTGGCGGGCCGTAACCCCTGTTGCGGTAGAACGGCACCGGTCGGCTCGCCTTTCTGGCGGCTTAATCGCCTATTCCCGAGCCGTTCAGCCGCAACCGCGTAATTTCCTCCCATACCGGTCAGAAGGACCGAGTCTAAGGAGGACGCAATGAAAAGATTGATCGCAACCGCGCTGATCGCCGCCGTCGCCATTCCGGTGATGGTGCCTGCCGCCAGCGCCCAATCGCAGCGCGAAGTACGCCGCGAACGGCAGGACCTGCGTGAAGAGCAGCGCGAACTGCGCGACGCGCGCCGCTATGGCGACCGCCGCGACGTCCGCCGCGAACAGCGCGACGTGCGGGAAGCCCGCCGCGACTATCGCGACGCGGTTCAGGATCGCAACCGCCGCTGGGGCGACAATGACTGGCGCACCTATCGCGGCTCGAACCGCGGCGTCTATGCCCGTGGCAACTGGCGCGCACCGTTCCGCTACCAGGGCTTCCGCGCCGGTGTTCGCATCGCGCCGACCTATTATGGCAGCCGTTACTTCATCAATGACCCGTGGCGCTATCGCCTGCCCCCCGGCAGGTCGCTACCAGCGCTGGGTGCGTCACTATGACGACGTGCTGCTGGTCGACACCCGTCGCGGCGTCGTGATCCGGGTGCTGCGCAACTTCTACTGGTAAGTCACACCAAAAATGGCCGCGCCGACGGTTACGCTGTCGGCGCGGCCTAGACTTGGTTCCGGCCCGAAAGGGTAAGGACCGGATGCCAGAACGCGCCGGATTCGCATTGGTTCAGCGGACGGTAAACACCACCTGGTCGACCACCCGGCCGCCCGGTGCCACCAGCCGCAACTGGTGCCGTCCCGGCCCCGCGAGCACCATCGGCCGCGCATCCGCTACCCCCAGATCGCGCCCGTCGAGCGTCAGCCGATGGCCGATCATTTCCCCCGACACGCTGATCGCCATGCGTTGCCGCTCGATCGGGATATCCGGGTCGAGCGCATAGACGCTGCCCGCCACCGGGCTGACGATTCGCGGACGCCGCGCCACCGCCGGGGCCGCCGCAACCTGCGTCATCCCCGTCCCCGCCAGGAAATATTCGCGGCGCGGCTGTTCGATATTGCCGCCAAAACTGACCTGGCGCGCCTCGATTCCCGCCGGGCGTTCCGGCGCGCGCCCGGGTCGCTCGGCATGCAGCGCCATCATCACGTCGCGCCACACCGGCGCAGCGCCGCTGGTGCCCGAAACGGCGCGCATCGGATCGCCTTCAAGGTTCCCGACCCAGACGCCGACCGTGTAGCGGTCGGAAAAGCCGATGCACCAATTGTCGCGCATCGCCTTTGACGTCCCCGTCTTGACCGCGGCCCAGAAGGGCAGGCGCAGCGCCGAATCCATGCCAAAGGTCGAAGCCCGCGCCGCCGGATCGGCGAGCATATCGGCGACCAGCCACGCGGCCTGCGGCGTGGTCGTCACGCGATCTGCATCCGCCTTGGCATCCGCTTCGACATAGAGCGGCGCGAACCGCCCGCCCCGCGCAAGGCTGCGATAGGCGGCGACCTGCTCGACCAGCGTCACCTCCGCCGACCCGAGCGCAAGGCTGAACCCGTAATAGTCGCCGCTCTCGGTCAGCCCGCGATAGCCGCTGTCCCACAGCCGGTCGCGAAACGCCTCGACCCCGGTCAGGATCAAGGTCCGCACTGCCGGCACGTTGAGCGACCCCGCCAGCGCCGATCGCGCACTCACCGGTCCCTTGAACGCGCGGTCGTAATTCTGCGGCACATACAGCCCCGACGCGGTGTCGAGCTGCACCGGACTGTCGTCGAGGATCGATGCCGGGGTCAGATACCCCTTCTCGATCGCCTGTGCGTAGAGGAAGGGCTTGAGCGTCGAACCCGCCTGCCGATAGCTTGCCGCGCCATCGACCGACGGCGCGGTCGAGGCCCCGCCGATCCCGCCGACCCACGCCAGAATCTCGCCGGTCGCATTGTCCGCAACGATCACCGCCCCGTCCCGCGCGCGGGTGCCGCCAAGGCCGACCAGCTGTCGCCGCAGCGCACGGATCGCGACGCGCTGTACGTTCAGGTCGATCGTCGTCCTCACCCGCAGCCCCGGCTGGGTCAGCATCCGGTTCGCCAGATGCATCGCCAGCCCCGGATCGAGCGCAAGGCTGCGCGCCGGCCCCAGCATCGACGCCGCCGCCCCGGCAAATCGGCTGCAATCCGTGTCCCGCGACAGCGCGCACGCCCGCCGCGCAACACTGTCAGCCCCCGCCGCCGGGTCGGGCAGCAGCGCCGCGAGCAGCAGCCCATCGTCGCGGGTCAACGCATCGGGTGTCTTGCCGAACAGCCCTAGAGCCGCGGCACCGATCCCCTGCGCCTCACCGCGAAACCCGGCGAGGTTCAGATAAGCGTCAAGGATCTGATCCTTGCTCCACCCACGTTCCAGCGCCGCCCCCGCGCGCATCTGGCGCAGCTTGTCCATGAACCCGCGCGATCCCGGCGCGGCAAGATCGGGCGACAAATAGGCCGCAACCTGCATCGACAGCGTCGACGCCCCCCCGCGCGCGTCTGCCCTCAAGCCGGTCGCGGATCGCCCCGGCGACCGCCCACCAATCGACGCCGTCGTGGTCGCGAAACCGGCGGTCCTCTGCCTGCGCGATCGCCGTCACCGCTTCAGGCGAGATCTTGTCGAGCGGCGTCCATGCCAGCCGCCGCGCCTGAAAATCCACCCGCGAACTGTCGAGCAACCGCCCTTCGCGGTCGTACAGCCACGCCTCGGACGGCTTCCACCCCGCCACCGTCGTGCGATGCGACGGCAATGGCGGCGGCAGCGTCGCCCAATCGACCGCGACATGCACCCCGGCGAGCGTCAGGATCGCCGCCACCGCAATGCGCGGCCCGGTCCACCACGCGCGATGCGTGACGGCTTCGGCGCGGGTCCACAGGCCGTGAAGCCGGTGCCAGAGCTTTTCCACCCTCGTCACCCCGGCCTTGTGCCGGGGTCCACCGGGAGGCGAGCGCGAAGCCAGAGCCTGGAGCATCGGACGTGCGGCGAAGTGGACCCCGGCAAAAGGCCGGGGTGACGACGAGATGTCTGCTTACGCATCACACCGGACCCACAAATCTCACCGCTGCGCCACCACCATCGGCTGGTTCGGCACCGCCGCGCGGATCTCGGGCGAGTACATCGCCTCAACCCGGCTCGGGGGCAGCTGCAAGCGGCCCGCTGCATTGAGCCGCATCGCATAACTCACTGTATGCGTCCCGCGCGGCATCCACGCGAAATAGCCGCGCCACGCATCGCGCCCGCGCTCGACATAGCTTGCGCCGCCGCCGCCCGTGCCCTCGGCCAGCATCTGCGATTGCCCGCCCAGCGATCCGATCACTGTCGCGCCCGCCGGAACCGGATCGCTGATCACCACCCAGTTGCGGTCCGCACTCGCCTCGACCGTCAGCGTCACCTTGAGCACGTCGCCGCGCGTCAGCACGCCCTTGGTCTTGGCCTGTACCATCTCGACCTTGCGGGTGAGCTTGTAGCCCGCGTTGAGCGTCTGCGTCAGCGGCACCGCCGCCTTGACCTGCACGCTCGCCCACGGCCCCGCCCCACCGGCCTGGCTCAGCGCCAGCGGCGTCTGCACACGCGGCAGCGCGAACAGCAGGTTGCGCTGAGGATCGGGCAGCGGCCACGCCCGGGTCACGGTCTGCATCCCCAACGTCGCGGTCGTCACGCCCGCGACTTCTGCCGCCGGATAGACCCCCTCGAACTTGCGCGCGGCGATCACGCCCCAGGCATTGGCGGTGGTCGTATCCCAATGCCCGCGTTGCTGGCGCAGCGCCGCGCCGACCATCATCTTCGGCCCCTCGCCCTGAAATGCCGGGCGGCCCAGCGTCGCGACCAGCGCCTTGAGCACCGATTCGTCGCCCGACGCCATCAGCCACCACGGCACATTGCCCTTGTCGACCAGATCGATCCGCGTCCCTTCATAGTTGAGCCGCGTCTTGAGCACCGCCTCACCCGCAGCGCGCAGCTGCGCGCCATTGGCAAGCCCCGGCACCCGACCCAAAGCCGCGAGATAATCGGCCAGAGTCGATGTCGGCATGTCCTGCGGCGTGATGCCCAGTTGACCCAGCATCCCCGCATTCGCCGCGCCCTGCCGCGCCAGCGCCGCGAACGCCGCGACCTTTTGCAGCCGGACATCGCCATAGTCGTCATGCCGCAGCCGCCCGTCGAGCACCGCTTTCAGCGCCTCGATCATCCGGCTCCGCGACGCTTCTGGGATCGGAAGGCCCGCTTCCGCCGTGATCGACAGGATATAGCTGGTCAGCGCCTCCGACCCGCGCAGGCTCTCCGACGGGAAGTATCGCAGCAAGCCATCGCGATCGAGATAGACCGGCATCTCGCCCGCCAGCCGGTTCCACGCACCCATATCGCCCAGCACCACCGCCTGCGACGTGCGCTGCTCGAAACAGCCATAGGGGTATGCCGCCATATAATCGCGCACGCCCTGCAATGGCGGGACCAACGTCTCGGTCAGCCGCACCGTCACGCTCCCCACACCCGGCAGCGCGCCAGCAGGTGGCGCGATCGATATCGGCCCACCCTCGCCCACGCGCGCCAGCGTCGCGGCCCAGGTTTCGATCGGCACCGCCGGCGCAATGTCCTGCGTGACCGTCACCGCATCGACCGCCTTGCCCGATTCGTCGCGGGCGGTGACCTTCCACTGCAGCTTCTCGAAGCCCTTGGGCGCGGTCAGGTTCCACGCGATGGGCACCGCGCCCCCGGCAGGAATCTCGACCGTCAGGTCGCGCCCGGTCGCCACCTTGGGCGACAATTCGACCTTGGCGGTGACCTTCATGGCCTTGTCCGACCCGTTGCGCAGCGTGAAGCCCGCCGAGAAGAAGTCGCCGTCGCGCACCAAAGGCGGAATCCCGGCAAAGATGCTCAGATCCTGCGCGGTGCGCACCGCCGTCTCGCCCATGCCGAACGTCTGGCCATTGTCGCCGGTCGCGACCGCAACCAGCTTGAACGCGGTCAGCGCATCGCTCAGCGGCACATCGACCTGCGCGCGCCCCTGTGCGTCGAGCGGCACCTTGCCGCGCCACAGCAGCACCGGCTGGAAATTCTCGCGATTGAGCGCCGACAGATCGCCGCCGCCCCCGCCGCCCGCCTCGACCGCCTTGCGCCCATAGTGCCGCTTGCCGACCACCTGAGTCTGCGCGGTAGAGGTCAGCACCGACAGCGGCCGCTCGCCCATCATCGCTTTCAGCACATCCAGGCTCTCGTTGGGGGGCGAGCTGGAGCAATGCCTCGTCCACCGCCACGAACGCGACATCGGCCTTGGGCGCGACGCTGCCATCGGGGTTGTTGACCTGCAATGCCACCTTCGCGGTGTCGCGCGCGGCATAGCTCGCCTTGTCCGCCTTGACGGCCACCGCCATGCGATGCCCTTCCCAGCCGACCTTGATCTTGGCGATGCCCAGCCGGAAGCTCGGCTTGGCCAGATCGACCAACGCCGTCGGCTTGGCCCCTTCACGGCCGAAGAAGGGCAGGTTCCAGCGCCGCGCCAGATCCGCCCACCACAGTTTCCACCCGCCGACGCGCCCGCGCACCGCCATCACCGACACGAACACATCGGGGGCATAGACGCCCTTCAGCGGCACCTCGACCACCGGATTGTCGCCCGACAGCTCGGTGACGAAGCTCGACAGCACGCCCTCACGCTCGACTGTGACAAGTGCCGTGGCCTGACGGAACGGCATCCGCACCTGGAATCGCGCGGTATCGCTCGACTTGTACTCCTGTGCCTCTGCAATGACGTCCATCCGGTCGCCATTGTCCCCCCCGAACCACCAGTCATCCTCCCCCGCCAGCCACACCGACGTCGTCGCCCGCGCGACATTGCCCGCGCTGTCGGTGGTGGTCGCCACGACATGCACCTCGCCCGATACGCCCGGATCGATCGAACATTGCGCAAGGCCAAGTTCGTCGGTCCTCGCCGAACAGGACGCGCCGATCCTGGTCGTGCGCATGTTGTTTTCGTACGCGTAGAAACCACCGATCAGCCGCCGCCGCGCGGTCAGGATTTCGCGGCTGTACACCGCGACCTGCACGCGTTGGCCCTTCAACGGCTTGCCCTGCGTATCCAGCGCGACGAAGCGCAGCCGCAGGTCGTCCTCCTTCATCAGCCAGCCATCGGTCTTGACGCCCAGCTGCACGCCCGAACCGAACAGGGTGATGCCGCGCGATGCCGTCAGCACCTCGCCATTCGCGTCCTGATAGTCCATCTCGACCCGCATCCGGCTGTTGCCGGTCAGCGTCTGGGGGATGTCCACGCTGGTCCGCGCGGTGCCATCCGCGCCGAGCGTGACGGGCAGCGTCTGCATCGGTGGCAGCTGCGTCGAATCCTCTTCCTCGCCATCGCCGTTGAGCGGCTTGGTCCCCTCCTCGATCGCGCGGCCACCGAAGGTATAGCCGTCCCACCCATCGGGCGTGTCGCTCTCGTCATAATAGCCGATGCGCAGTTCGACCGGCAGGTTCGACGCCCCGCCGCCCGAGAGGTACCCGACGAACAGATCGAGCGGCAGCGTCTTGGGCCGCACCGCCGCTTCCTTTGGCCCGGCGACCGACGCCTTCATCGTCGGCAGCTTGTACTCGTCGACCTTGATCGACTGGCTGGTCCAGACCGTCTCCTCGCCGCCCTTGCCGTCCGATTTGACGAATTGCAGGTTGTAATCGCCCATCGGCGCACCCTGCGGCACGTTCCACTGGCTCTCGCCGCTACCCATCGCGCTGATCGCCACCGGCAGCTCGAATTGCGTGTCCGATCCGCTGTGCGACAGGCGCAGCTTGCCGCTGAACCCGTCGGGGAACACGAAGCCCGTCGCCACGGGGCGACGCAGGATATGCTTCATGTTGACGCTCTCGCCCTGGCGGACCAGCGCGCGGTCGAACACGGTATGGACGATGTCGCTCGCGGCTTCATAGCCATAGCGCAGATCGAAGTCGTACGGACGGATGCCCTCGCCCCACGCGGTCAGCGTGAAGCTCATGTCATCGCCCTTGCGCGCCGACACCATCAGCGGCGGTGATGCGCCATCGTCGCACCCGCCCCAGCTTTGCGGCTCGGGAATCCCCTCGACCACCGCCAGTCGCCCATATTGATCGGTCTTGCCCGTCGCGAGCGATCTGCCCGAACAGCTGTCGGTCACACGCACATCGGCGCTCGCCACCGGCTTGCCGCTGTCGAGCGCGGTGACCCACACCAGCGAACCCTCACGGCCCCATTTGAAATGCACCGCCATGTTGGTGACCAGCGCGCCCGCGGCGACATAGCGCGGCGCATCGCGGCCAAGCAGCGCCTGGCCCAATTGCGGCGACGCCAGCTCGACGACATAGAATCCGGGCTTGCCCAGCGGGATGCCGACGACCTCGAACTCCTTGCCCTTGCCGGGCAGCGCGATCGGCTGGAGCGCGGCACCGACATTGCCGGTCAAAATCGACTTGGCCCCGGTCTGGTTGATCGTGACCGTCTCGGACCCGCGCTTGACCTCATCGCTCTTGTAGTCGTCCGCCTCGTCGATCGTGCGCAGCCATTTGGCGATCACCCCGTCCGATGCCTCGACGCGCAGATGCTGGCCCGCGACGGTCAGCCCCTTGCCCTGCAGCGACGGTTCGACGTTGCGCACGGTGACGGGCAGCACGCCGCCCTCCTTCGCCTCGATGATCCCGAACGGCGCAGCGAATTTCACCAGCGGCGGCGCTTCGTCGAAGCGGACCTCGAGCGGGAAGCGCTGGCCGTTGGCCAGCACGCGCCCGCTTTCGTCCTTCAACCCCTCGGGCAGCACCACCTTGGCGGTGGTCGATGCCGGCAGCGGTCCAGCAAACTTGATGTCGCTCACCGTTTTGGCGCGCTTGTCCTCGTCGCTCAGCGCAGGGACGAGTTGCTTGCCATCGGGCAGCGCGATGCGGATTGCCTCGGCCTGCTCGCGCGGGATGCGCGCAGAAAAGCGGACCCATGCCTCCTTGACCGGATTGCACCCCGCCTGCGGATTGACCCGCGAACATTCGAAGCGCGCCTCGAACGGCTTGCGCACGGTAAAGTCGAATCGCTGGTCGGCCCCTGCGGTCTTGCCGCCCGCTCCAGCAACGCCCGCGCCCCACACCAAAGACACATCACGCCCCGGCGGCAGCGGCCGTCCGCATTTCAGCGCTACGACATTGGACAGCACCTTCGCGCGATCCTCGGCCTTCTCCGGCAGCGCCTCGGCCATCCCGGCATCGCTCAGGAAGTTGCGCACTTCCCAGCGCTTGGGGTTCAGGTCCTGCAGCAGCTTGCCCGGCACGTCCTCGGCGAGCAGTTCGACCGGAATCTTCTCGCCGATCCCCTCAACCGCGCAATAGGCGTTGGCCGCGACCGACTGGCGGGTGGCGGGCATGTTGGTCCCGATCAGGAAGACCTGATCCTCCTCGATCTCCCCGCCCCAGCGTTGCGGCAGCATCGCCTTGACGGTCGGTCCACCGGCATCGACGGTAAACTCGCGCTTGCCCGACACGGCATAGCCCGCGACGCTCTTCAGCTTCTCTCAAGCGTGATCTTGCACGTCGTCCCGCCCGGCAACGGGCTGGCGAACTCCCAGACATAGGTTTGCTGATCGACCCAGCGCCCCTCGCCGCCGACCGCGCACGCGACCTTGATCGGGGACGCCGCGCGCGGATCGCCCAGCGGCACCATCGGCTGGCTGAAGCGCAAGGTGTAGCGCTCGATCGCGCCGCCGCCCATGCCGGGGGTGGCGAGCACCACCTGCGGACTCGAATCACCCCATGCCGCGATCGGCGTCAGCGCCAGTGCGAAAACAGCGGCCGCGCGTGCGAGGTGCTTCATCGAACCCACTCCCCCCAGTCAGGTTGCGGGCCGGAGCCTACGCGCCTTGGAGCCGGAGTCCAGTGTCAGTACGCGTCGTCGGGCTGAAACAGCAGCACGGGCAAAACCCGCGCCTGGCGTCGGACGGGTTCCGCTGCGCGGCCCCGCCATCCGGGCGGGGCGCTGCGCCGATTGCTCGGCGCACCGGGGGCGGGCGTGGCCGCCCCTGCGCCCCTCAGTACATATGCTGCCCGCCATTGATGCTCAGCGTCGAGCCGGTGACGAACCCGCCCTCTTCCGAGCACAGGAACGCCACGCCGCGCGCGATTTCGTTCGCCTGGCCCAGCCGCCCGACCGGGATCTTCGCGACGATCTTCTCCAGCACTTCCGCCGGAACTGCAGCGACCATGTCGGTGTCGATATAGCCCGGCGCGATCGCGTTGACCGTCACTCCGGCACGCGCGCCTTCCTGCGCCAGCGCCTTGGTGAATCCGTGGATGCCGCTCTTCGCTGCGGCATAATTGACCTGGCCGTACTGGCCGGCCTGGCCGTTGATCGACCCGATATTGACGATGCGGCCCCATTTGCGGTCACGCATGCCAGGGAACACGCCCTTGGCCATGTTGAAACACCCGCCAAGATTGGTGTCCATGACCTCCTTCCACATCTGGTAGGTCATTTTGAGGATCGTGCCGTCGCGGGTGATGCCGGCATTGTTGACCAGCACGTCGACCGGCCCCAGCGCCGCCTCGACCTCCGCAATGCCCGCCTGGCACGCATCATAATCGGCGACGTCCCATTTGAACGCCTTGATCCCGGTCCGCTCGGTGAATTCCGCCGCGCGCTGGTCGTTGCCCGCATAGTTGGCGGCGACGCTCATACCCATGTCGCGCAGCGCCACGCTGATCGCTTCGCCGATGCCGCGCGTGCCGCCGGTTACGATCGCTACCCGTGCCATGAACCTCTCCCGTGTTGGTTGGCCTTATGGCTAGGTTAGCTCCGCCCAGCCTGCAAGCTCCGATGCGACGATGCTGCGCAGCATCGCGATGCCCGGCGCACTATCGTTGAGACATGACAGATAGGCGAAATGCGTTCCGCCTGCCTCGACAAATGACTCGCGTCCCCGGATCGCCAGCTCCTCCAGCGTCTCCAGACAGTCTGCGGAAAAGCCCGGCGCGACGATCGCAACCTTCTTTACGCCCTTGCCCGGCAGCTCCTCCAGCACCGTGTCGGTTGCCGGCTCCAGCCACTTCGCCCGGCCAAAACGCGACTGGAACGTCACGGTCAGTTCGCGGCCCAGCGCTTCGCCCAGCAGCCGCGCAGTCTTGCGGCAATGGCAGTGATAGGGGTCGCCCAGCTCCAGCGTCCGTTGCGGCATCCCGTGAAAACTCGCCAGCACGGCATCCGGCTCGAAATCGAGCGCGGCCAGTTGCCCTCGCACCGATTCCGCCAGTGCCGCAATATAGCGCGGATCGTCATAATAGGGCGGCAGCGTGCGGATTGCGGGCTGCCAGCGCATCTTCGCCAGCGTCTCGCCCACCTTGTCCACCACCGTGGCAGTGGTTGCGGCGCAATATTGCGGGTAAAGCGGCGCAATCAGGATGCGGTCGCAGCCATAGGCTTTCAGCCCGCACAGCCGGTCGCCGATGGCGGGCATGCCATAGCGCATCGCCCAATCGACCATCACCTCGGGCGTCGCACCCGCGAACGCGACTTGCAACGCCTCGGCCTGGCGCCTGGTGATCGCGGCGAGGGGTGACCCCTCGTCGGTCCACACCTGCCGATACGCATGCGCAGACTTCACCGGGCGCGTGCGCAGGATGATGCCGCGCAGGATCGGCTGCCAGATCAGCGCCGGTATCTCGACCACCCGCCGATCCGACAGAAATTCGCCCAGATAACGTCGCACCGCACCCGCATCGGGCGCGTCGGGCGTTCCGAGATTGACCAGCAATACGCCGACGATCCCGCTCGGCGCGAGCGGATGCTTCTCGGGAATCATTCGCCCCCCGGAATCAGTGGCAGCTGGCGCAAGCGCACGCCCGTAGCGGCATGGATCGCATTGGCGATGGCGGGCGCGACCGGCGGCACCGCCAGCTCGCTCACCCCGCCCGGCTCGGCTTCGCTCGCGATCAGCTCGATCATGATCTCGGGCGTGTCGGACAGGCGCGGCAGATCGAGATCGGCGAAGCCCCGCGCATCGGCCATATTGCCGGTAAAGCCGGTCGTGACCCCCAGCGCCCCGGCCATGCCAAAGATCAGTCCGCCCTCGATCTGCTGCTGCACCACATCGGGGTTGACCACGCGACCGCAATCGACCGCCGCGACGATGCGGTCGACCTTGATCCGCTGGTCGCCGCCGACCGACGCCTCGACCATCACCGCGATATAGGATCCGCGAAAGGCGTGGCACGCCAGCCCCTGCCCGCTCCCCGCAAGACCACCCTGCCATCCGCCCAGCGTCGCGACGGTGGACAGGCACCGCGCCAGCCGCGGCTCGCCGCCCAGCATCGCGATGCGGAAGCTGTGCGCCTCGATCTGCGCGACATGCGCCAGTTCGTCGATGAAGCTTTCGGTGAAGAACGCGGTCGCGCCATGCGATCCCGACCGCCAGTAACCGGTCGGAACGCCGATATCGGCCGGGTGGTGATCGACGGCCAGATTGGGAATGCGATAGGGCGGGCGCGCCCCTGCCACTGCCGCCGGGTCGCCACCGCCCGCCAGCGCAAGCCCCGCCGCAATCGCATTGTCCCCCGCCATCAGCCGCGCCGCCAGCTCATGCCCGCTCGCCGGCGCCGCGATCTTGGCGAGCCACCCCGCCACCGCGCCGTTCGCACCGAGCCGCGCGGTCATCCGCGCCGCCGTCGGCGCCCGATAGCGATCGTGCAGACAGGTCTCGCCACGCGACCAGGTCAGTTGCACTGGCTTGCCCACCTCGCGCGCGATCAGCGCGGCCTGCTGTGCGACCTGATGCTCCAGATTCTGCCCGAACGATCCACCCGCGAATACCGGGTGGATGATGACGCTCGCCGGACTGATTCCCAGCACCTCCGCGACCGCCGTGCAGGCAAGGCCCGGTGCCTGGGTGGCCATCCAGATGCGGCAGCGACCGTCGGCAAAGCTCGCCGTCGCCGCCATCGGCTCGATCGCGGCGTGCAGCGCCACCCCGACGCGGTACTCGGCGGTGACCACTCGCGCGCCCCTGAACGCGGCGGACAGATCGCCCTCCGACTCCATCCGGGCTCCGTCACCATTTAGAGCTGCGTCGAGCGCCGCCTGGATCGACGCGCTGTCGACCCTGGTCGCGACTTCGAATTTCGGCTTCATTGCGTCGAGCGCGCGCTGGGCCGCCCAGCTGTTGTTGGCAACTGCAGCGACCCAGCGCTCGTTCTTCACGACATGCAACATGCCGGGGACGGTGCGCGCACCTGCCTCGTCCAGCGCGGCGAGCTTGACCGTGCCGATCGGCCCCTGCCGAACTGCGGCAAAGACCATGTCGGGCAGGCGGATGTCGGCGGCAAAGGTCGCGGTGCCGTTGACCTTACCCGGCCCGTCGAGCCGCGGCGCGGCCTCGCCCCGCAGTCGCGTGCCATCGCCCTCGCGCAGGGCCAGGTCGGCGGGTACGTCTTCACCCGCTGCGTCCGCAGCCAGCTCGCCGAACCCGATCTTCTGCCTGTCATGGACGACAAAGCCGTTGGCAGTGTCACATGCGGTCCAGTCGACACCCCAGCGCCGCGCCGCCGCCTGGCACAGCATCGCCCGCGCCGCCGCGCCGGCCTCGCGCAGCGGCCCCTCGAACGCGCGCATCGACGTGGACGCGCCCGTCAGCATCAGCGCGGTGCGCCGCGCATGAGTCGCGCGCAGCCGGTCGGGCAGGACAGCCGGGAACAGCTCGCCTGCGGCCATCGCATTGGCATAGAGCGGGCTCAGCGGTGCCTGTTCGACCCCCACCCGTCGCCAGTCCGCGCCCAGCTCATCGGCGACGATCTGCGGCAGGGTGGTGAACACGCCCTGTCCATATTCGCATTGCGGCACCGCCACGGTGACCTGCCCGTCAGGCGCGATCTTCAGCCACGCCCCGAACCCCGCCTCGCCGTCTCGCAGCGGCAGATTGGGCAGATAGGTGCGCGGCCATGCCGCCCACGCGACGACCAGCCCGATCCCCGCTCCGCCACCGATCAGCAGCGTGCGCCGGTCGATCCCTTTCAAGCCCTTGCGCTCCATTCGGTTCGTCTAGCGGGGCTGATACCGCTGCGCCACTCCCCAATCCTCCCCCGCCAGGGGGAGGATAAACTGAACCCCATCCCGCCCCTTGGCCCCGGCGTCATATCCCGATAGGACAGCGCCGAACTCCCGGGGAGAGCCCAATCGTGATCCTGACCGCCGCCGCGCAAGCCGCATCCCATATCCAGTTCAGCGATCTCGGCCTGCATCCGGTCGCGCTCGACCTCGGCTTCTTCCAGCTCAAATGGTATTCGCTCGCCTATATCGCGGGCATCCTGGTCGGCTGGTGGTACCTGCTCAAGCTGCTTGCACAGCCGGGTGCGCCGATGGCGCGCCGCCATGCCGACGACATGGTCTTTTATGCCACGATCGGCATCATCGTCGGCGGGCGGCTCGGCTATGCGATCTTCTACCAGCCGGCGCTGTTCCTCGAGCCGATCAAGCTTCTCCAGCTCTGGGAAGGCGGCATGTCCTTCCACGGCGGCGTGCTCGGCGTCACGCTCGCGATCCTGTGGCTGTGCCGCAAGGAAAGCTCAACTGGCTCCGCGTCCACGACTATGTCGCCTGCGCGGTGCCGTTCGGGCTGCTCTTCGGCCGCCTCGCCAATTTCGTGAATGGCGAGCTGTGGGGCCATCCGACGACGATGCCATGGGGCATCGTGTACGATCATAATGGCGTCCAGCCGACCGGTGAGACCTTCGCGCGCCACCCCAGCCAGCTCTATGAGGCAGGGCTCGAGGGCCTCGTCGTCGGCCTGGTCCTGTGGTTCCTGTTCTGGAAGACCGACGCGCGCTATCAGCCGGGCAAGCTCGTCGGCACCTTCATCCTCGGCTATGGCCTGTCGCGCTGGTTCGTGGAATTCTTCCGCGAGCATGACGCGCAGTTCGACGGCACGATCTTCGCGACGCCGGGGCTGCACATGGGCCAGCTGCTGACGCTGCCGATGATCTTCGGGGGCCTCTACCTCATCGCCACCGCGAAGAAGCGCCGCGAACGGGTCGAACCCTTTGCCGGCGACCAGACAATTGCATGAATCTCCCCTCCCGCTTGCGGGAGGGGTCGGGGGAGGGCATGTCGCCAAGCGATGACCGAACAGGCTAATCCAGACGGCCCGCTGCCCGAGCGGATCGCCCGCGCCATCACCCTGGCCGGGCCGATCCCGCTGTCGCAATATATGGGCGCCGCCAACACCCATTATTACGCGACCCGCGATCCGCTCGGCACGCGTGGCGACTTCACCACCGCGCCCGAAATCAGCCAGATGTTCGGCGAGCTGGTCGGCCTCGCGCTCGCCGACCTGTGGGACCGCGCCGATCGCCCCGACTGCCATTATGTCGAGCTTGGCCCGGGGCGCGGCACGCTCGCTGCCGACGCCTTGCGCGCGATGCGCAGCGCGGGCCTGACGCCCCCTGTCCATTTTGTCGAGAACAGCCCCGCGCTGCGCGCCGAACAGGCAAAGGCGGTGCCGGACGCCGAATGGTCGCTCGATCTGGTCGGCATTCCCGACGACAAGCCGCTGCTGGTCGTCGCCAACGAATTTTTCGACGCGCTTCCGATCCGTCAGCTGGTCAAGACGCAACAGGGCTGGCGCGAACGGCTCGTCGCCTGTCAGGACACGCTGTTCATCCCCGTGATCGGCAACACCATCTTCGATCCGATCATCCCTCCGCAATTCCGCGATGCAGAGGACGGATCGATCCTCGAAACCTCGCCCCCCAGTGTCGCAATCCTGCGCGCCCTCGCCGCGCGATTGCTGCAACAGGGCGGCGCGGCGATCGTGATCGACTATGGCTATGCCGGGCCCGCGATCGGCGACACGCTTCAGGCGGTGCGCGGCCATGCTTACGTCAATCCGTTCGAGGACCCGGGCGAGGCCGACCTCACCGCCCATGTCGATTTCGGCACGCTGATCGAAGCCGCGCGGGTCGAGGGGCTGGAGGCCTATGGCCCGGTACCACAGGGCGCATGGCTCCGCGATCTCGGCATTGAACCGCGTGCCGATGCCCTCACCCGCTCCTCGCCCGACCGCGCCGCCGACATCGCCGCCGCCCGCGACCGGCTGACCGGCGACGACGCGATGGGCGAATTGTTCAAGGTCGTCGCGCTGACCGCTCCCGGCTGGCCCATCCCTGCGGGGTTCGGGGAATGAGCGCCGTCCTCACGATCGACACCCCCACCCCCGCGGACGCAATCGCACTCGACGCGATGGCGGAGGCAAGCTGGCGCGACACCTTCGCCCATTTCTACAAGCCCGAGGATCTCGCCGCGTTCCTGGACGAGAGCTTCGGTCCAGAGGGCCGCCTGATCCGCGACCTCGCCAACCCGGCAATCACCTGGGCCATCGCGCGCCTCGACGGCACCATCGCCGGCTACGCAAAGATGGTCCCCCCGACCCTCGAACAGGCCCAGCCGACCGACGCCCAGCTGTCGCAGCTCTATGTCGCCACCGACTGGCATGGACGCGGCGTCGCGCACGCACTGATGGATTGGGCGATGGCCACCGCCCGCGCGCGCCACGCACCCGCGCTGCTGCTGACCGTGTTCGAGGAAAACCACCGCGCGATCGCCTTCTACGCCAAGTTCGGTTTCGTCCATGTCGGTGACTATGCCTTCCCGGTCGGCCGCCAGATCGACCGCGACCTCGTGATGCGGCTCGCGCTGTGAGCGAAGCGCTCACCATTCTGCGCGCCACCACCCTCGACGGCATCGCGCACGGCTTTATCGGCCGCACCGGCGGGGTCACGACCGGCCCCACCGCCAGCCTCGACATGGGCCGTCGCGGCCTGCCCCCCACGCCCGAACTGATCGAGAACCAGCGCCGCGTCATCGCCGCCGTCGCGCCCGACAGCCGCCTCGCCACCGTGCATCAGGTCCATTCTCCCGACGCGGTAATCGTCGGCGACGACTGGGACGAGGACAGCCGCCCGCACGCCGACGCGCTCGTCGCCGACCGCCCCGGCCTGCTGCTCGGCATCCTCACCGCCGATTGCGCCCCCGTGCTGTTCGCCGACCGCACCGCCGGCGTCGTCGCCGCCGCGCATGCGGGGTGGAAGGGCGCGCTCCACGGCGTCACCGACGCGACACTCGCCCGCATGGAAGAACTCGGCGCCGACCGCAGCCGCATCGCCGCCGCGGTTGGCCCCTGCATCGCCCGCGCGAGTTACGAAGTCGACGACGGCTTCCTCACCCGATTCTGCCGCCGCCGATCCGGCCAACGAGCGCTTCTTCACCCCCGGCAAGCCCGGCCACCACCAGTTCGACCTCGAGGCCTATGTCGTCCACCGCCTCGCCGCCGCCGGGGTGCGCCGGGTCGCGGCGCTCGGCGCGGACACCTATGCCGATCCGGCGCGTTTCTTCAGCTATCGCCGCGCCACGCATGAGGGCGCACCCGATTACGGCCGCCAGATCAGCGTGATTGGATTGACGGGGTAGCGGAACGGTGCGACGGCAGCGGTAACTAGTTACATCTGATACCAGGAGCGGACGCACCATGACCGACAAGCCGGGCAAGCCCACCGAAGCCGATCTCACCGGTGCCGAACCGCGCCGCCGTCCCAAGCCCTCGGCCGACACGATCGGCAATCGCAAGCTCAGCCCCGCGACGATGATGATGGGCCACGGCTATGACCCGATGCTGTCGGAAGGTTCGCTGAAGCCGCCGATCTTCGCGACCTCGACCTTCGTCTTCCCCAACGCCGCCGCCGGCAAGCGCCATTTCGAAGGCGTGACCGGCAAGCGCCCCGGCGGCGCCGAAGGCCTCGTCTACTCCCGCTTCAACGGCCCCAATCAGGAAATCCTCGAAGATCGCCTGGGCGTGTGGGAAGAGGCGGAGGACGCGCTCGCCTTCTCCTCCGGCATGTCGGCCATCGCCACCCTGTTCCTCGCGATGGTCAAGCCCGGCGACACCATCGTGCACAGCGGCCCGCTCTACGCTGCGACCGAAACGCTGATCGCGCGCATCCTCGGCAAGTTCGGCGTGCACTGGCTCGACTTCCCGGCCAGCGCGACCCGCGAAGAGATCGACGCGGTGCTCAGCAAGGCCGCCTCCGGCAATGTCGCGCTCATCTATCTCGAAAGCCCCGCCAACCCGACCAATGTGCTGGTCGATGTCGAGGCCGTCGCCGCCAGCCGCGACGCGATCTTCACCGGCGCCAACAAGCCGCCGATCGCGATCGACAACACCTTCCTCGGCCCGCTCTGGGCGCAGCCGCTCAAGCAGGGCGCCGACCTCGTCGTCTATTCGCTCACCAAATATGCCGGCGGCCATAGCGACCTCGTGGCGGGCGGCGTGCTGGGGAGCAAGGAGCTGATCAACACGATCCGCCTGATGCGCAACACCATCGGCACGATCTGCGACCCCAACACCGCCTGGATGCTGCTGCGCTCGCTCGAGACGCTCGAACTGCGCATGAGCCGCGCGGGCGAGAATGCGGTCAAGGTCTGCGAATATCTCCGCACCCACCCCAAGGTCGAAAGCGTCGGCTATCTCGGTTTCCTGCCCGAGGGCAGCCGTCAGCGCGACATCTACGACCGCCACTGCACCGGTGCCGGATCGACCTTCTCGCTCTACCTCAAGGGCGGCGAGAAGGAGGCGTTCGCCTTCCTCGATAGCCTCAAGATCGCCAAGCTCGCGGTCAGCCTCGGCGGCACCGAAACCCTCGCCAGCGCCCCCGCCGCGATGACCCACCTCTCGGTCCCCGACGCGCGCAAACAGGCGCTCGGCATCACCGACAATCTGGTGCGCATCTCGATCGGCGTCGAAAATGCCGACGACCTGATCGCGGACTTCGAGGAAGCGCTGAAGGCGGTGTGAGTCTTTTGTCTGAAGGCGGCACCGGCCCGCTCAGCGGCGGCGGTCGAGAAATCCGAGCGGAATGTCGATCCGCTCGCGCCACGCCCGCTCATTGTGGTCGGTGCCGGTGAAGCTGCGCAGCTCATAGGTTTGCCCACGCACCCAGCCGATCGTCGGCAGCATCGCGTCGATCGCCTCGGCAAAGGGCGGGTAGGACGCGTCGAGCCCGGCAGTGCCATGGTCGAGATAGACGCGATTGCGCTTCGGATCGAACCGGCTGCCCGACAGCCAGGCGCGGAATGCCGCCGCCACCGCCTGCGGCCCCTCGGGCGGGCGGTTATGCGCCGCCATCGGCGCGGTCAGCGGCAAATGGATCGACAGGCACGCCGCCTGACCGAACACGTGCGGATACTCCGCGATCGCATAGAGCGAGATCAGCCCGCCCATTGACGATCCCATCACCGACGTGTCGGCCGGACCCGCCAGCGTCCGAAAACGCTTGTCGATCGCCGGCTTCACCTCCTCGACGATGAAGCGCAGATAGGCATCGCCCAGCAACGGCCCGTCCGCCATCGCCAGCACCGCCGCACGATAGGCTTCGGGCAGATGCGCCGCGACCTTTGCGGGAAATATTCGCGATACCGCGCCGGCGTGTTGACCATGCCCACGACGATCGTGTCGCGCAGGTCGCCGCGCGCCGCCATCCGCGCGATTGCCTCGTCCACCCCCCACTCCCCCGGCAAAGGCGGTCTTGCCGTCGAGGATATTCTGCCCGTCATGCATGTAGATGACGGGAAAGCGCGCCGCGCGCCGCCGGTCATATGCCTCGGGCAGCCACACGATCACCTTGCGCGGCGCGACATGGCGCGACGGAAAGGGGTCGATCTCGACGATCCGCCCGCCCGTCACCTGCGCCGCCGCAGGCAGCGCCACCAGCCCCAGCCCAGCCAGCGCGCCGCCCAGCACATCGCGCCGCATGACCTTCATTCGCCTCTCCCTTGTCGTTCCCCCGAACCTATCAGGCCGCACGCGCAACGGGAGGATGCATACGAATGCAATGACCTCGGCAGTGCCCTTTCCCATCCGGACATGATCGCCTACGCCGCGAAGATGCCCGATGAATTCGCCTTCCTCACCGCCCTGCGCGCCATCGCGACGCACCCGGCGGCGGTGGGCCTCGCGGACGACACTGCGCAACTCGATGTCGCGGCGGGCAAGCTCATCCTCACCAGCGACACGATGGTCGAGTCGGTCCACTACCGCCCGCACGACCCGCCGGAGTCGGTCGGCTGGCGGCTCGCGGCGGTCAATCTCTCCGACCTCGCCGCCAAGGGCGCGACCCCGCTCGCGTGCCTGCTCAATTACAGCCTGTCGGGCGATGCACAGTGGGACCGCGCCTTCCTGAACGGCCTCAACGACGCGCTCACCCGCTATTCCATGCCGCTGATCGGCGGCGACACGGTGGCGATGCCCGCTGGAGCGCCGCGCAGCCTGACGCTCACCGCCATCGGCGCCGCCCCCGCCCGCACCCCGCTGCGCACCGGCGCCCGACCCGGCGACAGTCTCTGGGTGACGGGCACCATCGGCGGCGCAGCGTTCGGCGCGGATGGGGAACCGCGCGACCTGGCCCGCTACCTCCACCCCGTCCCGCGCCTTGCCGAGGGACAGGCGCTCGCCCCCCCTTGCCACCGCGATGATGGACGTCTCCGACGGCCTGCTGATCGACGCGCAGCGGCTCGCGGCGGCCAGCAGCATCGCGCTCGCCATCGACCTCGACGCCATCCCGCTCGCGCTCCCCGGCCCCGTCCTCGACGCGGCCAGCGCGGGCGACGATTACGAACTCCTCTTCACCCTCCCCGCCGACACCGAACCGCCCGTCCCCGCCACCCGCATCGGCACCGCCAGCCCCTGCGACGGCCTGACCCTCACCGCAAACGACGCGCCGGTGCCCCTCCCCACCAAGCTCGGCTACCGTCACGGCTAAGCTCACGTCACCCCGGCCTCGAGCCGGGGCCCAGCTTCTTCTCCGACGCGAAGCAGTCGATCGCCCCAACAACCCCCTTCAAATGTTGGATTTCATCTGATCTACCCTGATAGATGAACCCGCCAGCACCCGACTCAGGCCGCCGCGCGTCGCCAACCCGGCGCGTTCCTGTCGCGTCGCTGGTGTCAGCCTGTCGCATCCCCGTCGCGCCCCGGTTGTCAGCCTGTCGCGCGCACGTCGCGCCACTGCCGCGTACCCGTCGTGCGGGCGTCGCGAACCCGTCGCATTCCGGTCGCCAACCCGGCGCGTTCCGGTTCACCGCGCGGGACACCCCCCATTTTCGTCAGGATCGTCGGACGCCTCACCGATCCACGCGGCTTGACAGCCCCCCGCCCCTCTCTACGCTCCGCCCCGACGCGCGTTGTACCGGGCATCAAGACCTGGGCGACCTGCGGGATTCACAGGGGAAGGATACCAGATGACGGTTGTCACGATCGCCATCGGGTGCGGCTTACTCGCCGTGCTCTATGGCATTTTCACGAGCTACCAGGTGCTCGCCTATTCGGCCGGCAATGCCCGGATGCAGGAAATCGCCGCCGCCATTCAGGAAGGCGCGCAGGCCTATCTTGCCAAGCAATATACCGCGATCGCGGTCGTCGGCGTGATCGTCGCGGCGCTGGTCGGCTATTTCCTCGGTCTCACCTCGGCAATCGGCTTCCTGCTCGGCGCGGTGCTGTCGGGCGTCACCGGCTTTATCGGGATGAACATCTCGGTCCGCGCCAATGTCCGCACCGCCGAAGCAGCACGCACCTCGCTCCAGTCAGGCCTTACCGTCGCATTCCGCGCCGGCGCGATCACCGGCATGCTGGTGGCGGGTCTCGCCTTGCTCGCGATCTCGGTCTTCTTCTGGTACCTCACCGGCCCCGCCGGCTACGCGCCGCAGGATCGCCATGTCGTCGACGCACTCGTCGCACTGGCGTTCGGCGCGTCGCTGATCTCGATCTTCGCCCGCCTCGGCGGCGGCATCTTCACCAAGGCGGCCGACGTCGGCGCCGACATGGTCGGCAAGAACGAACTCGGCTTCGACGAGGATGACGACCGCAACCCCGGCGTCATCGCCGATAACGTCGGCGACAATGTCGGCGACTGCGCCGGCATGGCCGCCGATCTGTTCGAAACCTATGTCGTCACGATCGGCGCGACGATGGTGCTGACCGCGTTGCTCGTCACCGGCATCGACAATGCGTCGCTGCTCGCGCTGATGGCGCTGCCGCTCGCGGTGGGTGGCATCTGCATCATCACCTCGATCATCGGCACCTATGCCGTCCGGCTCGGCTCGGGCACCAACATCATGGGTGCGCTCTACAAGGGCTTCTTCGCCACGGCCGTCCTCTCGATTCCGGCGATCTATTATGTCACCGCGCAGACGCTGGGCGGCATGGACACCCAGGTCGGCGGCGGGCTCGGCTTCACCGGCATGGACCTCTTCTGGTCGATGATGGTCGGCCTCGGCGTCACCGGGCTGCTGGTGTGGATCACCGAATATTACACCGGCACCAACTATCGCCCGGTCAAGTCGATCGCCAAGGCATCGGATTCGGGCCATGGCACCAACGTCATTCAGGGGCTGGCCGTGTCGATGGAATCGACCGCGCTGCCGACGTTGGTCATCGTTGTCGGCATCATCGCCAGCTTCCAGATCGCCGGCCTGATGGGCATCGCCTTTGCCGCCACGTCGATGCTGGCGCTGGCTGGCATGGTCGTCGCACTCGACGCTTATGGTCCGGTGACCGACAATGCCGGCGGCATTGCGGAGATGGCGGGCCTCGACAAGGAAGTGCGCGAACGCACCGATGCGCTCGACGCGGTGGGCAACACGACCAAGGCGGTGACCAAGGGGTATGCGATCGGTTCGGCCGGCCTCGCGGCGCTCGTGCTGTTCGCCACCTACACCGTCGATCTGGGTGAGTTCTTCGCCGATGTCGCGGTGAACTTCTCGCTGTCCAACCCCTATGTCATCGTCGGGCTGCTGCTCGGCGCGTTGCTGCCCTACATGTTCGGCGGCATGGCGATGACCGCCGTCGGCCGCACGGCGCAGGCGGTGGCGCTCGATATCCGCGCGCAGTTCAAGGAGAACCCCGGCATCGCCGACCGCAGCGTGCGTCCCAACTATGCACGCACCGTGGGTCTGGTGACGGCGGGCGCGATCCGCGAGATGATCGTGCCTTCGCTGCTCCCGGTGCTCGCGCCGATCGTCGTCTATTTCGCGATCACCGCAGTCGCCGGTCAGGCCAATGGCTTCGCCGCGCTCGGCGCATTGCTGATCGGCGTGATCGTCTCCGGCCTGTTCGTCGCGATCTCGATGACCAGCGGCGGCGGCGCGTGGGACAATGCCAAGAAGGTGATCGAACTCGGTGCCTATGGCGGCAAGGGCAGCCCGGCGCATCAGGCGGCGGTCACCGGCGACACGGTCGGCGATCCCTACAAGGACACGGCTGGCCCTGCGGTCAATCCGATGATCAAGATCACCAACATCGTCGCGCTGCTGCTGCTCGCGGCGCTCGCGGCGGGCTGATCGAAACGACCTTCATGGCCCCGCCCGGCGCGTCCGGGCGGGGTCTTTATTTTCAGGGCCAGCGATAGTCGGCAACCACCGGAAAGTGATCCGACGGAAACCGCCCGCCCCGCCCGAAATCGACGGTCTCGACCGCCACCGGCGTCAGGCCGCGGGACATCACCCAGTCGATCCGCTTCCCCGGCGTTCCGCTGAAGCCATGGAACGTCCCCTCCGGCCCCTTCCGCTTCGGCGCCGCGGTCCAGGCATCGGCCAGATGGGTGGACAGGATACGATGGCTCTCGCTCTCCGGCCCGGTGTTGAAGTCCCCGGTCAGCACCACCACATCCCCGGCAGGCCGCTGCGCCACCCACTCCGCAATCGCGGCCGCACATTTGCTTCGCGCCGCCTCATCCTCGGCCCGATACGGAAAATGCGTGTTGATCAGCCAGAAGCGCTTGCCTGCCCTGGTCTCGAACAACCCCCATGTCGCCATCCGCGGATAGGGATGCCCCCAGCTGATGCTCCCCGGCACGCTCGGCATATCCGACAACCAGAAATTGCCCAGTTCGATCACCTTCATCCGGTCGCGGCGAAAGAACACCCCCATATGCTCGTCGCCATGCCCACCGCGCCGATCGATCCCGAACCAGGAATAGCCGGGCAGCGTCTCCAGCACATAGTCGCCCTGGATCTTCCACAATTCCTGCGTACCGATGATGTCGGGATCGGTGCGCCGGATCGTCTCGACGAACAGGTCGCCGCGCGCCTCCCACCGGTTCACCCCATCCTCGGCGCGCGGCAGGCGGACATTGAACGCCATCACCCGCAGTCCCGTCGCCGGTCGCGCCGCGCGGGCGGGCAGCGCCACGATCGCCGTTGCCGCCACTCCCCCAGCATAGTCCGGCGATCCATGACTCAACTCCACTCTTGCCTGTTGCCAACGCTGTCACCTATGCCTGACCCGTCAGGGGAGGCAAATGGCGCGACGGCCCACGATCAAGGAAGTTTCGAAGCTCGCGGGCGTGTCGTTCAAGACCGTCTCGCGCGTGCTGAACAACGAAAAGAACGTCAGCGAGGAAACCCGCCGCCGCGTCGAGCAAGTCGTCGCCGAACTCAATTTCCGCCCCAGCCTCGCCGCACGCACGCTCGCCGGCCGCAAGTCATTTCAGGTCGGGCTGCTCTACGACAACCCCAGCCCCTATTATGTCTATCACCTCCTTGCCGGCGCGCAGGAGGGGTGCGCCGAACATGGTTATCGGCTGCTGACCCAGCCAGTCGACAGCGCCGCGCCGGGGCTGGTCGCCGATGTCTGCGCTCTGGTGGACGAGACGCATCTCGACGGACTGATCCTATCCCCGCCAGTGACCGAAAGCGAAGCCTTGCTCGACGAACTCGACCGGCGCGGGCTGCCCTATGTGCGGATCGAGCCGGGGCTGCGCCGCGATGTCGGGCGGTCGGTGACGATCGACGACGCCAGCGCCGCGCGTGAGGCGACCGCGCATCTGCTCGGCCATGGCCATCGCGCCATCGCCTTCATCAAGGGGCCGGACGCGCATATCTCGTCGGTCGAGCGTCTAAAAGGCTATCGCTCGGCGCTCGACGCGCACGGCGTGGCGTTCAACCCCGATCTTGTCGTACCTGGCGATTACAGCATCAGAATCGGGCCGCCGCGCCGCGCGGGCGTTGCTTGAACTCCCGACGCCGCCGACCGCAATCTTCGCGGGCAATGACGACATGGCCGCCGGCGTGCTCGCGATCGCACATGAGCGGGGCATCGCCGTCCCCGAACAATTGTCGATTGCCGGGTTCGACGATTCGGATCTCGCGGCCGCCGTCTGGCCGCCGCTCACCACCGTTCGCCAGCCGGTGCACGAACTGGCCCGCAGCGCCGCCGACCTGCTGCTCGATTCAAAGACGCCGCGTGACCGGTTGACCTTCGATACCCGGCTTATCCCCCGCGCCAGCACAGGCCCCGCGCCGAGACGCTGATCGTCGAGTTGTCCGACATCTCGGTTGACTCCCCTCCCGACTTGTAACACAACTCGGTTGACACCGGTGTCTAAACCCGGGTCGATCGGGCGTAGGCCGGGACGGGGATGCAGGGCGAGAGGCGCGCCTTCCCCACCCCGTGCCGCGCGGATACAGGGGAGGAAAAACATGGACATCAGAACATCCGTCAAAACGGGGATCGCCATCGGCGCACTCGCAACCGCGCTTACATGCGGCACGCCCGCCATCGCCCAGGACGCAGCACCGCAGTCGGAAACGGATTCCGACGAGATCGTTGTCACCGGCATCCGCGCCTCGCTGGAACGCGCGGCCGACATCAAGCGCGAGGCCGATCAGGTGCTCGACGTGATCACCGCCGAGGATGTCGGCAAGCTGCCCGACGCCAACGTGGCCGAAGCGCTTCAGCGCGTAACCGGCGTCCAGATCACCCGCGTGTTCGGCGAGGGTCAGTCGGTGTCGGTGCGCGGCCTGCAACAGGTACGAGTCGAGGTCGACGGTCGCACGCTCCTCGGCTGGTCGGCGCGGCTGTCGCCACCGGAGAATGACCAGCTCGGTCGCTCGTCGGGCCTCGATTCGGTCCCGTCGAGCATGTTCGGACGGCTGGAGGTACGCAAATCGCCGCTCGCCAGCCAGGCCGAAGGCGGCCTTGGCGGCACGGTCAACCTCGTCACCCCCAAGCCGCTCGACTTCCGCAACACGACCGTCTCGCTGCGCGCGACCGGTGTTTATTCGGAAAACAGCGAGACGTTCGAACCGGTGCTCACCGGCTTTGCCACTACCAAATTCGCCGACGGCAAGGTCGGCGTGATGCTCGCGGCGGAGTATCAGAAACGCACCTCGACCACCCAGGCGTTCGAGCGCAACAACTTCCTCAATCGCACCTATACCGGCACCGGCGGAGGGGTGATCCCGACCCCCGTACTGCTGCAGTACGAGAATTTCGTTGTCGACCGCTCGCGCATCGGCCTCAACGGCGCGGTGCAGGTCGAGGTTACGCCGGATTTCGTGCTGACCGCCGACGCGCTCTATTCACGCCTCACCACCGGGCGCATTCAGGACTTTTTTGCTTTCCGCCTGCCCACCGGCAGCAATCCGGTCACCAACCGCGTGGTCGAGAACGGCGTGGTCGTCGCGGGCAACGCCAACGGCACCGTCACCACCGCGGGCCAGATCCGCAACGAGCCGACCGAAAGCTATCTTTACGGCCTCAACGGCAAATATGAGAGCGGCGGGCTGACGATCGAGGCGGATGGCTATTACAGCAAGGGCACGATCGACCAGACGATCCAGATCATCACGCTACAGGCGACCGCAGCAGTCCCCGGCGCGTTCGATTTCCGCAACACGACGATCCCCAGCCTGAGCCTCGGGGCCTGGAACCCGACGGTCTATTCCTCATACAATCCGGCCAGCAACGGCGTGCGCAGCAACCGCCTGCTCGGCCTGCTCGAGGAATGGACCGGCAAGCTCGACCTGTCCTATGAATTCGACAGCGGCTTCACCATCTCGACGGGGGTGCGCTATACCGATCTCCACGCGCTGACCAATGCCTATCGCAGCCAGGTTACTCCGACCCGGGCGGAGATCGAACCCTATCTGCGCCAGGTCAGCATGGGATCGTTCCTGCCCGACATTCCGGGCAGTTTCCCGCGCAGCTTCCTCAGCACCGCACCGACCTATGACTATGTCTTCACGCGGGCTCAGGCCGCACAGCCCAACCCCGATCCCAATGACCGCTCGACGCTGCTGCCCAACGCCCAACGCGACTATGACTTCAGCGAGCGAACGCTGGCCGGCTATCTGATGGTGGCAGGCAAGGGCGAGATTGGCGGCGTCCCCTTCTCGGCCAACGCCGGGTTACGCATCGCCCGGACGCAATTGTCGGTGGATACGTTCAACACGGTCGGGACGACGGCGACGCTGGTCACCGACGAAAGCAGCTACACCAACGTCCTGCCCAGCGCGAATGTGGTGTTCAACGTCACCGACAACTTCCTCGTCCGCATTTCGGGGTCCCAGACGATGCAGCGCGCGTCGATCGCCGACCTTGCGCCGTCGAACTTCTTCAACGCGACCAACCTGTCGGTGACCGGCGGCAATGCCGCGCTCGAACCGCCGATCTCGACCCAAGGCGATATCAGCTTCGAATATTATACCGGCAAGAGCTCGCTGATCTCCGGCGCGTTCTTCTACAAGGACGTTTCGAACTTCATCGCCAGCTTCGTGACCACCGGGATCGACACCAATCTCGACCCGGCCGGGCGCGAACTGACCTTCTCCCGCCCCGAAAACCTCGCCAGCGCGCGGATCAAGGGGTTCGAGATCGGCATCCAGCAATTCTTCGACTTCCTTCCCGCCCCGCTCGACGGGTTCGGCATGATCGCCAACTATACCTATTCGGACTCGGAAGATAATGGTGGCTTCCCGCTCGTCGCAGTGTCGAAGCACAGCTACAATCTGGTCGGCCTGTACGAAAAGGGGCCGTTCTCGGCGCGTATCGCCTATAACTATCGCGACGAGGCGGTGTTCGAATTTTCCGAAGGCCGCCCCAGCTTTGTCGGCCCGCGCTCGCAGCTCGACGCCCAGATCGGGATCGACCTGGCGAAGGGGATCGCGCTCTCGCTCCAGGCGCAGAACCTGATCCCCGAGGATTCGGCGACGACCGAGTACAGTGCCGCCGGGCCGATCGCGCTCAACAGCTATGCGCTGTCCGAACGACGCTTCTCGATCGGCGTGCGCGCCAAGTTCTGAACCGTGCGGGGGCGTCGGCACATCCGCCGGTGCCCCCGTCGCTCAGCGGCGCATCGCCGCCCGTAGCCGCAGTAGCGCGTCGGCGATCCACCGGCCGGGCTGGCGCAGCGGACGCCGCACGCGAACGCGCAGCACCACGCGGGTGCCGCCCGTGTCGTTCCACGCCTCATGGTCATAGGTGTCGTCGAACACCAAGGTCTCACCCTCAGCCCAGCGCAATACGCGGTCTCCAACCCGCATCCGCGCATCGCCGTCACGCGGGATGATCAAGCCCAGATGGCAGGTGAGGAGCCCCCGGGTCGCCCCGCGATGCGCAGGCACATGGGTGCCGGGCGGAAGAATCGCGAAGCTCGCGCTGTCGAGACCGGGGATCGTCGCTATCGCTGCTGCGGTCGCCGGGCAGCGCGCGGCATTGACCTCGACCCGGTCGCCGCGCCGCCACAGGATAAAGGCGGCGCGCGCGTCGCAGGCGCGCGTCGCGGCACGCGCCTCGTCCCGGATCGCGCGCCAGTTGTCGCGCAACTCGCGTGTCCAGCCGAATGCCCGCACATCGAGTACCGGCGCGATCGGAACCAGCGAGAAGCCGCCGATCACCCGATCGGCAAGGGCATGTGCGGGTCCGCGATTCGACACGTCACGCGGTACTACGGCGGACAAAGCCGTCGCGCCGTCGCTGTTCCGATCGATCGTCCGCTCGAACACGCTACGCCCCACCCAACCGGCCGCTGGCACGATTCTCGGCCACGGCTTCAGGTGCGGGGCTAGGAGCACACTGGGTCCAAAACATGGCCGAACCCGCGCCAAAGTCGCGCGCGACGGACCGTTGCGGCACCGGCTGGCACGGCGCGCGCATCCAAGCTAAGCTCCCGCACGATGGCTTTGTTTTCGCGCCTCCGGCCGCTCGCCCTTCCCCTATTTTTCGTCGCAGCCGCGCTGCCCGCGCTCGGCCAGTCGAGCGCCCCGGCACCCCAGGCCACAGCCGCGCCTGTCGCGGTCGACAAGACGCCCTGGCTGTACAAGGGCAGCGACATTGAGCACGACCCCGAATGGCGGTTCGGGACGCTCCCCAACGGCCTGCGCTATGCGGTGCGCAAGAATGGCGTGCCCCCGGGCCAGGTATCGGTGCGGCTGCACATGGCGGTGGGATCGCTGATGGAGCAGGAGAGCGAGAAGGGCTTTGCCCATCTGCTCGAACACCTCTCCTTTCGCGGATCGTCCAAGATCCCCGATGGCGAATCGAAACGGGTGTGGCAGCGGCTGGGTGTCACCTTCGGATCGGACAGCAACGCCAGCACCACGCCGGTATCCACCACCTACAAGCTCGACCTTCCCAATGCGAACGAGGCGAGCCTCGACCAGTCGATGATGATCCTTGCCGACATGATGGCGGCACCCAACATCACCACCCAGTCGCTGACACAGGAGCGGCCGGTGGTACTGGCGGAACAGCGCGAGTCGCTGGGGCCGGGAGAGCGGCTGGACGATCTGCGGCGCCGCCTGTTCTTCGCGGGGCAGCGGTTCGCCGATCGACCCGTCATCGGGACGGTGGAGACGTTGACCGGAGCGACCGCCGACACGGTCCGCGCCTTTCACCAGCGCTGGTACCGGCCGGAACGCACAACATTGGTGATCGTCGGCGACCTCGATCCCGCGCTGTTCGAGGCGCAGATCGTCAAGCATTTCGCGGCATGGAAGGGCGTCGGCCCCAACCCCGCAAATCCCGATTTCGGCAAGCCGAGCGACACCCACCCAAAAAGCGCTGCCTTGGTCGAACCGACCCTGCCGCCCATCGTCGCCCTCGCCGTACTGCGCCCCTGGACCGTGTTCGAGGATACGGTGAAGTTCAATCAGGAGCGCTGGGTCGATTTTGTCGCGGTCCGGATCATCAACCGCCGCCTCGAACGGCGGGCGCGATCCGGGTCGAGCTATATCGGCGCGGGTGCCGACCTGTCGGACGCCGTGCGATCGGTGAACGTGACGACGATCCAGGTGCTTCCGGTCGGCGAGGATTGGGAGACCGCACTCAAGGAAGTACGCGGCGTCGTCGCCGACGCGCTCGCCACCGCACCGACCCAGGCCGAGATCGACCGCGAGGTGAACGAGATCGCGTCAGAGATGCGCAACGCGATCGAGACCGCGCGCGTGACCGCCGGGTCGCAGCGCGCCGACACGCTGATCGCCGCAGTCGACATCAACGAGGTGACGACCAGCGAACAGGCGAGCTTCGGCATCTTCCAGGGCGCGATCAATCAAAGGATGTTCACGCCGGAGCGCGTGCTGGCATCGACCCGGCGGGTGCTTCAGGGTGTCGCAACCCGCGCGCTGATCACCACGCGCGCGCCCGACGCCAATGTCCAGACCAAGCTCGCCGCCGCGCTTGAGGCCGATGTTTCGGGCCTCGCCGGCACCCGCGCGGCGTTGCGCAACGTCAGCTTCGCGTCGCTGCCCAGGCTCGGCACGCCGGGCAAGGTCGCGATGCGGGCGGTGGCAGTACCCGATCCGAAGATCGAACAGGTTCGCTATTCCAATGGGGTTACCGGCCTGTTCTTCCAGAATCCGGGCGAAGTCGGTCGCATCTATGTCTCGGTTCGCTTCGGGCGCGGCATGCAAGCGCTGCCTGCCAACCGCCAGACCCCTGCCTGGGCCGCCAACCTCGCGCTGCTGGAAGGCGGCATCGGCAAACTTGGCCAGGAGGAGATCGACCAGATCACCGGCGACCGGCGCATTTCGATGCAGTTCGGGGTCGGCGACGACGCCTTCGTCATCGCGGGGCAAACCTCGCCCGCCGACCTGACCGATCAGCTGCGGCTGATCGCGACGAAGCTCGAAGTACCGGGCTGGGATCCCAAGCCGGTCGCCCGTGCCCGTGCGGTCGCGATCTCCGGCTATGCCGCGCGCAACGCCTCCCCCGATGCCGTGATCGGCAACATGCTGGATCATCTCCTCCACGCCGGCGATCCGCGCTGGGGGATGCCCGAACTCGCGGAGATCGAGAAGCTCAACGCCAAGGACTTCCGTGCCCTGTGGGAGCCGCTACTCGCCAGCGGGCCGATCGAGGTGCAGGTGTTCGGCGACATCGACGTCGACAAGGCGATCGAGGCGGTGCGCCAGACCTTTGGCGCGATGAAGCCACGTCGGGCATCGGCCATCGTCTCGGCCGCCGTGCGCTTTCCGGCCCATGTTGAGAGCCCGCTGGTCCTCCGCCATACCGGTGAACCCGATCAGGCCGCTGCCGTGATCGCGTGGCAAGCGGGCGGCGGCGCGGTCAATATTTCCGAAGGCCGCAAGCTCGAAATTCTCGCTGCGGTGATGCGCGACCGAATCCTCGACCTAATCCGTTCAACCGAGGGGGTGAGCTACTCGCCCACGGTCATCAGCCAATGGCCGGTCGGCCAGCCCGGCGGCGGGCGGGTGATCGCGCTGACCCTGTTGCCCCCTGACAAGACCGACCTGTTCCTCACCGTGGCGCGAGAGATCGCTGCCGACCTGGTCGCCAAGCCGATCGAGTTGGACGAGTTGCGCCGCGCACTGGTGCCGACGGCCCAGATGGTCGCGCGCCGGTCGAGCGGCAACCCCTTCTGGATGCAGCAGACAGAGGGCGGGACGTTCGACCCGCGCCGCCTGGCCGCGGTCAACACGCTGGGAAGCGACTATGGCCGCACCGGGCCGGAGGAGCTTCAGGCACTCGCGATCAAATATCTGGCGCGCGACAAGGATTGGGCAATGATCGTGCTACCCAAAGGCTGGGAAGCCGTCGCACCGGTGGCGGGAACGCGATAGACGCTCCCTTTCGTCACCCCGGGTCAAGCCCGGGGCGACGCAAAGCTAGCCCTTGTACAAGCCGTCCAGCCGCGCCCCATACACCTCTTTGAGGATATGGCGGCGGATCTTGAGGCTGGGGGTCAGCTGCTGGTTCTCGATCGTGAACGGCTCGTCCGCCAGGATAAAGCGGCGCACGCGTTCGATCACCGACAAATCCTTGTTCACCCGATCGACCGCCGCGCCGATTGCGCTGCGATAGTCCGGGTCGTCGCGCAGCGCCTTGAGGTCGCATTTTGCCCCGGTCTTGGCGCACCATTCCTGCGTCCATTCGGGGTCGGGAACCAGCACTGCGGTCATGTACGGCTTGCGGTCGCCCGCGATCATTGCCTGCATGATTTCGGGCTGAAGGGTAAGCATGCCCTCAACCTTTTGCGGCGCAACATTGTCGCCCTTGTCGTTGACGATGATGTCCTTCTTGCGGTCGGTGATCTTGATTCGGCCCCTCTCGTCGATCAGCCCGATATCGCCGGTATGCAGCCACCCGTCCTTGAGGACGCGAGCCGTCTCGGCCTCGTTGCGCCAGTAACCGTGCATCACCAGCTCGCCGCGCACCAGAATCTCGCCATCCTCGGCGATCTTCACCTCGACGCCCTCCAGCGGCGGGCCGACCGTGTCGTGCTTTAGGCCGGCGCTCGGGCGGTTGCAGCTGATGACGGGCGCCGCCTCGGTCTGACCGTACCCCTGCAGGAAGGTGATTCCGAGGCTCTCGAAGAACACTCCGACCTCCGGGTTGAGCGGCGCGCCGCCCGACACCATCGCCTTGATCCGCCCGCCAAACTTCTTCGACAATTTTGGCTTCAACGTGCGGCTCAGGAAGAGGCTCATCGGCACGTCGAGCACCGAACTCTTCCCCGCCGCCTTCTTGCCCCCGATCGAAACCGCGCGGTCGAGCAGGTAATTGGCAAACTTGCCCTGTTTCTCGACCTGCTTGGTAATCCGCGTGCGCAACACCTCGAACAGCCGGGGCACGACGACCATCAGCGTCGGGCGCACCTCCTCGATATTCGACGCCAGCTTGTCGAGACCTTCGGCATAATAGATCTGCGCGCCCAGCCCGATCGGGAAATGCTGCCCGCCGGTATGCTCATAGGCGTGGCTGAGCGGCAGAAACGACAGGAATATCTCGTCGTCCCAGCCGAAATCCTCGCTGATCACGGTGCAGCAGCCCTCGACATTGGTCAGGATCGCGCCGTGATGCTGCATCACGCCGCGCGGGGAGCCGCCGGTGCCGCTGGTGTAGATGATGCACGCCAGATCCTCGCGCTTCATCCGCGCCGCCGCAGCTTCGGCGACCGCCACGTCTGCGGCATTGGCGGCGATCAGCGCGTTCCAGTCGTGAAAGTCGATCGCGCCCGGCTGGCTGAGCTTCATCTCGTCCATGCCGATCACCACATGCCCGACGCTACCCGCCGTGCGCAGGATCGCAGGGAGCAGGGTCTTGGCCAGCTTCGCATCGGACACGATCGTCATCGTCGCGCCCGAATTGTCGATGATATGCTGGTGATCGCGCTCGGTATTGGTGATGTAGGTCGGCACGGTCACCCCGCCCGCCGCCATGATCGCAAGGTCGCTCAGGCACCATTCGGGCCGGTTCTCGCTGACCAGCATCACCCGGTCGCCCGGTTTCAGACCAAGCGATTTCAGCGCCGCCGCCAGGCTCGCGACCTTGCGCGCCGATTCCGCCCAGCTGATCGACTGCCACGTACCGCCGCTCTTGGCCCAGAGGAACGGCGCGTCGCCCTGTTCCCGCGCGCGGGTGAAGAACATCGAAACGAGATTGTCGAATTTTTCGAGCTTGCGCATCCTGACCCCAACTCCTGCGGCGCGGGTTCGTGCCCGCGCTCAATCATGCGCGAACCCTAACGACACCGCTGGCAATCGCAATGCCGCTACGTCACAGACGGTTGACGATCCGCCGCACCAGCCCCGGCCCTTCGAACACCAGCGCCGAATATATCTGCACCATCGCCGCCCCCGCATCGAGCCGCGCCAGCGCCTCTTCGGGCGAATCGATCCCGCCGACCGCGATCACCGGCAGCGCGCCATCGGCAATCTCGATCGCCATTGCCAGTTTCTCACGGGCAAGCGCGGCCAGCGGTCGCCCCGACAGACCGCCCGCTTCGGCGGCCAGCGGGGAACGCAGCGTATCGGGCCGTGAAATCGTCGTATTGCCGACAATCAGCGCATCGACCGACGCATTGGCCGCAGCCGCGACCACCCCCGCCATCCCCGCACGGTCGAGATCGGGCGCGACCTTGAGAAACAGTGGCACGCGCGCGCCCTCCAGCACCCGCGCCGCACTCGCCGCGTTCAGCAATTCGTCCAGCGCCGGTCGTGACTGAAGGTCGCGCAGCCCCGGCGTGTTGGGTGAACTGACATTGATCGTCACATAGTCCGCATGCGGCGCGACCTTCGCCACGCCGAGCGCATAATCCGCCACGCGATCGTCGCTGTCCTTGTTCGCCCCGACATTGATGCCAAGCACGCCCGGCCGCTTCGCCCGATTGACGCGCTCGATCGCCGCATCGATCCCGCCATTGTTGAACCCCATGCGGTTGACCACCGCGCGGTCCTCGACCAGCCGAAACAGCCGCGGCTTCGGATTGCCCGCCTGCGGGCGCGGCGTCAGCGATCCGATCTCGACGCTGCCGAACCCCAGCCCCATCAGCCCGTCGATCGCCTCGCCATCCTTGTCCAGCCCCGCCGCAAGTCCGACGGGGTTGGGGAACGCCACCCCGCCGATCGTGACCGGCCGCACGCGCGGGATGCTGCCACCCGGCGACAGCGCGGACGCGCGAATAGCCAGACGGTGCGCGCGTTCGGCGTCGAGCGTGAAGATCAGCGGCTTGAGCAGGTCGTAGAGCATGGACGCTGCCCTTAACGCCTGTCGCCCCGTCGCGTCACCCCGTCGCGCGGAAGTTTACACAAGGCTTACACTATCAGCCCCGGGGGGTCCGCGCCTTGACACACCCCCTCTCCAAGCCCATCTGCCCAATCGGAACGAATCATTCCGATTTGAGAATGGCTCGCAATCAGTTCGGCAGGCCGCAGCGCTTTTGCGCGTAGGCCCAACAGGGAATCCATGCGCCTCTCCGCCCAGACAGACTATGCCGTCGTGATGCTCTCCGCCGCCGCGCGTCACTGCGGCGTCAGCGGGCGGCTGAACGCGACGCTGCTGGCGGACGAGACCAGGTTGCCGCTTCCCACGGTCCAAAAGCTGGTCAGCCGCCTCTCCGCCGCCGGCCTGATCGAAAGCGCGCGCGGCACCGGTGGCGGCTTCCGCCTCGCCCGCCCGCCCGCAACGATCACCCTGGCCGACATCGTCGAAGCGATCGAAGGACCGATCGCGCTCACCGCGTGCGTCGACACCGGCAAGCATGACTGCTGCATCGAACAGAGCTGCCGCGTGAAACCGCACTGGAACAATGTCAACGCATCGGTCCGCGGCGCACTCGCCGGCGTCACCCTCGCCTCCCTCTCCTCCCAGCCGGTACCCGCATAATGGCCACCAAGAATGCAGAGGCGATCGCCGCCGCCAACAAGAAATACGAGTGGGGCTTCTCCTCGGACATCGAACAGGACTTCGCGCCCAAGGGGCTGAGCGAGGACACGGTCCGCTTCATCTCGGCCAAGAAGAACGAACCGGAATGGATGCTCGACTGGCGGCTCAAGGCCTATCGCCACTGGCTGACGATGACCGCACCCGACTGGGCGAAGCTCGACATCGACCCGATCGACTATCAGGACGCGTACTATTACGCCGAACCCAAGGCGAAGCCCAAGCTCGGCAGCCTCGACGAGGTCGATCCCGAAATCCTGCGCGTCTATGAAAAGCTCGGCATCCCGATCGAGGAGCAGAAGGTGCTGGCCGGGGTCGAGGGCGCGCGCAAGGTCGCGGTCGACGCGGTGTTCGACAGCGTCAGCGTCGCCACCACCTTCCGCAAGGAACTCGAGGCGGCCGGCGTCATCTTCCGCTCGATCAGCGAGGCGATCCGCGAATATCCCGATCAAGTCCGCAAATGGCTGGGGAAGGTCGTGCCGATGCACGACAACTATTTCGCCGCATTGAACTGCGCGGTCTTCAGCGACGGCACCTTCGTCTATATCCCCGAGGGCGTGCGCTGCCCGATGGAGCTGTCGACCTATTTCCGAATCAACGCCGAGAATACCGGCCAGTTCGAACGCACGCTGATCGTCGCCGACAAGGGCAGCTATGTCAGCTATCTCGAAGGCTGCACCGCCCCGATGCGCGACGAGAACCAGCTCCACGCCGCCGTGGTCGAACTGGTCGCGCTCGACGATGCCGAGATCAAATATTCGACCGTCCAGAACTGGTATCCGGGCGACGAGAATGGCGAGGGCGGCATCTATAATTTCGTGACCAAGCGCGCTTTGTGCCAGGGCCGGAACTCCAAGGTCAGCTGGACCCAGGTCGAGACCGGCAGCGCGATCACCTGGAAATATCCGTCCTGCGTGCTCAACGGCGAAAACAGCGTCGGCGAATTCTACTCGGTCGCGGTCACCAACAACCGCCAACAGGCCGATACCGGCACGAAGATGATCCACAATGGCAAGGGATCGCGCTCGACGATCATCTCCAAGGGGATCAGCGCGGGCCGCAGCAACAACACCTATCGCGGCCTCGTCCGCGTCGCGCCGGGCGCGGAGGGCGTGCGCAACTTCACACAGTGCGACAGCCTGTTGCTCGGCTCCGAATGCGGCGCGCACACCGTACCGTATATCGAAGTCAGGAATCCTTCAGCCCAGATCGAGCACGAGGCGACCACGAGCAAGATCAGCGAGGACCAGATGTTCTACGCCATGCAACGTGGGCTGGATCAGGAAGCGGCGGTCGCGCTGATCGTCAACGGCTTCGCCAAGGAGGTGCTCCAGCAGCTCCCGATGGAGTTCGCGGTCGAGGCGCAGAAGCTGCTCGGCATCTCGCTCGAGGGCAGCGTGGGATGATCGCCGCGTTCGCCCTTCTGGCCATCGTGCCGCAGGACGCGGTCGCCGCGCCCGAGCCCGAATATGAAGAAGTGGTCATCACCGCCCGGGTCGGCCGCGTCGCGTTGGTGTTCGACCGCGCGCCCGATGGCCGCCTGATCAACTGCCGCGTGTTCAAGTCGTCGGGGACGAAACGGATCGACGACGCGGCCTGCACCTCGCTGCCCGATTGCGTCACTTCGACCAAGGGACAGGAATTTTGCGGCGGCGCAGGCGCGGGTCTGACCGCGACCGCGCCAAAGATCCTGACGACGGAGCCCAAGCTCGGCCTCGGCGTCTCGCTCAAGCCCGAAACGCCCAAGGCTCCCGCCGTCGGCCCGGTCGTCGGCGAGGCAAAGGACGAAGACCCCAACCGCCTCGGCAAGCTCCCGCCCCCGCCCAAGGACGAAAGCGGCACCCCCGCAATCACGCTGGGCGGAATGAAGCCGCAGGAGGAGCCGCGGTGACCCCTACCCACCGTCATGCTGACGCACTTCAGAATTTGCACGCAGGATAACATGCTCCAGATCACCAATCTCCACGCCGAAATCGACGGCAAGCCGATCCTCAAGGGCCTGACCCTCAGCCTCAATGCCGGCGAAGTCCATGCGATCATGGGCCCCAACGGCGCGGGCAAGTCGACGCTCGGCTATGTCCTTGGCGGCCGCCCCGGCTACGAGGTGACCGAGGGCAGCGTGACCTTCAACGGCACCGACCTGCTCGAGCTCGAACCCCATGAGCGCGCCGCCGCCGGCCTGTTCCTGGGTTTCCAGTACCCGGTCGAAATCCCCGGCGTCTCGAACGTTCAGTTCCTTCGCGAAAGCCTCAACAGCCAGCGCCGTGCACGCGACGAGGCCCCGCTGTCGGGGGCCGAGTTCCTGAAACTCGCCCGCGCCCAGGCCGCCGCGCTGGAGATGGACGCAGAGATGCTCAAGCGCCCGGTCAATGTCGGATTCTCGGGCGGCGAGAAGAAGCGCAACGAGATGGTTCAGATGGGCATCCTCGATCCCAAGCTCGCGATCCTCGACGAAACCGATAGCGGCCTCGACATCGACGCGCTGCGCATCGTCGGCGACGGCATCAACCGCATCATGCGCGCCCCCGACAAGGCGGTGCTGCTGATCACCCACTATCAGCGCCTGCTCGATTATGTGAAGCCCGACTTCGTCCACATCCTCGCCGATGGCCGCATCGTGAAGACCGGCGGCCCCGAACTCGCGCTCGAACTGGAGCGTGAGGGCTATTCGCAGGTGGCGGCGTGATGACGTCGCGGCAAGGCTGGATCGCGGCGCTGCTCGGCACCAGCCTGTGGGCGTGCGGCGCGGGAATCGTCCACTTTCTTCCCTTCCTGTTCGACGGCGGGATCGCGACCGCGGCGATGTTCGGGGTCGGCGTCATCACCAGCCTGATCACGGTCGAAGTGGCACGCCGCCTCGGCAGCGCGTCGGGCGCGCCGCTGATCGCCATGATGGCATTGGGAACCGGAATCGCCCTGCTGCTGGACGGAATCGGTTTCGCCTTCCTGCCCGATATCTATGCCGGGCGCAGCTTCGCCAGCCAGGCGGGCGCGGCCTTCATCATGTGGGCCGGCGGTGTCGGACTGCTGATCGCTCTGGTGACGGAGCGGAAGCGATGAGCCTGCTCGCACTCGCACTCCAGGCCGCCGCACCGCCGCCGATCGACCCGACGACTGAAGAAGAAATCCTCGTCATCGCGCCAAAGCTCGACCGCATTGCCGTGTCAATCACGCGCAAGCGGGGCGACCAGTATGACTGCTCGCTCAGTGAGACGACCGGCGTCGACACGCTGGATGCCGCGCTATGCCGCACTGCGGTCGGATGCGTGCGCCACGGCAACAAGACCAATGATGCGATCAAGGGGTGTGTCGCCCGCGCCCGCCCGGCGCTGGTCGCGCAGCTGCGCCAGCACTTGAAGGGGCGCCAGCCATGACCCACGGCCTTGTACTCGACGCCCCGATCGCGGAAGATTGGCGCTGGTTCGACGCCGCGCCGCTCGATGCGCTCGCAGCAACGCCGCGCGGTGCCGCGCCTGACGTCGCGCACCTGTGGATCGACCGCCCCGGCCCGCGCCTGTTGTTCGTCGACGGCGCATTCGTCGCGGAGGCGAGCGCCCCCGGCCCGGTCGAGATTTCCGCCGCGCCGATCCGCACCCCTGCCAACCCCTATTCGGAAGCGGCATGTACCTACGCTCAGGCAGGCTATGTCCTGTATCTGAAGTCTGGAGCCGCACTCGACGGCCCGGTACAGGTGATCCACGTCACCACCGGCGGCGTCGCGCATCTGTCGAACAAGATCGTGCTTCAGGCTGATGCGGTCGCATCGCTCGTCGAAACGCATGTTGGTCCCGGCTGGAGCAACGCCAATCTGTGGGTCGAGCTGGGCGAAGGCGCGCGACTGATGCGCGCCGTCCGCGTTCTCAAGGAAGACGGCGCACACACCGACTACGCCGATGCCACGATCGGTAAGGCGGGCAGCTTCGTCAGCACCGCGCTCGTCACCGGCTGCCGCACCGCACGGGTCGAGGCGCGGCTGACGCTGACCGGCGAGGGTGCCTATGGCGAGGCTGGCGGCGCGCTGCTGACCCGTGGCGGCGAGAAGGCCGATGCCGCAACCGTCGCCGATCATGCCGCGCCGGAAGGGACCAGCCGCCAGATCTGGCGCGCGGTCGCCGCCGACACCTCGACCGCCAGCATCGCCTCGCGCGCGCAGGTCCGCCGCGATGCGCAGAAGACCGATGGCGAGCAATCGCTGCGCGGCCTGCTGCTCAAGCGCACCGCGACAGTGAATCTGAAGCCCGAACTCGAAATCTTCGCCGACGATGTGAAATGCGCCCACGGAGCGACGGTGGGCGAGCTCGATGCCAAGGCGCTGTTCTACATGCAGTCGCGCGGCATCCCCGAGGCACAGGCCAAGGCGCTGCTGACTCGCGCCTTCGTCACCGACGCAATCGACCGGATTGACGACGAAGCGGTGCGCGCGGCGTTCGCGGCGGATGCCGACGCCTGGCTGGAGGCGGCGTTGTGAGTACGCTGACGGCGACCGCTCCGCTCGACCTCCTCGCCGATTTCCCGGCGATCCCGGCGGGCTGGGCCTATCTCGACACCGCCGCGACCTCGCAAAAACCGCGCCCGGTGATCGACGCGATCACCCGCGGCTACGCGCAGGATTACGCCACCGTCCATCGCGGCGTGTATCAGCGCTCGGCCGACATGACCCTCGCCTATGAGGCCGCACGCCGCCGCGTCGCGACCTTTATCGGCGGGCGCGAGGACGAAGTCGTGTTCGTGCGCGGCGCGACCGAGGGGATCAACCTCGTCGCGCAGAGCTGGGCGATCCCCAACCTCAAGCCCGGCGACCGCATCCTGCTCAGCCAGCTCGAACATCACAGCAATATCGTGCCGTGGCAGATGGCGGCGGAGCGCACCGGCGCGATCATCGACGTGGTGCCGCTGACCGACGACCACCGTATCGACCTCGACGCGATGGCGGCGATGCTGACCGAGCGGCACAAGCTGGTCGCGCTCGCCCATGTCTCCAACGTCATGGGCTCGATCCTCGACGTGCAGCGCGCCACCGAATTGGCGCATGGCGTCGGCGCGAAGATCCTGATCGACGGCTGTCAGGCGGTCCCCCGGCTGCCCGTCAACGTCGCCGAGCTCGGCTGCGACTTCTACGTCTTCTCCGGCCACAAGCTCTACGGCCCGACCGGCATCGGCGTGCTGTGGGGCCGCCACGACCTGCTCGACGCGATGCCCCCTGGCAGGGCGGCGGGTCGATGATCGACCGCGTGACCTTCGCGAAAACGACCTACGCCCCCGCCCCAGGCCGGTTCGAGGCGGGAACCCCGCACATCATCGGCGTTACCGGGTTGCACGCCGCGATCGACTATGTCGATGCCATCGGCCTCGACCGCATCCACGCGCACGAAACCGCGCTGGTGAAGCAGGCCCGCGACGCGCTATCCGGCCTCAACAGTGTGCGGCTGCTCGGCCCCGACGACAGCGCCGGAATCGTCAGTTTCGTCGTGGAGGGGGTGCATCCGCACGACGTCGCCACCATCTTGGACGAGGGCAATGTCGCCATCCGCGCCGGGCATCACTGCGCCCAGCCGCTGATGGACAGCCTCGGCGTCCCGGCGACGGCACGTGTCAGCTTCGGGGTTTACAATGGCGCGGCGGACATCGCCGCGCTGGTCAAGGGGATAGAGCGAGTGACGAGGATCTTCGGATGAACGAAGAACGCAGGATCGAAGTCGAGCAAGTGGACGCCGTCGCCGCCCCGCCGCGCGCCCGTGTGGAAGATGCGCGGGAAACGTTCGAACGCAAGCGCGACTATCTCGAAGGCTTTTTGTCCCAGAAGCCCTCGGATGTCCCCAAAGGCGAACCCGGCGGCGCGACCTATGAAGCGATCATCGACGCCTTGAAGGACATTTTCGACCCCGAAATCCCGGTCAACATCTACGACCTCGGCCTGATCTACAATGTCGAGGTCACCGATGCCGGGCATGCCGTGGTGACGATGACCCTCACCACCCCGCACTGCCCGGTCGCCGAATCCATGCCGGCCGAGGTCGAGCTGCGTGTCGGCGCGGTGCCGGGCGTCGGCCACGCCGAGGTCAACCTCGTCTGGGATCCGCCTTGGGACCCGGCGAAGATGAGCGACGAGGCCCGGCTCGAACTGGGGATGCTGTGATGACCGAAGTCAAAACCCGCGCCCGCCCCGCCGCGATCCTTCTGACCTCCGCCTCGGAAGCCCGCATCGCCGACCTGATGTCACGCGCACCGGAAGGGGCGATCGGCGTCAAGCTCTCGACCCCGCGTCGCGGCTGTTCAGGCCTTGCCTATTCGGTCGATTACGTCACCGCCGCCAATCCGATGGACGAGCGGATCGACACCCCCGGCGGCACCCTGTTCGTCGATGGCGGGTCGGTGCTCTACCTGATCGGATCGACGATGGACTGGGTCGAGGACGATTTCACCGCCGGCTTCGTGTTCAATAACCCGAACGCCAAGGGCGCCTGCGGCTGCGGCGAGAGCTTCACTGTCTGACGAAGCCCCCAAGTCGAACACCGCCCGCAACGCCGCCCTCGCCGCGACGGTGCTGCTCGCACCCGGCGGGTTCATTCTCGGCGGCATCCTGATCGCCCGCGCGCTCAGGAAACGGCGGGAGGCGAAGGAAGCGGAAAGCGCGGATTAAACCGCGAACAGCTGCCCGATATCCTTGAATGCCTTGAATTCCAGCGCGTTGCCGGCGGGATCAAAGAAGAACATCGTCGCCTGTTCGCCGGGCTGTCCGGCAAAGCGGATATGCGGTTCGATCACGAACTGCGTCCCCGCCGCCTTCACCCGATCGGCCAGCGCGTGCCACTCGTCCCAGTCGAGCACAAGCCCGAAATGCGGCACCGGCACCGCATCGCCATCGACCGCATTGCGCAGGCGGACCCCAGCACCTTCCCCCTTGTGCAGCACCAGCTGATGCCCGCGCAGGTCGAAATCGATCCAGTGATCCGGGTCCTCTCGCCCCTGCGGACAACCGAGCAGGTCGCCATAGAATGCGCGCCCCGCCTCCAGATCGTCGACCGGGATCGCCAGATGAAAACGCGGCATCGTCATCACATCCATCCTTCCAGAACCTGATCGGGCGGACGATGGCCGTCGGCCCAGAAACGGATATTGGCGATCACCTTCTCGCCGGTCGCCTGCCGCCCCTCGAACGTCGCGGACCCCATATGCGGCGTCATCACGACATTGGGCAGTGCGAGCAGGCGCGGGTCGATTTGCGGCTCGAACCGCCATACATCCAGGCCCGCCCCGGCGAGCCTCCCGGCCTCCAGCGCATCGACCATTGCCTCTTCATCGACGATCCCGCCGCGCGAGGCGTTGATGAGGTAGACATGCGGCCCAAGCAACCCGATCCGCCGCGCGTCGATGAGGTCGCGGCTCGCGTCGTTGAGGGGCGTGTGGATCGTAAGGATATCGATCTCGCCCAGCATCGTATCGAGATCGGCATGGAATGTCGCGCCCAGTTCCGCCTCGACCTGTTCAGGCAGGCGATGGCGGTTGTGATAGTGGATCGACAGGCCGAATGCCCGCGCGCGCCGCGCGACCGCCTGGCCAATCCGGCCCATGCCGACAATGCCCAGCGCCTTGCCGCCGATGCGATGTCCCAGCATCCCGCCAGGCGACCAGCCCTTCCACTGGCCCGACCGCACCAATTTCTCGCCTTCCGCCAGCCGACGCGGAACGGCAAGGATCAGCGCCATCGTCATGTCGGCGGTGTCTTCGGTCAGCACGCCCGGCGTGTTGGTCACGACGATCCCCCGCGCACGTGCCGCCCGCAGGTCAATATGGTTCACCCCGGCACCGAAATTGGCGATCAGCTTCAGCCGCTCGCCAGCCGCAGCAATCACTTCGGCGTCGATCGTATCGGTGACGCTGGGCACCAGCACGTCGTAATCGCGCACCGCCGTGATCAGCGCCGCGCGGTCCATACCTTCCTCGACGGGGTTGAGGGTCGTATCGAACAGCTCGACCATCCGCTGCTCGACCGCGTCGGGGAGCTTGCGGGTGACGATCACGCGGGGCCGGGATACGCGCGGCTGTGCCATGCCGGATCGCTTGGCCCCGCGACGCGCGCACGTCAACGGTTGATGCGGACGCATCGCGCCCTCTAAGATCGTTTCAATCCGAACTTTGGGGGATTCGATGCAGTTGCGTGTGGTTCTGGCGGCGCTGGTGACGCTCGCGCTCGGCGTGTGCGCGATCGGCGATGCCTGGGCGCAGCAGCGTAAACCGCCCTATTTCGCGTCGATCGCGGCTGGCAAGGCGCGGATGCGCACCGGGCCGGGACGCAACTACCCCTCCAGCTGGCTCTATGTCCGCGCCGATCTGCCGATCAAGGTGATCGAGGTGTATAATGATTGGCGCAAGGTCGAGGACCCGGACGGCACCCAGGGCTGGATGCTCGTCTCGCTTCTTTCAAGCCAGCGTACCGCGATCGTCGTCGGATCGGTACTGGAGATGCGCGACGAACCCCGCTTCGGCGCACGGGTCAACTGGCGCGCTGCACCCGGCGTGGTGGGTAAGATCAGCAAATGTCGGCGGGGGTGGTGCTGGCTCGATGTCCGCGGGCGCGGCGGCTATGTCGAACAGAACCGCGTCTGGGGCACCGACCCGGGCGAAGAAGTGCCCTGATACTCGCGTCCGTTTGTGCTGAGCTTGTCGAAGCACCGAAGCACCGAAGCGCAGACTAGCGGCCCTTCGACAATGATCAGGTGGAACGTCCCCCGGACGTTCCAGCCAAAGCTGGGAGCTTTGGCGACCATCATCATCAGGGCAAACGGCGTTCAGGGGGTCGGCGCTTCAAGTTTCGGCGTCATCCGAAGCCATAGGCCGCCCCTTGAACCCCTGCGCTACCACGAACCACTCGACCGATCCCTTGCGGCTCGACGGCGGCTTGGCGTGCTTCACGCTCGCGAAGTTGCGCTTCATCTCCGCAACCAGCGCGCTGTCCGCGCCACCAGCGAACACCTTGGAGACGAACACCCCGCCCGGCACGAGATTGCGGATCGCGAAGTCGAGCGCGGTCTCGACCAGTCCCATGGTGCGCAGCGCATCGGTCTGGGCATGACCGACCGTGTTCGCCGCCATGTCCGACATGACGAGGTCGGGCGCACCGCCCAGGGCCTCGACCAGCAGATCCGGTGCGGCATCGTCCGTGAAGTCCATCTGGAAGATGGTGACGCCCTCGATCGGATCGACCGGCAACAGGTCGATACCGACCACTGCGGCCTTGGGCAGCTTGCGGCGAATCACCTGCGCCCAGCCGCCCGGCGCGATGCCGAGATCGACGACCCGCTTTGCGCCCTTGAGCATGTCGAATTTCTCGTCGAGTTCGATCAGCTTGTACGCCGCTCGGCTGCGATACCCTTCCGCCTTGGCGCGCTTGACATAGGGGTCGTTGAGCTGGCGTTCGAGCCAGCGAACCGACTGGGTGGTCCGCCCGCGTGCAGTGCGCACGCGCGTGTGACCACGACTGCCCCCCGGCTCACAGCGTGCGTCCGTCGATCAGGCGGCGCAAGATGCCCTCGCGAATGCCGCGATCGGCGATGCCGAGCCGTTCGGCGGGCCAGATGTCCATGATCGTCTCCAAAATCGCACAGCCCGCGACTACCAGGTCAGCGCGCTCCGCCCCGATGCAGGGAATCGCCGACCGGCCGGCAAGGTCAAGCTCCGCAACGCGCTGACTGACTGCGCGCATCGAAGCCGCCGGCACAATCAGACCGTCCACTGCGTTGCGATCATAGGACGGCAGGCCGAGATGCACGCTCGCCAGCGTCGTTACCGTTCCGCTGGTTCCAAGCAGCCGTGGGGTGCCGCGAATCGTCGGAAGGCGCGCGACAAAGGGAGCAAACGCCTCCTCTACCGCCGCGCGCATCCGCGCATAGGCGGCGATGCGGGTTTCGGCATCGTGATCCCCGGTAATGCCCCGCGCTTCGGTAAGGGATACCACCCCCCAGGGCGCGCTATGCCAGTCGAGGATGCGCGGACGCTCACCCGTCGAATCGACGACCACCAACTCGGTCGATCCACCGCCAATGTCGAACACCAGCGCAAGACCATCACCCGGCTCAAGCAAGGCATGACAGCCCAGCACAGCCAGCCGCGCCTCTTCCTCCGCGGTGATGATGTCGAGCACGATTCCGGTCTCGCGATAGACGCGCTGGATGAATTCAGGGCCGTTCGCCGCCTGACGGCACGCCTCGGTCGCCACCGATCGGGACAAAGCGACGTTGCGACGGCGCAGCTTGTCAGCGCAAATGCGCAATGCCGCGATCGTCCGCTCAATCGCGGCGTCCGACAGCCGTCCGCTCGACGCCAGTCCCTCGCCCAGCCGGACGATCCGTGAAAAGGCATCGACCACGGTAAAGCCACCCCCGGTCGGGCGGGCGATCAGCAACCGGCAATTATTGGTGCCCAGATCCAGCGCGGCGTAGTGGCGCGCCTCCGGCCAGCGCGCGCGACCGCCATTCTGGCCCGGATTCGAGGCCGGACTTGGGGCCGGGCGGGCCGGTTTCTTGGCCGGCGGGCGCGGCATCCTGGCGGAGCCATCCCCCATGTACCTACTCACTTATGTTCTTCCGTCACGGCCGAAAGGGGCCGCCGGTGCTTGGCAGCCAAGCTAGCGCAACGACTTGGGGCAAGCAAGCGGCGCTCAGGGAACCCCGTGACGTTACCTATTGACCCGCGCCGCAAGCCCGCATAAATGCGCGCCCTCCGAGCGTGATGCCCTGTCGTCTAATGGTAAGACCACGGACTCTGACTCCGTTAATTGTGGTTCGAATCCACACGGGGCATCCAATTTCCTGACCATCGCTGACCACGACCGGCGCTCCGCACCGGTCGCGTCGCGTGCCTTCAGTCGATCAGTTCCAGCGCCACAGCGGTCGCCTCGCCGCCGCCGATGCACAGCGACGCGACGCCGCGCCGCTGGCCATTATTCTGCAGCGCGGCGATGAGTGTCGCCATGATCCGCGCGCCGCTTGCGCCGATCGGGTGACCCATCGCGCACGCGCCGCCATTGATGTTGAGCACATCGTGCGGGATGCCCAGGTCGCGCATCGCGATCATCGCGACCACCGCGAACGCCTCATTCACCTCGAACAGGTCGACATCGCCGATTCCCCAGCCCGCCTTGGCCAGCGCCTTTTGCATCGCATTGACCGGAGCCGTGGTGAAACGCGCGGGGGCGTGCGCGTGGCCGGCATGGGCGACGAGGCGCGCGACCGGCGTCAGGCCCAGCCGCTCGGCGACCGACGCGCGGGTCATCACCAGCGCCGCTGCCCCGTCCGAAATCGACGAGGCATTGGCGGCAGTCACCGTGCCGTCCTTGGCAAAGGCGGGCTTGAGCGTCGGGATCTTGGCGGGGTCGCCCTTGGCGGGCTGTTCGTCGAGCGCGACGGTGACCACGCCCTTGCGCGTCTTGACCTCTACGGACACGATCTCGCGATCGAACGCGCCCGAACCCTGCGCCGTCTGCGCGCGGGTCAGGCTGGCGATGGCATAGGCGTCCTGCGCCTCGCGCGTGAACTGATATTCGGTCGCGATCTCCTCCGCATAGGTGCCCATCGCGCGGCCCGGCTCATAGGCGTCTTCGAGGCCATCGAGGAACATGTGATCGTACAGCCGATCATGCCCGATCCGCGCGCCGTTGCGGTGCTTGAGCGAGAGGTAGGGCGCATTGGTCATGCTCTCCAGCCCGCCCGCGATGATCAGGTCCGCCGATCCCGCCGCCAGTGCGTCCGACGCCATGATCGCCGCCTGCATCCCCGATCCGCACATCTTGTTGACCGTCGTCGCCTCGATATGCTGCGGCAGCCCCGCCCGGATCGCCGCCTGGCGCGCGGGGGCCTGTCCCAGGCCAGCGGGCAGCACGCAGCCCATATAGATGCGCTCGATCGCCTCGCCCTTGAGGCCCGCACGCTCGACCGCCGCGCCGACCGCAGTCGCGCCCAGCTCAGTGGCAGTCACATCGGCCAGCGCGCCCTGCATGCTGCCCATCGGGGTGCGGGCGTAAGAGACGATGACGACGGGGTCGGTGGACATGTTGGCCTCTCCAGGAGTTTCGTTTCGGGCGATCTAGGCGCGTGCCTTCGCAAATGCAAAAGGGAGCGACGATGGAACTGCTCGACATCCTCAAATGGTTCGCCTCGATCAGCGGCATCGTCGCGGCGTTCATGGTCAGCCTCGACAATGGCCGGCGCGTGACCGGATGGGGTTTCGCGCTGTTCGTCGCGTCGAGCATCGCGTGGATCAGCGGCGCGCTGATCGAGGGTGAAACGCCGCTGTTGTCGCAGAATCTGGTGCTGTTCGGGATCAATATCTTCGGCGTCTATCGCTACCTGATCCGGAAAAAGGCCGATGGCTGACTGGGCCTGGCCCCTCCTCCTCGGTATCCTCGGACTCGTTTTCGGCAGCTTCATCGCGACCGTCGCGCTGCGCTGGCCACAGGGACGTAGCGCGATGCGCGGGCGGTCGGCATGCGATGGGTGCAACAAGGCACTGGCCGCGCATGAGCTGATTCCACTCTTCAGTTGGGTGGTCCAGCGCGGCCGGTGTCGGGCATGCGGCAATCCGATCCATGCGGCGCATCCCGCAACGGAGGCAGCAGGGCTGGCAATCGGCATCGCGGCTGGCCTGGTAGCGCCGGGTTGGGAGGGGGTCGCCGGGGCAGTGTTCGGCTGGCTGCTGCTCGCACTCGCCGCACTCGACCTCGCCGCCTTCTGGCTGCCCAATGTGCTGACCGCAGCGCTTGCGGTCGCGGGAATCGCCGACGGCATCTTCTTCGCGCCCGGCTGGATCGACCGCATCCTCGGCGGGCTGATCGGTTTCGGGCTGCTCTACCTCGTCGCCTTCACCTACCGCCATGTCCGGGGTCGCGAGGGACTGGGCGGGGGCGACCCCAAGCTGTTCGGGGCGATCGGCCTGTGGCTCGGCGCGTCGATGCTCGCCCCCGTTCTGCTCGGCGCAAGCGTCACCGGGCTCGCCGTCGCGCTCGCCATGAAACTCTCGGGACGCGAAATCGGGATGACGAGTCGGCTTCCACTCGGCACATTGCTCGCGATCGCCGCATTCCCGGCGTGGCTCTATTCGGTTGGAGTGTGACGATGCGCGCGATTCTCGATGCCCAGCGGGCGGCGTTCATGGCGGAGCTGCCGGTCGGGCTGGACGTGCGCAAGGATCGGCTGAAGCGCGCCGCCGCGCTGGTCCGCGACAATGCGCCACGCTTCTGCGACGCGCTGAGCGAGGATTTCGGCCATCGCAGCCGCCAGCAATCGATGATCACCGACATCGCCGCATCGGTCTCCCCGCTCGATCATGCGCGCAAGTCGCTCGACCGCTGGGCGCGGCGCGAGAAGAAGCCGGTGATGTTCCCGCTCGGCCTGCTCGGCGCAAAGGCCTGGGTCGAGTATCAGCCCAAGGGCGTGGTGGGGATCATCTCGCCGTGGAATTTCCCGGTCAATCTGGTGATGAGCCCGCTCGCCGGCGTGTTCGCCGCCGGCAACCGCGCGATGGTCAAGACCAGCGAGTTCACGCCCGTGACCGCGGCGTTGTTCGAGGAACTGGCCCCGCGCTATTTCGACCCGACCGAGCTGGCGTTCGTCAGCGGCGGCCCGGAGGTGGGCAAGGACTTCGCGGCGCTGCCGTTCGACCATCTGCTGTTCACCGGAGCGACCGCAATCGGCCGCCACATCCTCCACGCCGCCGCCGATAATCTGACCCCGGTGACGCTGGAGTTGGGTGGCAAGTCGCCCGCGATCCTCGGCCGCTCCGCCAATCTGTCACAGGCGACCGAACGGGTGGCGATGGGCAAGATGCTCAACGCGGGTCAAATCTGCATCGCGCCCGACTATCTGATGGTCGCTGCGGAGCAGGAGGCAGCAGCAGTCGACGGGATCGTCGCGGCGGCTTCGGCGATGTACCCCAGCCTGCTGGCCAACCCCGATTACACCTCGGTCGTCAACGACCGGCATTATGCCCGCCTGACCGCCGCCATTGCAGACGCGCGCGACAAGGGCGCGGAGGTGATCGAGGTGAACCCGGCGGGCGAGGACTTCGCCGCTTCGAACAGCCGCAAGCTCCCGCTCCACATCGTCCGCAACCCGACCGACGACATGATCGTGATGCAGGAGGAGATTTTCGGTCCGATCCTCCCCGTCCGCAAATATGACAGCATCGACGGCGCGATTGCCGAGGTGAACCGGCGCGACCGCCCGCTCGCGCTCTATTACTTCGGCAGCGACGAGAGCGAGCGTCGTCGCGTGCTCGACCGGACGATCTCGGGCGGAGTCAGCCTCGACGACACGATCTTCCATGTCTCGATGGAGGAATTGCCGTTCGGCGGGATCGGACCGTCAGGCATGGGCGCCTATCATGGCGAGCCGGGCTTTCGCACCTTCAGCCACGCCAAGTCGGTGTTCAAACAATCGAAGCTCGACGTCGCCAAGCTCGGCGGTCTCAAGCCGCCTTATGGCAAGGCGACCGACACCGCGATCAAACGGCAGCTCGGCTAGAGCCCCCGCAGCCACTCCGCGATCATCGCCCGGCCTGCGGTCACTGCAAATGCGCCGTGGCGGTCATGCTGGGCGCGCAGTTCGGCAACCGTCAGCCCGGCTTGCCCGACATAATCGTCCGCGCCGTCGAGCCACTGGTCGAAGCGCGGGTCCTCGCCCATTTCGGCGTGAAACTGCAGCGCGAGAATTTCTGGCCCGCGCCGGAATGCCTGATGGCGATAGGCGTCGGTCGAAGCGAGCAGCTCGACCCGCTCGGGCAGCGGGAAGGTGTCGCCATGCCAGTGCAGCACCGGCACGTCGGCGACATGTCGCAGCGGCGAATCGGCCCCCACATCGTGCAGCGCGACCGGGGCGAAGCCAACTTCCTTGACCGGCCCGGCATGGACCTTCTCTCCCATCGCGGCTGCGATCATCTGCGCGCCAAGGCAGACGCCCAATGTCGGCAGACCCAGCGAGACTCGACTCGCCAGCCTGTCGATTTCGCAGTCGATCCAGGGGTTCGCGTCGCGCTCATACACCCCCATCGGCCCGCCCATCAGGATCAGCAGGTCGGGGGTGTTGAAATCGGTGCGCGAAAAATCCGGATCGGTGACGTCGATCCGCTCCAGCTCATACCCCGCCGCCTCGACCGGCTCGCGGAAGCCGGCAATCCCTTCAAAGGGTACGTGGCGGACGATCAGGGCACGCTTCATCCCTGAATTATAGAAACGCGCGATGCCGAAGCGAACAAGCGATGCTTGATTCGGGAAAAGGCGGCGCGCGGTTGGCCGCGCGCCGCCTGGATCAGTCGCCGGTCAGGATGCGGTCGACCAGCTGCTTCACTGTCGGCACGAAGCCGTTGGAGTAGAAGGGGTCGCGCTTGAAATTATACGCGGCATGGCCCGCGAACATCAGATTCTCGTCGGTCGGGCCACCATGGGCGATGTCCTGCAGCGTCTTCTGGATGCAGAAGCTGCGCGGATCGGCGAGGCGGCCGGTCGAGTTGGTTTCGGTGTCCGCCCAGCTCGAGAAGCTGCACTGGCTGAGACAGCCCATGCAATCGGCCTGATCCTTGCGAATCAGCTGCTTTTCGGTCGTATCGACGAAGATCAGCGTATTGTCGGGCGTCTTGAGCGCGTCGGTAAAGCCCAGTCCCACCCATTCGCGGGCGCGCAGCAGGTCGTTGCGCGTTACCCAGAAATTCTTGCCCTTCACCCCGGCGTCGAGCTGGAAGGTGTGATCGCCCGCCTGCTCGGTCGAATAGGGGATCTGGCGCTCCGACCGCGCTTCGAGATTGCGCAGGAACGGGTTGCGCACTGCGGAGGAATAGAAGCCGGTCGGCGAGAAGCGGTGGAGGAGCACGTCGCCCTCCTCGATCTCCATCAGCTTTGCCTTCCACCCTTCGGGGATCGGGCTTTCCTTGGTCAGCAGCGGGCGGGTGCCGAACTGGAAAACGATCTGGCCCAGCTCAGGATTGTCGATCCAGTCGTTCCAGTCGCGCAGATACCAGACGCCGCCGGCCATCACGATCGGCACGCTGTCCGGAATACCCCCCTTCACGCATGACTTCGCGCAGTTCCTTGACGCGCGGATAGGGATCCTGCGGCGCGCGCGGGTCTTCGGCGTTCGACAGGCCGTTATGGCCGCCGGCAAGCCAGGGGTCTTCATAGACCACCGCCGCCAGCCATTCCGCCGCCTTGGAATAGGCGCGCTTCCACAGCGCGCGGAAGGCACGGCCCGACGACACGATTGGCAGGTAATTGACGCCGTAGGACGAGGCGATTTCGCTGAGCTTGTACGGCATGCCCGCGCCACAGGTGACGCCGGCGACCATGCCGCGGGTCCGTTCCAGCACGCCGTGCAGCACGCGCTGCGCGCCGCCCATTTCCCACAGGACGTTGATGTTGATCGCGCCCTTGCCGTCCGAAATCTCGAACGCGCGCTTGACCTGCTGCACCGCGCCTTCGATCGCGAAGGCAATCAGTTCCTCGTGCCGCTCGCGCCGGGTCAGCGCCTTGTAGATCTGGGGAATGATCTTGCCTTCGGCGTCATAGCTGTCGGCGTTGACCGCGCTGACCGTACCGATGCCGCCGGCTGCGGCCCAGGCCCCTGCCGAGGCGTGGTTGGTTGCTGCGACGCCCTTGCCGCCCTCTACCAGCGGCCAGACTTCGCGGCCGTTATAGACGATCGGCTTCAAACCCTTGAACAACGACATCCTCCAGAAAATTTCGCGCTACGTTTAGCGGCGATCCTTGATTTTAGCGAGGGGAATCACCCCAGCGCGCCCGGCCGACCAGCGGCCTCCGAATATAGCTTTGCATAGGCCGCGATCATCGTCTTTTCGTCGAACAACGCACGCGCCCGCGCCTGGTTCGCCTTGCCCACGGTGCGGCGCGCGTCGGGATGCGCGGCCAGCACCTCGATCCGGTCGCGCAGATGGACCGGGTTCCAGTCCTTGCTGATCGTCGACACATTTTCGGGATCGATCATCTTGGCAACGTCACCGACCGGGGTCGATGCGATCGGCAGCCCCGCCGCCATCGCCTCCATCACCGCGATCGGCTGTTGCTCGCTCTTCGACGAGAGCGCGAAGATGTCGAACAGGCCCATATATTTGTGCGGATCGGGCAGGAAGCCGGGGAGCAGCACCTGCTTTTCCATCCCCATGTTGGCGATCGTATCCTCGATCGCCTCGCGGTCCGGCCCTTCGCCCACAATCACGAGCTGCGTCTTGGTCTTCGTACCCCCGACCGCGCGGACCAGCATCGGCAGATCCTTGACCGGCCGAAGCCCGGCCAGCGTGCCGACCACGACATGGCCGGGCAGGCGCTTAAAGCCCGGAATCGCTTTGGGATCGGGCTTGCGGCCATAGGCAGCGACATCGATGCCGTTGGAAATGCGATGGATGCGCGCCACTGGCTGTTTCCACACATGGTAGGCAATGCTCTGCAAGGTGTGCGAGGGCACAACCACCCCATGCGCCGCGGTCAGCGCGATGCGGCGGTACATGTTGCGCATCCGGTTGAGGCGGAACGCCTCATCGGAATTGAAGCCATCTTCGTGATGGATCACCGGCGGCATGTTCTTGCCGAACACGCGCCGCGCCATCACCCCGTCGATCGCGCCCCAATTATAGGTGAGGACGAGGTCGAAGCGCGCCATGAACTTCGCAATCGCCTCATAGCGGGCGACCGAGGGCTTGCCGGTCAGCGGCGGCGGGTTCTGCGCGATTTCGTAGCGGATGCCCTTCGCAATCGCGTCGCGGGCGCTCAGCGCGCCGTCGACCCCGGAAACGATGACATGCTTCGCCCGGTCGCCAAAGGCGTTCATCAGCCGGACGGCGCGGGCTTCCTTGCCGCCCAGGTCGAAGCTGGAGTGGAGGTGGAGGATGTTCAGCATCGGGCCTTTGCAGTCCTGATTTCCGGGACGGTGTCAACCGGGGTGTCCGACGAAGCTGACGTAAATGCGGGGGCTTTAGGCGGAAGCGACTGCGACGCGACCGGGAGGCGACGGGTTCTGGATCGAGGCGCGACATGGGAGTGACAGCGGCGCGACGGGGACGCGACAGTGTCAGGCGGGGTGTTCTGCGGCTGGGGGAGTCGGATCGTGTCCACCCCAAGGGTAGATCAGAATAAATCCAACATTGGAAGATGTTACGGGCGATCAGCCCCGAAGTATGCCCCTCTTAGCCCTGTCCCATTCGCGGGAGAGGGCTAAGAAGTAGTGGGGTTTGCCTCTAGCTTACTCGCGCCAGCAGCCGGTCGATCGCCGCCGCTGCTTCGGGTTCGTCCAGCGTCGGGGTGTGGCCGGTGTCCGGGATCGTCACCAGTTCGCTGCCCGCGACCTGCGCATGCATCCGCTCCGCTACTGCGGCGGGCAGGATATCCGAGGTGCCGCCGCGCACGATCAGCAGGGGTTTGTCGGCCAGCCCGTCGAATGCGCGCCACATGTCGGGCCCGGCTTCGTTGCCGGGGACGCGGAAGGGTTCGGCGATCTTCATGTCATAGTCGAGCACGATCCGCCCCGCGCTGGTCAGGCGGTGGAGCCGCTTGGCCATGTCGAGCCATTGGGTGATGTCCCAATGCGGATAGACATGCGCGTTGGCTTCGGCGACCGCACGGGCGGCGTGCATCCAGGTCGGGTGCCAGGTCGATTTGCCGACATAGCCGCGGATGCGCCCCAGCCCTGCGGGATCGATCTCCGGCCCGACATCGTTGAGCACCGCGCCCGCGATCCGTTCGGGATGGGTCGAGGCCATCAGCATCGTGAGGATGCCGCCCAATGACGTGCCGACCGCGACGAAGCGGTCGAGCTTCAGCTCCGCGACCAATGCCTCCAGATCCTGGAGATAGGTGAGCGGGACATAGCTCATCGGGTCCTTGGCATAGCCGCTCTCGCCACGCCCGCGCAGTTCGACCGCGATCACCCGCCATTCACCTGCCAGCCGCTCGGCCAGCTTCTCGTAATCGCGCGCATTGCGGGTCAGGCCGGGGATGCAGATCAGCGGTGGGCGATCGGCCCGGCCCGGATAGTCGCGATAGTGCAGCCGCAACCCGTCCCCCGACCACCAATAGCCGTCGACATAGTTGGGCAGGTTGCGCGCGGTCGCCATCGCGCCCCATATCGCCGCATGGTCGATTTCCCGCAAGCGCCGCAATTGCCCTGGTACAAGCCCGACCCGGCGGTGCTGAAACTGGGCGACGCATTCTATGATCCCGTCGCGGCGGCGGATTTTCCGCAAACGATCCTGCGCTTTCGCAACGACCGCGCGGCGGCGGAGGTGGGGCTGGACCCGCTGAGCGACGATCAGTGGATCGCGCATTTCGGGCGATTCGAGCCGCTGCCGGGCAATTTGCCCCAGCCGCTGGCGATGCGATACCATGGCCATCAGTTCCGGGTGTACAATCCGGACCTTGGCGACGGGCGCGGCTTCACCTTTGCCCAGATGCGCAGCCATGACCGGTTCGACCTGATGGAATTGGGCACCAAGGGGTCGGGCCAGACGCCGTGGAGCCGGTTCGGCGACGGGCGGCTGACGCTGAAGGGCGGGGTGCGCGAAGTGCTAGCGACCGAGATGCTCGAGGCGCTGGGGGTCAAGACGTCGCGCAGCTTTTCGCTGATCGAGACCGGCGAGGCGCTGGAGCGCAATGACGAGCCGTCCCCCCACCCGCTCCGCAGTGCTGGTGCGGATGAGCCTCGGGCAGATCCGCATCGGCACGTTCCAGCGGCTCGCCTATCATAACGACACCGAGAATATGCGGCGGCTGGTCGACTGGTGCCTCGACGAGATGATTTCCGTCGAGAGGGACGAGGACCCGGTCGCGCAATTCTTTGGCCTGGTGGTTGCGCGGGTCGCGAGCCTTGCCGCGAGCTATATGGTCGCGGGGTTCGTCCATGGCGTGCTCAACACCGACAATATCAACGTGATGGGCGAGAGTTTCGACTATGGCCCGTGGCGGTTCGCGCCGACATTCGACCCCGGATTCACCGCCGCCTATTTCGACCATGCCGGGCTCTATGCGTTCGGCCGCCAGCCCGATGCGATCTTGTGGAATGTCGCGCAGCTCGCGGTGTCGTTGCGCATCATCAGCGAGGCGCCGCCGCTGATTGCCAAGCTGGAGGAGTTCGAGACCTATTACCGGCTATTCTATCAGGACCCGCTGCAACGCCGGCTGGGCATCCTGACGCGCGACCGCAAGGACGACACCGAGCTCGGCTGGCGGCTCAAGGGAGCGGTCGAGCGCGCGCTGATGGCGACGGGGCATGGAATCGACCGCTTCTTCTTCGATGCCTATGGCGGGGTGCTTCCCGAAAGCTATGGCGCGGAATGGGACGCGGTGCGTGGCGTTCTGGCCGAATATGACCCGATCCCGGAGGGGCGCTCGCATCCTTATTTCGCGGGGGAACCCTGTTCGATGCTGATCGACGAGGTCGAGGCGATCTGGGCCGCGATCGACCGCGACGACGATTGGGGGCCGTTCCATGCCAAGATCGCGGCGATCCGCGCGATGGGGGAGGCGCTGGACGCGGGGGGGTCGTTACTGGTGAGGTGGCATCGCGCAACATTAATGCTAGACGGGCATTATCCGCGGGGGCTCTAGACCGAAGAAAGACTGAATGCCGGGAACGGAAATCATTTCGACCGAACCCGCCACCGGCGCCGTCCTGTGGCGGCGAATGAGCGGCGATGTCGATGCAGAAGTGGCCAAGGCCCGCGCAAGCTGGGCCGAATGGGCCGCGCGCCCGCTCGCCTACCGGATCGAAGCGCTGCGCCGCTTCGCCAATGTCGTGCGGCAGAAGAGCGACGCCTTTACCGACCTGATCGCGCGCGAGACCGGCAAGCCATTGTGGGAAGCGCGGACCGAGGTAGAGACGGTGATCGCCAAGGTCGATATCTCGATCACCGCATTCTCCGAACGCACCGGACAGCGGCGGATCGACGCGGCGATGAACACGCGCCTCGCGCTGCGGCACAAGCCGCATGGCGTGCTGGCGGTGCTCGGCCCGTATAATTTCCCGGCGCACCTGCCCAACGGGCATATCGTCCCGGCGCTGCTCGCGGGCAATGCGGTGGTGTTCAAGCCGTCGGAAAAGACTCCGGCGACCGGCGCGTTCCTGGTCGAATGCTTCCATGCTGCGGGGGTGCCCGAAGGGTGTATCCGGCTGCTGATCGGCGGGCCGGACGAGGGCAAGGCGCTGGCCAGCCATGACGGGATCGACGGGCTGCTGTTCACCGGCTCGGCGCGGACGGGCATCGCGCTCAACCGCGCATTCGCGTCCAAGCCCGAGAAGATCCTGGCGCTGGAGATGGGCGGCAACAACCCGATCATCGTCTGGGATACGCCCGACCTCTATTCGGCAGCGGTGCTGGTGGTGCAGTCCGCCTTCACCAGCGCGGGGCAGCGCTGCACCGCCGCGCGCCGCCTGATCGTCGACGAAACGCTGTTCGAGCCGCTGGTGGGGGAGGTCAACAAGCTGATCGGCCGCCTGATCATCGGCGAGCCGCATGCCGACCCCGCGCCGTTCATGGGGCCGGTGATCGACAACGACACCGCCGACCTGCTGACCGAGAGCTTCCTCGAGCTCACCTTCCTCGGCGGCAAGCCGCTGCGCCATATGGAGCGGCCGATTCCGGGGCGTCCGTTCGTCACCCCGGCGATGATCGACATGACCGACGCCAAGGAAAAGCCCGATGTCGAGCTGTTCGGTCCGATCCTTCAGGTGATCCGCGCGAAGACATTCGAGGAAGCCATCGCCGAGGCGAACAATACGCGATACGGCCTGTCCGCGTCGCTGGTGAGCCAGAACCCCAAGCTGTACGACCAGTTCTGGGCCAATATCCGCGCCGGCATCGTCAACTGGAACAAGCCGACCAATGGGGCCAGCTCCGCGGCGCCGTTCGGCGGGATCGGCTGGTCGGGCAACCACCGCCCCAGCGCCTTCTATGCCGCCGATTACTGCGCCTATCCCGTGGTGTCGTCGGAATCGGAACAGGCGCGGGTGTCGATCGGGATCGGGTTGCGCGAGGGCTGAGAACAGGGAGAGCGGGATGACCAGCCGACGCGGGATTCTGGCCGGAGCCGCCGGGCTTGCCGCCGCGACCGCCCTGCCCGCCCGCGCCGCGCCGCCGGGTCCGTTCGTCCGCCGCAGCGGCACGCGCTTCGTGCTCGGCGGAAAGCCCTATCGCTTTGTCGGCGCGAACATCTGGTACGGGGCCTGGCTCGGCGCGAACGACCGCCCGCGCCTCGCCCGCGAACTCGACGCGCTGGCGGCGAGCGGGGTGACCAATTTGCGCATCCTCGCCGGGGCGGAGGAGGGGCCGCTCAAGAACTCGGTGAAGCCCGGCTTTCGCGGCAAGGGATCGGACTGGAACCCGGCCTTGCTCGACGGGCTCGACTGGGCGCTCGCCGAACTGGGCAAGCGCGGCATGAAGGCGGTGCTCTACCTCACCAATTTCTGGGAATGGTCCGGGGGGATGAGCAGCTACCTGTGGTACGATACAGGCAGCTACATCGACATGGGCGATCCGGCGCATCCCTGGCCCGCCTTCGCCAACGCCGCGTCGCGCTTCTACGGCAATCGCAACGCGGTGAAGCTGTACCATGACTGGGTCGGCGCGATCGTCGGGCGGACCAATGGCGTTACCGGCTTGCCCTATCGCGACGACCCGACAATCATGGCCTGGCAGCTGTGCAACGAGCCGCGCCCCGGCGGGACGCCGGAGGATGCCGCGCCGAAGCTGGCGAGTTTCTACAGCTGGATTCGCGACACGGCGCGCCTCATCAAGTCGATCGATCCCAACCATCTCGTCTCGACCGGGAGCGAGGGGCTGAAGGGCACGGTCGAGAGTGGCGACATCTATCGCATCAGCCATGCGATCCCCGAGATCGACTATGCGACGGCGCATATCTGGCCGCTCAACTGGAGCTGGATCGATGCGCGCGACCTGGCCAGGACGGCAGCGGCGGGCGAGGCGAAGGTGCGGGAGTATCTCGACCAGCACCGCGCGCTCGCCAGCCAGATCGGCAAGCCGCTGGTGATCGAGGAATTCGGCTATCCGCGCGACGCGGGCTACGCCGCCGAGGCGACGACAGTCTATCGCGACCGATATTATCGGCAGGTGTTCGCCGCGGTCGAGGATAGCGTCCGCACCGGCGGGCCGGTTCAGGGGAGCAATTTCTGGGCGTGGAACGGGGCGGGACGCGCGGCGCATGGCGACCATCGCTATCGCCATGGCGACCCGCTGCTCGGCGATCCGCCACATGAGCCACAGGGCTGGTACGGCGTCTATGACAGCGACGCATCGACCCGCGCACTGGTCGCGGAACATGCCCGCACGCTGGCGACGATCGGCGAGCCGGTGGCGCGCTGAACCCTCCGTACCAGCCGGTGGAACGCCCGTCCCAGACCTGCCCCTGCCGCTCCCCCTGTCCGGCTTGCTAGAAGGTCCGCCAGGGAGTTTCCGCACAATGTTGGGATGGATCTGCACGCTGGCCGGTCACCGCCGGGTCAGGAAGCGGGTATGGAATGACGGGACCGACTGGCGCACCAACTGTGCGCGGTGCGGCACGCCGATGGTGCGCAGTGCGAACCGCCGCTGGGCGGTGGATCCCGACGGTCCGGCACGGCGGACGGGCAGCGGTCCGAACTGATCGAGCACCCTTGAGGGGGAGGGCGCAGCTGCGCCCACGTCGCGCGCAGTGCTCCGGCTTTCAGGCCGAACGCTGCGCGCGGCGTATCGCGCGATACTCGCCGGGCGTGATTCCGTAGCGCGCCCGGAACAGCCGACCGAAATGCGCGGCATCGCAAAAGCCCAGTTGCTCCGCCACGGCAGCGATCGACGCGACCGTCGCCACATCGCCGATCAGCGCATGTGCGCGGTCGAGACGCCGGTCGCGGATATGCGCCATGACTCCGCCATCCTGTGCAAACAGCCGATACAGGGTTGAGCGCGAGATACCGAGCGCCTTCGCAAGCGTGGCGGCGGTCAGCGTGGCAGAGGTGAGCCGGGCGTCGATCAGCATCTGCGCACGCTGGCGGAGCGCCCGATCGACAGCATCCGCGCCGGGCACCACCGGTCGCCCGTCCATCGCGAGCGCAACCGCGACCAGATCGACCAGGCCGCCTGCCAGCCGCCCGCCCTGGCTGACCGGAAGCCGGTCTGCCATGTGCGACAATTGCCGCAGATGCGCGCGCAGCAGCGCCGATCCCTCGGCCGAGATCACCGTTCCGTGAAGTTCGCGCACCGGCCCGAGCACCGCCTCCGCGATCGGGCGGGGGATGGTCAGCAACGCGGTCTTTGATGCCTGAGACACATGGTCGGACGCCTGGCTCATGTCGATCAGGATGGCGCTGGTGCCTGATGCCGAAAAGCCGCTGCCGCCAGCATCGCCCTGCGCAGCACCATAGTCGCGGACATTGACCGTCAACCAGTCGACCCCGTCGCGGCGCGCCCTCGCGGCGCTCCGCTCCCAGCGCTGTGCGGTAATCGTCGAATAGCCGAGCTGGAGATCGCCGAGCGCGAATCCGGTCGAGGCGACGGCAAAGGGTTCCTCGGGAGTCGTTTCAAACAGGCGACCGAGCGTCGAGACCCGATCGCACCACGCCTCACGCGCCGCGACCTCACCCAGCCCGCCGGTCGAGAAGCGCCGAACGTCGATAAATGGTCCCATCATCCGGCCTCCTTTCCGATCCTGCCACCTATCATATTGAGAAAAAACGGCTGAACCATGTTCTTCGGCATCGCAAAAGTTCGCCTTCCGCGTGCCCAAGCAACCCTCGGTTGCCGGTAACGTCACATCGGCCCATCTGCCAGTCATGGTTTCCCTTCTCGATCCCCAGGCGCGTGGGCGCGTGATTCTGGTCGGTGCCGGCCCCGGCGATCCGGGCCTGCTGACCGTCCGCGCGGTCGAGGCGCTCAAGACCGCCGATGTGCTCGTCCATGACGGGCTGGTCGATCCGCGCGTGCTCGACCTCGCGCCGCAAGCGCACCGCATCTGCGTCGCCAAGAAACGCTCCAAACACACTGTGCCGCAGGAGGGGATCAACGCCCTGATCATTGCGCATGTGAAGACCGGCGCAATCGTCGTGCGGCTGAAGGGCGGCGACCCGTTCATCTTCGGCCGCGGCGGCGAAGAGGTCGAGGCAGTTCGCGCCGAGGGTCTGCCTGTCGAGGTGATCCCGGGCGTCAGCGCGGCGCTGGGCGCGGCGGCCGAAGCGATGCTGCCGCTCACCCATCGCGACTGGTCGAGCGCGGTCAGCTTCGTCGCGGGCCAGTGCAAGGGGCTGAAGGATCAGGACTGGTCCGGCCTTGCCGGCAAGGGCCGCACCTTGGTCATCTATATGGGCGTCGCGACCTGCCCCGACATTGCCGAGAAGCTGATGGGCGACGGCGTTGCGCCGGACATGCCGGTCGCGGTGCTCGAACGCGCGACGCTGCCGGGCAGCCGCGCGATCCGCACCCTGCTCGCCGACCTTGGCCCGATGGTCGAGCGCGAGAAGGTGCAGAGCCCGGCGATCATCGTGGTGGGCGAAGTGGTCGCTTTGTCCGACGCCGAAGACAGGCTCGCCAACTGGGCGAAGAAGGCCGAACTCATGCATGGATTTGGCCTGTGAAACTGCTGACCGGAAACGATCTCGCCACCGGCGACGTCACCTGGTGGACCGGCAATGGCTGGTCGCGCCATGTCGAGGACGCCGTCGATGTCGGCGAACAGGGCGAGGCGATCGCGCAGGCCGAGGAAGGCGCGCGCCGGGTCAACGGCCCCTATGTGATCGACGCGACCGAAACGCCCGAGGGGCCGCGCCCCGCGCATATCAAGGACCGCATCCGCGCGCTCGGCCCGACCGTCCGCCCGGACCTGACGCTCAAACCCGCCGACCCCAATGCCGGCAGCTGGGTGATCTGACATGTACAAATATGACGAATATGACCACGCGATCGTCGCGGCCCGCGTCGAGGAGTTTCGCGATCAGGTGAACCGCCGCCTTGCGGGCCAGATCACCGAGGACCAGTTCAAGCCGCTGCGGCTGATGAACGGCCTGTATCTTCAGCTCCACGCGTACATGCTGCGCGTCGCCGTGCCCTATGGCACGATGGACAGCCGCCAGATGCGGATGCTCGCCCATATCGCGCGCAAGTACGACCGCGACTACGGCCATTTCACCACCCGCCAGAATATCCAGTATAACTGGATCAAGCTGGAGGACGCGCCCGACATCCTTGCCGATCTGGCGACGGTCGAGATGCATGCGATCCAGACGTCGGGCAATTGCATCCGCAACATCTCGTCCGACCAATGGGCGGGTGCGGCGGCGGACGAGCTGACCGATCCGCGTCCCTGGGCCGAATTGCTGCGCCAGTGGAGCACCTTCCACCCCGAATTCAGCTATCTGCCGCGCAAGTTCAAGATCGCGGTGATCGCGGCGGACGAGGATCGCGCGGCGATGCGGTTGCACGATATCGGGCTGCAGGTGGTCGAGCGCGACGGGCAGCACGGCGTTGCCGTCTATGTCGGCGGCGGCATGGGCCGCACCCCGATGATCGCGCCGCTGATCAACGAATTCGTGCCGTTCGACGACTTCCTGTCCTACATGGAAGCGTGCCTGCGCGTGTACAATCGCTATGGCCGCCGCGACAATATGTACAAGGCGCGGATCAAGATCCTGGTCCATGAGATCGGCGCCGACAAATACCGTGACGAGGTCGCGGCGGAGTTCATCGAGGTCAAGAAGCTCGGCATCGACCCGCCGCGCGCGGAGTTCGACCGGATCGCCGCGCATTTCGCCGATCCCGCGTTCGAGAGCGGGCTGTCGGATGAGATCGACCGCAGCGATCCCGATTTCGCCGTGTGGCTCGACCAGAATGTCGCCGCGCACAAGACGCCCGGCTATGCCATCGTCAACATCAGCCTGAAGCCGGTCGGCGGCATCCCCGGCGACGCATCCTCGGCACAGATCGACGCGATGGCCGACCTCGCCGAACGCTACAGCTTCGATGAGCTGCGCGTCACGCATGCGCAGAACATCGTGCTGCCGCATGTCCGCAAGGCGGACCTTTATGCGGTGTGGCAGAAGCTGGTCGAAGCCGAGCTCGCCGACGCCAATCTCGACCTGATCAGCGACATCATCGCCTGCCCGGGGCTGGACTATTGCAGCCTCGCCAATGCCCGCTCGATCCCGGTGGCGCAGAAGATCGCGACGCGCTTTTCCGATCTCGGGCGGCAGCGCGAACTGGGCGAACTCAAGCTCAAGATCAGCGGCTGCATCAACGCCTGCGGCCACCACCATGCCGGGCATATCGGCATCCTCGGCGTCGACCGGAAGGGCGTCGAGAATTACCAGCTGTCGCTCGGCGGATCGGGCGCGGAGGACGTGTCGCTTGGCCAGATCACCGGGCCGGGGTTCAGCGAGGACGGCATCGTCGACGCGGTCGAACGCGCGACCGACGTCTATCTGCGCGAGCGTGCCGAGGGCGAACGCTTCCTCGACACCTATCGCCGCATCGGCATGGCCCCGTTCAAGGAGGCGATTTATGGGTAAACTGGCTCCGACGCTCGCCTTCTTCGCTCCCCTCCCGCTTGCGGGAGGGGTCGGGGGAGGGCCTGTCGTGGAGAGTGCGTCGCCCGTGGACACGCCCTCCCTAGCCCCTCCCGCAAGCGGGAGGGGGACAAGTGATCCGCTATCGCACCGATGATGCCCATGACGAACCGGCAGTGACGCTCGACGCGTTCCTCGGCCAGTCCAACGCGACCGCCGTCCGCCTCGAATCGAGCGACGATGCGCGGGCGCTGATCCCGCATCTCGACCGGCTGTCGCTGGTCGAGGTGAGCTTCCCAAGTTCCGCGACGGGCGCGGTTATTCGGCTGGGCGCATCCTGCGCGAGGCGGGCTATACCGGCGAACTGCGCGCGCAGGGCGATGTGCTGGTCGACCAGATCCCGCTGATGCGCCGCTGCGGCTTCGACAGCTTTGCGCCGGAGGCCCCGGTGGACGAAGCGGTGCTCGCCGCGAGCCTCGCGCGCTACGACGCGGTCTATCAGATGGCAGCGGACGGGGCGGTCCCGGTCTGGAAACGGCGGCATGGCTAGCGTGACCGCCCGCAAGATCGACCGCATCGATACCGGCCCGGCCTTCACCGAGCGCGACGCGTTGCGGCTGAACAACCTGTTCCGCGGCGTGTCGACGCAGGAGATGTTGCGCACGGTGCTGGCCGAACAGATGGTCGGCGATGTCGCGCTGGTGTCCTCCTTCGGTGCGGAGAGCGCGGCGCTGCTGCATCTGGTCGCGTCGATCGACCCGAAGGTGCCGGTGCTGTTCCTCGACACCGGCAAGCATTTCCCTGAGACGCTGGCGTATCGCGACACGCTGGTCGAACGGCTCGGGCTGACCGGGCTGCGCGTGCTGACTCCCGATGCGGCGGTGCTGGCGAAGAAGGACGAGAGCGGGCTGCGCTGGTCGTATGACCCCGATGGCTGCTGCGAGATCCGCAAGGTGATCCCGCTCGACGCCGCGATGGCCGGGTTCGACGCGAGCATCACCGGGCGCAAGGCGTTCCAGGCGAGCACCCGCAACGCCCTGCCCCGGTTCGAGGTCGATGCTGCGGGCAAGCTCAAGGTCAACCCGCTAGCCGACTGGACCAAGGCGGATATCGAGGCGTATTTCGCTGCGCACGACCTGCCCCGCCATCCGCTTGAGGCACAGGGCTACCTGTCGATCGGCTGCGCGCCATGCACCAGCAAGGTCAAGCCCGGCGAAGACCCGCGCTCGGGCCGCTGGGTCGGGTGGGACAAGACCGAATGCGGCATCCATACGCCGGTCGCGGACGGCGACCCGGATCTGCCGGTCTTCTGAGGCAATCGAGACGACGATATCCCCCCCTCCCACTTGTGGGAGGGGGGGGGGAGGGCCTGTCCGATCTGGCCGCACCCCTGGAGGACAGGCCCTCCCCTAGCCCCTCCCGCAAGCGGGAGGGGGACTTTGCTCACTCATATGGTTCGGCCACCATGTCGCCGGCATAGTCGCTGAACTTGGTGTAGCTCGGCTCGAACTTCAGCAATGTCTTGCCGGTCGCGCCGTGGCGCTGCTTGGCGATGATCAGTTCGGCCAAGCCATAGACGCGCTCCATGTCGAGCGCCCATTTGGCGTGATCCTCGAACGTCTTGGGATCGTCGCCTTCACGCGGGCGCTTGGGTTCGCGTGCGGCGACGTAGTAATCCTCGCGGAACACGAACCACACCATGTCGGCGTCCTGCTCGATCGAGCCGGATTCGCGCAGGTCGGACAGCATCGGGCGCTTGTCCTCACGGCTTTCGACCGCGCGGCTGAGCTGCGACAGCGCGATCACGGGGACGTTGATGTCCTTGGCCAGCGTCTTCAACCCGCGGCTGATTTCCGAGATTTCCTGCACCCGGTTGCCGTCGCGGTTGTTGCCGCTTCCGGTCAGCAGCTGGAGATAGTCGATGATGACGAGGCCCAGTTCGCCGTCATGCTTGGACTGGAGCCGCCGAACGCGGCTGTGCAGCGCGCTGATCGTCAGGCCGGCAGTGTCGTCGATATAGAGCGGCAGCTGTTCGAGGTCCGCCGCCGCCTGTGCCAGCTGGCCGAATTCGGACTTGCTGATATTGCCCATGCGCAGTGATTCGGACGGGATTTTGGACTGTTCGGACAGGATGCGCAGCGCCAGCTGGTCCGCCGACATTTCGAGGCTGAAGAACGCGACCTTGGCCCCGATCGACTCCTTCGGACTGATGCCGAGGCGGATATCGTCCATCAAGCGGCGCGCGGCATTATAGGCGATGTTTGTGGCGAGCGAGGTCTTGCCCATGCCGGGTCGCCCGGCAAGGATGATGAGATCGCTGTGGTGCAGGCCGCCAATCCGGCTGTTGACCGAATCGAACCCGGTGGTGACGCCCGCGACGCCACCGCCCGCGCTTTGCGCGCGCTTGGCGTTTTCGAGCGCAATCTTGGTCGCTTCGTTGAACGATTTGACGGTGTTGGCGGTGCCGCCGTCCGCCGCGACCTTGAACAGCGCCTCTTCGGCGCGGTCGATCTGTTCGCGCGGGTTGACGTCCTCGCTGGTGTCGAGTGCTTTCTCCACCATCGTGCGGCCGACCGTCACCAGCTCGCGCAGCAAGGCGAGGTCGTAGATCTGGCGCGCGAACTGGCGCGCGCCGATCAGACCAGCACCCGACCCGGTCAGCTGGGCGAGATAGGCGGGGCCGCCCAGGCTCGCCATGCCCTCGTCCTTCTCGAACAGCGGCTTCAGCGTCACCGGGGTCGCAAGCATGTCCTGCTTGCGCAGCGTCTTGATCGCCTTGAAGATGCGGCCGTGCACCGGCTCGAAGAAATGCTGGTCCTGCAGCACTTCGACGATGTCGTCGGCCAGGCGGTTGTCGATCATCATCGCGCCGAGCAACGCCGCCTCCGCCTCCGCATTCTGGGGCAGGCGCGGGGCGGCATCCGCCGGGGCGGGGGTGAGGGTTGCTAGCGTGGCCATCTGTCCCCTTTCCCATTCCCGTCGCCGTGGCTCAAGTCACGACAGCCTGTTTATCCTGTGGACGAAAGGCCGGGCTCCCCCTAGATGCGGCGCATGGCCGATCCCCGGATCATCGACGTCACGCTGGACGAGCGCACGATATTGTGGCGCTCGGCGGATATCGAGCAGGAACGGCGGATCGCGATCTTCGACCTGATCGAGGAAAATCGCTTCGTCCCCCAGCGCGGCTATCCCGATGGCTATGCCGGGCCGTACCGCATCGCGCTGTCGGTGCCCGAGGGGCGATTGCAGCTCGACATCAAGCGCGAAGACGACACGCCGCTCGAGACGCTGATTCTCAGCCTCGCCGCGTTCCGTCGCCAGATCCGCGACTATTTCGCGATCTGCGACAGCTATTTCCAGGCGATCCGCAGCGCGACCCCGGCGCAGATCGAGACGATCGACATGGCGCGGCGCGGCATCCATGACGATGCGGCGCGGCTGTTGATGGACCGGCTCGACGGCAAGATCGCGGTCGACCACGCCACCGCGCGGCGGCTTTTCACCCTCATCTGCGTTCTCCATATCAAGGCATGAAGGTATTGCGCATCTGGGCCGGGATCATCCTCGCGCTGGCGCTGGTCGGCGTGTGCGGGTGGATGTGGGCGATCGCCTGGGCGCCGCCGCGCAGCGATTATGCCCAGCAGGGCATCGACGTGTCGGACGAGGCGGGAAAGATCGACTGGTTCACCGCACGCGGCAGCGATCTCGACTTCGCCTATGCTCGCGCGACCGTCGGCGCGGATGTGCGCGACGCATTATTCGCGGAGAATTGGGCCGGCATTTACGAGGCCGGAATCAAGCGCGGCGCGCTCCACGCCTATTCGCTGTGCCAGCTGGCGAGCGATCAGGCGGGCAATTTCACCGCGACCGTGCCGCGCGATGCCGATGCGCTGCCAGTGGCGATCGACCTGTCGTTGCGCGACGACTGTCCCGCACGGCCCGAGCGCGACGTGGTGCTGGGCGAGATCCGCCAGCTCGCCGCGACGCTGGAAACGCATAGCGGCAAGCCGGTGATCCTGCGCGTCACCCCCGAGTTCGAGGACGCGTATCAGATCAGCGCCGCGATCGACCGCCCGCTGTGGAGCACCGGCATGTTCTTCCCGCCTGCCTATTCGGCCCGCCCCTGGCGGTTGTGGCAGGCCAGCCGCATCCGCCGCATCGAGGGGGCCGAGCGCCCCGTGAACTGGAATGTGATCGCCCCATGAGTGACATCGACGCCCCCCCGCCTGATCGCTGCCGCGCGTGCGGCCGCGCGCAACGCGCACGCGCCCTATTCGAACTTCGCAGTCGGCGCCGCGCTGCTGATGACCGATGGCAGCATCGTGACGGGGTGCAATTTCGAGAACGCGAGCTACGGCCTGTCGCTCTGCGCCGAGACGGTGGCGACCGCGAAGGCGAACGCCGAAGGGCGGCTGCGCGATGTGGTCGCGGTGGGGATCATCGGCGGGATGATGACCGACGGCGTGGCGCATGGCAGCGACCCGATCCGCCCGTGCGGGCGGTGCCGTCAGGTGCTGAACGAGGCGGCGCAGTTGGGGGGCCGCGACCTCGCCGTCTATTGCGCGGGCGCGGAGGGTGAGGCGTATGAAGCGCATCGGCTGAGCGACCTGTTGCCGCATGCGTTCGGGCCGGGTGATTTGGGGATCGGATGATGCGTGCCGCGATCTTTGCTCTAGCCCTAACAGCGACCGGATGCAGTGATCGCGACCCTCATCGAAGCGGTACAATTGACGGACCATTGAGCGGTTCCCATGCGATCTCCGAACGCGCATCCGGGGGCGAAACGCTCGCGGGCGTGGGGCAGGAAGGATTGCGGGTGCTCATCGCCCCGTCATTCGGTCGATATGCCTATTATCTTTCGCTCCGCAGACTTCCCAAGGGCTGTGTGACCCCTGATGATCCGCCGAAAGAGAGCAGCGTCGGGCGCATTTGCGGGCCGAGCCGCATAGATGTTCGACGGTTCGATCAGTTCGACAGGACGGTGACAACGGCCCGGTTCTTCCTACCGCCTTGGGAAACCCACCATCTGCTGGAGGAACTCGACGCTAGACTGGACGGATGGAGCGGGAGAAATTCCGGCGGTACAGATGGCACTTGGGTGAAGCTCGAGCGCGTGCGAAACGGGCAGGTCACATCCATGTCCAGCAATGATTTGCCCGATCCGGGCAACCCGGCGGCGCAACTCAGCGGCGACCTTTTGCGTATTCTCCTATCCTACGGCCCCTCTGGTTTTGCACCGCGCTCGGGCTCGTGGGACGTCCGGGCACCGGGTGAGAGCGCGGGTCCCTGCGATGTGACTGACCTCGCCACGCCGCTCGACCGCGGCTTCGGGTCCGGGAACAGCGACTGCGACGCAACGAAGCGCTGGCCCTAGCCAAGCCCCCTTGCCCCACGCGCGCATTCCGGCGATGCCGGGCGCGCACATCAGGAGCGCCCATGTCCATTCTTTCCGACATCTGGATTCGCGAACAGGCCACGCAGCACGGCATGATCGAGCCGTTCGTCGAGGCGCAGCGGCGGGAGGGGTGCATCTCCTACGGCCTGTCTTCTTATGGCTATGACGCGCGGGTGGCAGACGAGTTCAAGATCTTCACCAATATCGACAGCGCGGTGGTGGACCCGAAGGACTTTTCGTCGACCAGCTTCGTCGATCGCCAGACCGATGTCTGCATCATCCCGCCCAACAGCTTCGCGCTGGCGCGGACGGTGGAGTATTTCCGAGTGCCGCGCGACGTACTGGTCATCTGCCTCGGCAAATCGACCTATGCGCGGTGCGGGATCATCGTGAACGTGACGCCGCTGGAGCCCGAATGGGAGGGGCATGTCACGCTGGAGTTTTCCAACACCACGCCGCTGCCCGCGAAGATCTATGCGAACGAGGGTGCGTGCCAGTTCCTGTTCCTCAAGGGGAACGAGCCGTGCGAGACCAGCTATGCCGACCGCGCGGGCAAATATATGGGCCAGCGCGGCGTGACGCTGCCGCGGTTGTAAGAGCGCGCGGACTCATCACTGGAAACAAAAGCGGCGGCCGAGGCATCGAGCCTCGTCCGCCGCTGCACCCAGCCCTGGCCCCTCCCATCAGAGAGGGGAATTGGGCTGCTTATTCCCCTTATCGACCCGCCATCTGCGCAGCGTCGAGCAGGCGCATGCCGCGCTGCGCCACGACGTGCGACGCCGCGACCTGGCCATCGGCGACGTCCATCGCGACGGGCTTCGTCGCCAGCACGCGATGATACATTGCGCGCGCCTCGGCGACGCGGCCGGTCTTTGCATAGACCGCAGCGAGGTTCAGCATGATCTCGGGACGCGCGGGAAAGATGCGCTGTTCGGCGAGCAGCTGGCGCTCCGCGCTCGCATAGTCGCCGGCCGCGATCGCGAGATGGGCGTTGGGCTGTTCTGCAGTCTGGGCCTGCGCCGCCGGGATGAGCGCCAGCGGCGCGGCGACGGCAATCGCGGCGAGGAACTTACGCATTTGCAGGCTCTCCTAATGTTACAATTCAATGACACAGATGTGTCACTAATGTTGCATCGGAGCAAATGCGTTGATTGCAATCGAAATACTGCGGAGCAAGGTGCTGAGAACGAACAAAAAAAGGGCGACCCGAAGGCCGCCCCTTGATGTTTGCACTGGTCGCCGGAGCGATCAGAAGTCGTTGCGATACTGCTCGTTGCCGACGAAGCCGAGCTTCGTGACGGCCGACCGCTTGATCACCGCGAGCACCTCGTCGACGCGCTCATAGCGGGCCAGCGGGTTGGGCTGGAAGTGCAGCTCGGGCTCGGGGACAATCGTCACGCTCTGGTCGAGATACTGGCGCAGCGTGACGAGGTCGATCTCGCTGCCGTTCCAGTAGATCTTGCCATCGGGCTCGATCGTGATCTTGTTCTTTTGCGGCTCCACCGGAGGCGGAGTCTGCGGCCCCTGATTCTGGGGAAGGTCAACCTTCACCGCGTGGGTCTGGGGCGGGATGGTGACGATCAGCATAATGAGGAGCACGAGCATGACGTCGATCAACGGCGTCGTGTTCATCTCCATCATCGGCTCGCCATCATCTGTGCCGGCGCTCATTGCCATGATGTGTACTCCTGAACTTCGGGCTTACTGGGCGACGCCCAGCTGCGGCTGCGAGATGAAGCCGACCTTGACGAAGCCCGCATTCTGCATCGTGTAAACGACGCCACCGATGCACTTGTACGGCGTGTTCACGTCGCCGCGAATGTGCACTTCGGGAATGTCGTCCGGCTTGATGTTGTCCTGGCCGACGCGATCGACCACCGCCTGCAAATTGTCGCTCGCGCGCTTGAGCAGTTCGGTGCTGGTGATCGGCGTCATCTGCCAGAACACCTGACAGGTGCCGGCCTCGTCCGCGCGAACGGCGAGCAACACGTTCTCCGGCTTGGTTTCGGTCGGTTCGAACGCCACCTTGGGCAATTCGAGTTCGACCGACTGAATCGCGACGGGAATCGCGATCAGGAAGATGATGAGCAGAACCAGCATGACGTCCACGAGGGGCGTCGTGTTGATGTCCGACATCGGTTTTTCTTCGGCGGAGTCGCCGCCTACACTCATCGCCATTGGCGCAATCCTATCTTTCGCATCCTGTCCCCGGACCAATCTGGCCCGGCGGGTGACCGTGCGGCGCGGCGAGCCGCCACCGCACGGTCGTCAGCCGAAGCTTCAGGCCTTGGCAGTGGTCGCGACCGGCGGCGCCTTCGGGGCCGGCTTGACACCCTTCACGGCCGGACGGACGCGGCCGTCCGAAGCCAGGTAACCGAGCACATCGTTCGAGAAGCCGCTGAGCTGCTCGGCGATCGTCTTGTTGCGACGCTGCAGCCAGTTATAGGCAAGCACGGCCGGAACCGCGACAACCAGGCCGAGCGCGGTCATGATGAGCGCTTCACCGACCGGACCGGCGACGGTGCCGATCGACGCGTCACCCGCCGCACCGATCTTGATCAGCGCGCGGAAGATGCCGACGACGGTACCGAACAGACCGATGAACGGCGCGGTCGAACCGACGGTCGCGAGGAAGGCGAGGCCGGTGCCGAGCTGCGAATTGATCGAATCTTCCGAACGCTTGAGCGAGCCATGCAGCCAGTCATGCGCTTCGATCGGATCGGTCAGTTCCTTGTACTGGTCCTGGGCGAGCAGCGCGTCGTCGACGATCTGGCGATAGGCCGAGTTCTTCTCAAGCTTCGCGGCGCCTTCACGCAGGCTGCCGGACTGCCAGAAGGCGGCACGGACGCGCTTGTACTGGTTCAGGACCTTCTGCTGCTCGAATACCTTGGTGAACAGGATGTAGAGCGAGAAGAAGAGCATGACGGTCAGGATGATCGCGGTACCCCATGCGATCACGCCGCCTTCGTTCATGGCGTGCAGGATGTCGAAGTTCGCGGGCGGTGCGCCTGCTGCGGCTCCGGCGAGGATGGTGGTGAACATGTGCGGTTCTTTCCCTTGAGATAAAGATTGTGATGTCAGTATCGGGGTACGGCGCGCCAGGCGCGCCCGCCCATCAGTCTTCGAGACGCCAGGTGAACCTCAGCGACTTGTTTCCGCCCGAGACAGGGTTTCCGGCGGCGTCGAGTGCCGGTGAGTAGCGCGCACGGCGCGTCACCAGGCTGCACGTCGCGGCGTCAAGCGAGGACGAACCCGACGAGGAGGTTACCCGACAATTCTCGATGCGCCCCTGGGCGTTGATCGTGAACGTGATACCAACCGACCCTTCGTCACCAGCGCGGCGCGCGGCGGGAGGATAGTCGTCGGAGGTCACCCACGAGGCCGGGTTGCCGCGTGCTGCCGCAGCCTTGCTGATCGCAGGCGGAGGCGGAGGCGGCGGTGGCGCTGGCGGGGCCGGCGGCGCGGGCGGCGTCGGCGGCTGGCTCGGCGGGATCACGGCCGACACGCTCACCGGCGGCGGCGGCGCAGGCACCTGAACCAGCGGCTTCTGCACAACGACGGTGGTGGGCGGCGGCGGGACCGGCGAGTCCGGCGGCGGCGGCGGCGGAGGCACTTCCTCGGGTGGAGGCGGCGGTTCCTGGACGTCAAAGACATCCATCTCCTCGGCCTTTTCCTTGATATATTTGTAGGCGAGCCCGGTCACGAACACGTAACCGAGAACGGCGAGGATGATTGAGACGACTGCGATCGCCACAACCCGACTGCCTCCTACCTCACGATCTGCGTAGGCCATTCAGCAACTAAACTCCTTCATTCGCCGCGCCGTTGCCCGGCACCCTGGCATCATTATCGGCGTGGCTCATCCGGTCGGGCAATCGGAAGACCGACCGGTGGCGGCGCGAGTCCTATCGCGGCGGTTTGCGCGACGCAAACGCTTTGTCGGACGCAATAAACGTATAATCCCGACGTGGCAGAAATATTTCTGTATGCGTGTGGGACATTCCCGTAGAATGAACTGCATGTTTCGTATCCGTATCGTTTCGCTTTTCGCCGCATTTTGTGCGGCTTCCCCGGCGCTGTTGCCGCACGCCTCGGCACAGGTGGTCGCCGAATCAGGTGTGGTGCTTCCACCCTATGCTGCGGTCGCCGACCTGATCGTCGGTGCCCCCGCGATCGTCGATGCGCGCATCCGAAGCGCGACGCGAATCAAGGGACCGGAGGCGGCGAACGTCGCGGCGGGGCGGATGCGATTCTATGTCGAGGCCGATGTGCTGGCGCTGATTCGCGCCGACGCGCCGATGCCCGCCCGGGTCGGTTATGTCGTCGACGTTCCGCTCGATGCACGCGGTCGCGCACCCAAGCTCAACAAGCGGCGCGTGCTGCTGTTCGCCCGCCCCGTCGCGGGGCAGGCGTCGATGATCCAGCTGACCACGCTCGACGCCCAGCGCGACTGGAGTGCCGAGCTGGACACGCTGATTCGCCGGATCGCCCGCGAGGTGGCTGCCCCCGACGCGCCGCCTGCGGTCACCGGGCTCGGCAATGCCTTCCACGTCCCGGGAAGCCTGCCCGGCGAGGGCGAGACCCAGATCTTTGTGCAGACCGCGACCGGCGCGCCGATCTCGCTGTCGATCCTGCGGCGACCGGGCGAGCAGAAACGCTGGGCGGTGGCGCTGGGCGAGATCGTCGACGATGCTGCGGCCGCCCCGGCGCGCGACACATTGCTGTGGTATCGCCTTGCCTGTGGGCTCCCGCGCAGCCTTCCCGCGACCAGCCTGGCCGACGAGGATCCGGCGAACGTCGCGGCGGCGCGTGAGGATTACCGTTTCGTGCTGGACCAGCTGGGGCCGTGCAAGCGGTAGGGACCGGCTGGGCGAAACCGCAATTCGGCCTACTTCCGGTACCGCACCAGCGTGATCCCGATCCGCTCGTCAGCCTCGGCGATGGCGAGCTTGACGATCTCGACCTCAACCCGCCGGATGCGGGCGTCGCCGGTCATCAGCGTTTCAACGATATGGTCGGCGACGCCTTCGATCAGGGTGAAATGGACGCCCGGTGGCAATGCCCCGGTCGCGGCGTGCTTGAGGTCGAGATAGGATTTCGAGGCGCTGAGCGGCGTATCGGGCGCGAACGGGTCGCCCGGCAGCAAGTCGACCGTGATCGAGATGCGCAGCGGCTGGGGCAAATGCGTCTCTTCGGAATAGACGCCGGTAAGGACCTGGACCTCGAGATCGCGGACCTGAAGCTGAAGAAGATCGTGCAACGCAGCTGCCTCTGGGGAAAATGATCGCGCGCCAATAGGCCGCGCCCCCGGAAACGGCAATGGTGGTCAGGCCGCCGCGCTGGGCCGCGCGCTCGCCGTTTCATGCCAGCGACGCAGATTCGCGAGCTGCTCGGGCACTGCCAGCTTCGCCGCACGCGCGAAATCGATCGTCACCAATGCGGTGATGTCGGCGAAACTATACGCGTCCCCCGCGATCCACGGCCGGTCGGCGAGCCGCGCGTCGATCGCCTCGACGAACCCCTCCCACATGATCGCGCCGCGTGCCGCGAGTTCGGGAATTTGCGCGACGCTGAGCCCGGCATCGGGGATCGCGCGGTCCTTGAACGCGGGGGCCGTGTTGCGCAGCACATAGACCACGGCGGCATAGCCATCGCCCTCGATTCGCCGGGTCCAGCTCTCGATGCGCCCGATCTGGATGGGGGTGCGCCCGAACAGCGCCGGCTCGGGGTGCAGTGCCTCGAAATAGCGACAGATCGCTGCCGATTCGCACAGCACTTCGCCGTCATCCAGCTTGAGCGCCGGCACCGCGCCGCGCGGGTTGATACGCAGATAGGCGTCGGCGAGATGCTCGCCGGTGCGCAGGTCGATCGCCTCGCACGGCACCTCGATGCCCTTTTCGGCGAGGAAGATGCGTACCCGGCGCGGGCTGGGTGCCCAGGGCGCGTCATAGAGCTTCATCGCCGGTCTCCCATATTCCGCTATGCCGGGTTTCGTTTCGGGGCTAAAGGCGCGCGCCCCCGGCGTCCATCCCCCGGGCCGCTGGAGATTGCCCTGTTCGAGCTGGTGCCCCTGTGCGACGTCTATTCCGACGCGGTCGAACATCTGCTCGACCGGGTGTTCGGTGCCGACCGCCATGGCCGCACCGCCTATCGCCTGCGCGAAGGGGTGAGCGCCGTTCCCGACCTCAGTTTCGCGGCGGTCGAAGCGGGGACGCTGGTCGGCTCCATCCAGTGCTGGCCGGTCGAGCTGGCCGGCGACGATGGCGGCGTCACGCCCATGATCCTGGTCGGCCCGGTCGCGGTGTCGCCCGAACGACAGAATGTCGGCATCGGTCGCGGGCTGATGTGGCGCGCCATCGAGCAGGCAGGCGACGCCGTGCTGATGCTGATCGGCGACCTCGATTATTATGCGCAGTTCGGATTCGACGCGGCGCATACCGGGGCATGGCGACTGCCCGGCCCGTTCGAGCGCGACCGCCTGCTCGCGCGCGGACCCGCGCCGGATCGTGCCGGAATGATCGGGCCGCGCCGCTGACCCTTTACCGGGGCCGTCGAAAGCGCCTACGGGATTTCCAATGCCGATGACGCCTCCTCCCGACCTCGCCAGCCTGTCGCTCGCCGAGATCGCGCGGCTCGCCGACGAACAGAAGCTGCCCCCGGTGGACAGCTGGAACCCCGCGCATTGCGGGCATAGCGACATGCGCATCGCGCGCGACGGGACATGGTATCATCAGGGGTCGCAGATCGGACGGGCGGCGATGGTGCGGCTGTTCGCGTCGATCCTGCGGCGCGAGCCGGATGGCCGCCATGTGCTGGTCACCCCGGTCGAAAAGCTCGACATCGATGTCGAGGATGCCCCGTTTGTCGCGGTCGAGATGAAGGTCGAGGGCGCGGGCGAGACCGCACGAATCGCGTTCCGGCTCAATACGGGCGATCTGATCCCCGCCGGACCGGACCATCGGTTGCGGTTCGAGCAGCGTGACGACGGCCCCCACCCCTATCTCCATGTCCGGCGCGGGCTGGAGGCGCTGGTTGCACGGTCGGTCTATTATGAGCTGGCCGCACTGGCGCTGGACAATGGCTCGAACCCGCCGGGCATCTGGAGCGACGGCGAGTTCTTCGCGATGGCCCAGGCATGACGCTGGCTGAACGGTTGCGCGTGGCGCTCGACGCCGAGCATGACCATCGGCCCGAGCTGATCGTCGGCGATGTGCTCGACGAACCTGCGGCGGCGGGCGGCGTACCGGTGCCTGCTGCGGTGCTGGTCGCGGTGACCGACCGGCCCCGCCCGGGCCTGATCCTCACCCAGCGCACCGACACGCTGCGGCGGCATGCCGGGCAGGTCGCCTTTCCCGGCGGGCGGATCGACGCCGACGATGCCGATGCGACCGCTGCCGCGCTGCGCGAAGCGCGCGAGGAGATCGGGCTCGATCCACATTCGGTCGAACTGGTCGGGCTGGCCGACCGCTATCGCACCGTCACCGGGTTCGAGGTCCAGCCGATCGTCGCGGTGATCCCGCCCGATCTGGTACTGACGCCCCAGCCGGGCGAGGTCGCGGCGATCTTCGAAGCGCCACTCGACTATGTGCTCGACCCCGCCAACCAGCTGCAGTCGAGCGTCGAGTGGCAAGGGCGCGACCGGCATTTCTACGAGATTCTATGGCAGGATTTCCGGATCTGGGGGGCGACGGCGGCGATGCTGGTCAATCTGTCGCGGCGGCTGAAATGGCTAACATGAAACCGGATGGTCTGACCCTGCCCGATGCGCCGTGGCGGCACTGGCCGGGGCTCGACCGGCTGACCGCCGCGCTCGGGACCGGCAACGCCCGCGTGGTCGGCGGCGCGGTGCGCGATACGCTGCTCGGCATCCCCGTCTCCGACCTCGACATCGCGACGCCGCTCGATCCGCAAGAGGTGATGCGGCGGCTGGAACGCGCGGGGATCAAGGTGATACCCACCGGCATCGTGCATGGCACGATTACCGCAGTCAGCAGCGGGACGGTGGTCGAGGTGACGACGCTGCGTCGCGACGTGACCACCGATGGCCGCCGCGCCACCGTCGCCTTTACCGATGACTGGAAGGAAGACGCCGCGCGGCGCGACTTCACGATCAATGCGCTGTACGCCGACCCGGATACGGGCGAAGTCTTCGATTATTTCGGCGGGCGCGCCGATCTCGCGGCGCGGCACGTCCGCTTCATCGGCGATCCGCTGCGCCGCATCGCCGAGGATCATCTGCGTATCCTGCGCTTCTTCCGATTCCTCGCACGGTTCGGGGACAGCCCCGACGCGGCGTCGCTCGATGCCTGCACCGCGCGCGCCAACGACCTGATGGCCCTGTCGCGCGAACGAATCGCCGACGAGTTGCTCAAGCTGATGGTCGCGAAGGACGCGGTGCGGGTGATCGCGCTGATGCTGGAGCGCGGCATTTTTCGACCGGTGCTACCCGAAATCGCGTCGGTTGAGCGGTTCGCACGAGTGGAAGCGCTCGAATCTGAAGCGGGAATTGAGGCGGACCCGATCCGCCGCCTCGCCGCCTTGCTCCCCGCCGACGCAAGCATCGCCGAATCGGTCGGCGGGCGGCTCAAGCTCTCGAATGCCCAGCGCAAAAGGCTGATCGCTGCGACCGACGCGGACCTGTTCGGTGCTCCCCGCGCCGCCGCCTATCGCCTCGGCCGCGACGAGGCGATCGACCGACTGTTCCTGTTCGACGCCGAGGACGCGGTGGCGGCCGCGCGCGACCTGATCGACTGGGAAATTCCGCGACTCCCGCTTGCCGGCGGTGCGCTGATCCAGCGCGGGCTGACCAAGGGGCCGGACGTCGCGCGCGCGCTGCGCGCGGTCGAGAGCCAGTGGATCGAGGAAGGCTTTCCGGATGCGGCGCGCGTCGAGCAGATCGCCGACGCGGTGACGGATCAGGCGTTGCGCTCGACCAGCAGCGAATAGGCCGCGTCGATGCAGAGCGGGCGCGAATAGAGGAAGCCCTGCCCATAGTTGCATCCCAGCGCGGCGAGCGTCTGGGCAAGTTCGTTGGTCTCGATCCCCTCGGCGGTCGTCTGCATGCCGAGCGCCTGGGCGAGGCTGAGGATCGCGCGGACGATCGCCACCTTGTCGCGGTCGGCAAGCATCCCCGACACGAAGCTGCGGTCGATCTTGAGCACGTCGATCGGCAGTTTCTGGAGATAGGCGAGGTTGGAATAGCCGGTGCCGAAATCGTCCATCGCCAGCGTGGTGCCGAGATCCTTCAGCGCCTGCATCGTCTGGGCGATCCGATCGGGATCGGTGACCAGCGCGCTTTCGGTGAGTTCGAGCGTGATCTTGCTGCCATCGACGCCATTGGCCTCGAGCGCGGCCTGCACCATCGGCGCGATCTGGTCGCGCTGGAGCTGGATCGCCGAGAGATTGACCGCGACCTTGACTCCGCAGTCGCCGCCGGCGCGCGCATCCCACACCGCCATGGCGCGGGCGGCCTCATGCATCGCCCAGCGGCCGAGCGGAACGATCAGGCCCGATTCCTCGGCAACCGGGATGAATTCGACCGGGGACAGGGCGATGCCGCTCTCGGTCGTCCAGCGCGCCAGCGCCTCGAACGACACGATCTTGCCCGACGCGAGGTCGCAAATCGGCTGGAAATTGAGGGCCAGCGCGCCGTTGTCGATCGCGCGGCGCAGCTCGGTCTCGATGCTGAATTCCTGGCGAACCACGTCAAACGCCCGGGTCTGATAGATTTCGGTGCGACCCGATTTCTTGGCGCGCTTCATCGCGAACTGGGCGTGGCGGATCAGTTCTTCGGCATCGCCGCGCTCGACCTCTCCGATCGCAATGCCGATCGCACAATCGACGCGGATCTCGAAATCCGACAGGCGGAACGGGGTGGTCAGCGCGTTCTGAATGCGCTTGGCGACATGCAGCGCGTCCTGAATCCCCTCGTCCAGCTCCAGGCGAATCGCGAATTCGTCGCCGCCGGTGCGCGCCAGCACGTCATGGCCGCGCAGCGCGCCCTTTACCCGGCGCGCGACCGAGATCAGCAGTTCGTCGCCGGCAAGGCCGCCCATGCACGCATTGATCCGGCTGAACCGGTCGAGATTGATGACGAGGATGGCGAATCGATCGATCCCGCTCTGCTCGATCTCCGACTCCAGATCCTCGCCAAATCCTGCGCGGTTGGGCAGGCCGGTGAGGCTGTCGGTCAGCATTTCTCGCCGAAGACTGCGCTGGGTGCGCAGTTCGGACGTGTGATCGATCAGCGTGACCAGGCAACGGCCGTTCTGCCGCTCGGTGCTGCGGCGCGCGAACCGCACGCGGAAGAAGCGCGCATCGACCGTGTCGCCCAGCTCCCAGTCAAACTCGCAATCATTCGTGTCCGAATCGAGGAAGTTCGCGATTCGCGCGCCAAGCTGGCGAATCACCGGGGAATGGTCGGCGGTGGTGCCCAGCCCGGCGAGGCGGAAGGGGCGATTGACCGATTCTGAAGACGAGGCCGCTTGAGTTCCGCTCCACCACTGCAGCGGGAATCGGAAGCAAATTCAACGTCTGAGCGGTGCCCGATGGGCCGAGCGCGCGCGCATCCTCACCCGTCACAGGGACGGGCGCGGGGACTGGCTTGTCCTTCCGGCGGCGCGACAACAGCATCATTCAAGGGGTTAGGCGCATTTGGTTAAGCGGTGCTGAAGGGCCAGCCCCGATTCCGCGTATAGAGCGCCAATCTATTCCCGAAATTAGAAGCGGTTATCGCGCGGGAACCCGACCGGCGGCATCCGCCCGGCCGCCCCGCGCGCGGCGCGCCATGGGGCAAGGTCCGATTCGGTCCGCGTCCGCCCCTGGTCACCGCCCATCCGCCAGCTCAGGCCGTCGGCAAAGCGGAACGTGATCGCGTCCGACAGCCCGCCATCGCGATAACGTTGCAGCTGAACCCCCTGCCCGCGCGCCAGTTCGGCGAGTTCGGTCATCGGGAACACCAGCAATTTGCGATTGTCGCCGATCACCGCGACATAATCATCCTCGGCCCCGACCTGTTTGACCAGCTTGAGCATCGCACCACTGCGCGGGGTCACCACCTGCTTGCCCTTGCGCGTTTCGGCAATCACGTCCTCGGTCTTGACCAGGAAACCGCGACCGTCGGTTGCGGCGACGAGCAGCTTCGGCGCCGCGTTCGCCGGGAACAGCCCGACGATGCCGGTTCCGCCATCCAGATCGATCATCAGGCGCACGGGCTCACCGAACCCGCGCCCGCCGGGCAGCTTGTCGGCCGCCAGCGTGTAGAAGCGCCCATTCTCGGCGGCGAGCAGCAGCTTGTCCGTCGTCTGGGCGTGGAAGGCGATGAGCGGGCCGTCGCCTTCCTTGAACTTCGCAGTATCGGCGCTCGCCAGCTCGGCATGGCCCTTCATCGCGCGGATCCAGCCGCGCTGGGACAGGATCACGGTGATCGGCTCGCGCTCGATCATCGCTTCCAGCGGAATTTCGCGCGCGGGTGCCGCTTCGGCCACCAGCGTGCGCCGCGCGCCGAGCGCGGTTTCGGGACCATAGCGGTCGCGCACCCTGGTCAGGTCGCGCTTCATCCGGGTGCGCTGGCGCGCGTCGCTCGACAACAGCGCCTCAAGCTCGGCCTGTTCCTTGGCCAGCGCCTCGCGCTCCTTGCGCAGCTCCATTTCCTCCAGCTTGCGCAGCGCGCGCAGCCGCATGTTGAGGATCGCCTCGGCCTGGCGGTCGGTCAGCTCGAACTCGGCCATCATCACCGGCTTGGGCTCATCCTCGGTGCGGATGATCGCGATCACCCGGTCGAGGTTGAGGAAGGCGATGATGTACCCGTCGAGCAGCTCCATCCGGTCGGCAATCTTCTGCAGCCGGTGTTCGCTGCGGCGGCGCAGGACGATAAACTGGTGGTCGACCCAGGCGGCGATCGCCTGACGCAGGCTCATCACCCGTGGCGTGCGCGTATGGTCGAGGACGTTGAGGTTGAGCGACACGCGCACCTCAAGGTCGGACAGCCGGAACAGGCTTTCGATCAGCGTGTCGGGATCGACGGTGCGCGCGCGCGGCTCCAGCACGATGCGAATTTCGGCGTCGGATTCGTCACGGACATCGGCGAGGATCGGCAGCTTCTTGTCATTGATCAGCGCTGCGATCTGCTCGATCAGCTTGCCCTTCTGCACCCCGTACGGGATTTCGGTGACGACGATCTGCCAGGTGCCGCGCCCCTGATCTTCAAGTCCCCATTTGGCGCGCACCCGGAAGCTGCCGCGTCCGGTGGCATAGGATTCGGCGATCGCTGCCGGGGTGTCGACGACGATGCCGCCGGTCGGGAAATCGGGGCCGCGCACATGTTCCAGCACCTGCGCGTCACTCGCATTGGGCTGGTCGATCAGCAGGATCGCGGCGTCGATCAGCTCGGCGGCATTGTGCGGCGGGATGCTGGTCGCCATGCCGACCGCGATTCCGCTGGCGCCATTGGCGAGCAGGTTCGGGAACAGGCCGGGAAACAGCTCCGGCTCGTGATCCTCGCCATTATAGGTCGGGCGGAACTCGACAGCGTCCTCGTCCAGCCCGTCCATCAGGTCGATCGCGACCTGGGTCAGCCGCGCCTCGGTATAGCGGTACGCGGCGGCATTATCGCCATCGATATTGCCGAAATTCCCCTGCCCGTCGACCAGCGGATAGCGCAATGCAAAGGTCTGGGCGAGGCGGACCATCGCGTCATAGACCGACTGGTCGCCATGCGGGTGATATTTACCGATCACGTCGCCGACGACGCGCGCGCATTTCTTGTATGCTTCGTTCGGGTTGAGCCGCAGCCCGCGCATCGCCCAGAGCAGGCGACGGTGCACCGGCTTCAGCCCGTCGCGCACATCGGGCAGCGAGCGCGCGGTGATGGTCGACATCGCATAGACGAGGTAGCGTTCGGACAGAGCCGAATCGAAGGGGGCGTCGACGATGGCGTCAAAGGGATCGGGGTCGCTACGGGTGTCGCTCATGGCTGGACTTACTAGGTCACTGTGCCGGGGAAACAATAGCGGAACCATTGCAGCGCTGTTGATCGCGATACCGCCGATTTCCGGCACCGCGCTCGCGGCCCCGGTTCAGCGCTGGCCGCTCCCCGAAAATCTCGAATACGCCTATGGCAAGAGCGATCTCCAGGGTGCGCTTGCAATGGCCGCGGCAGAGATTGCGCGGTGCGAAGCCACTCGACCGACAGACGATCGCTGCTTCGACCTGCTTCGCGCCGGCGGCAAGATCGCCAACGATATTGCCGATTTCGCACGCGGCGAGGCGTTTTCACGCCGTGCGGTCCAGATCGCCGACCGCACCCCGCACCTGTCCGCAGAAGAGCGCGCCTCGGCCTATCGCAACCTCGCCGCAGCGCTGGACGGGCTGGGACGCTGGGACGAGGCCGAGCGTCTGCACGCGAGGATCCTGCCCCTGTACGTCCAGGTTTACGGCGCGGGATCGAACGAGCATCTCGTCGCGACGGTGCGATACGCCAATAATCTGCTGTTTCAGGATAAGGCGGTTGCTGCGCAGCAAGTGCTGATCCCGATGGAGCGGTTCCGCGCGAGCATTGCGCGATCGAACTTCTTCCTGGTCCGGCGGTTCGATCTGCTCTTGGGCGAAACGCTGCAGGCAACGGGCGATTTCGAGCGCGCGGACGCCGCCTTTCGCCGGTTTCTCGCGCGGCTGGAGCACGACCGGGAGGCACCGCGAACCGAGTTCGTCATCGCCTATTCCAGGATCGCCGGCGCGCAGTTCGGCATGGACGAGGTGAACGAGGCAATCCGCTTTCTCAACGCCGCCATCGCAGCGGAACGCGACCTGCACGCCCGCGATCAGATCGTTCTAGCCGAATTTCCGGACATCACCGATTCGGACATCATCCTCGCCCGTCTGGCGACGCGCATCGGCGACCATGCGCGCGCCGAACGCGTGCTGGTCCAACTGGCGCAGCGCCGCAGCCGTCGATTGGGGGCCACCCACCCCCGCACGCTGGCCGTGCATGGTGATCTTGCCGCCGCGCTGCTGGGCGCCGGACGCCGGGCCGATGCGCTGCGCGAAGGGCAACGCTGCATCAGCGGTCTCGAAAGCGGCGGTCGGATCGGCATCGCGAGCGCGCGGTGCCGCGCAATCGCCGCCGAAGCGGCACTGGTCGATGGCCGGGCAGGCCAGGCGCTCGAACTCGCCATGCCGATGCTCAAACCGCTCGACCTGCTGGAGGCCGCTGATCCCGCCCGGATCGATGGCCATGCGCTGATGACGCGAATCGTGAACGCCCAGCGCCCGCCACGGCTGGCGCAGTTGCGCTATCATTACCGGATCGCCGCGCGCGGGACCGTTGCGCGCATGGCGCGATACCGCGACTTCAGCCCGCTCGCACAGAATGAGCTGCGTCGCCGCAGGCCGGTGTTTACCGGTCAAGTCGGCGCGAACTGGGCATTGGGTGCGGGTCGGTAAGGCTCGGTGCGCGTGACAAGCGCCGCCCACTGTATTATATGAACAATACAGGAGGGTAAGCATGAGCTGGATCATGGCGGTCGCGCTGGCCGGACAAGGCGGGGCGGCAGCGGCGGGACCCGCACCCGACGAAACCGGACGCACCTTTCACTATCAGCGATCGAACATCGCGGGTGGCGAAGAGGAACAGATCTATGTCCACCGCGCCGCGCCCGACCGGATCGAGGTGTACAAGATGCGCGCGCGCTGCACCGGCGCGGCGTTCGTCACCGCCCATGTCGACCCGGTGACCGGCGAGGCGTCGAAGCTGATCGCCGGGCGCCTCGCGCCGGGCGCGACCAGCCGGACGATCGGGGTGATGACGCATGACGGCGCGGCAAAGCGGATCGCGATCAGCCTCGATCTCGGCGACCGGAAGCTCGAGCTGGGCATCGACGCGCCCGACCGGCCCTGGCACCTCTACGACTATGACCTGGCGACATTGGGCGCGGCGCTGGTCGCGCGCGGGCCGCAGCGGGCACCCTTTTCATTCGGCATGGCGCTGGTCTGGACCGATCCATCCAGGCCTGACGAATTCCTGCGCTGGCTGGGCAAGGCCGAAGCGACGTTCGTCAGCGCCGAACGCCATCTGGACCGCAACACGCTGCGTTTTGACGTCGCCGGCCCGGCATTCGGCGACAAGGGCGGCGGGCCGATCTGGATCGACGCGCGCGAAGGCCACATCGTCGATGTGCAATGGGGCCGCCCCAACCATGACGGCTATGCCGATTTTCGGCTCCAGCTAAAGGCCGAATTGCCGCGGGGCGATGCGGCGTGGAAGGCGCTGCTCACCCGGCATTTCGCGGGGTGTCCGAAGGAGTGACCCGACAGCTTCCCGATTCGGGACCACGCAGGATGCGCGCCCTTCCGGCCGTTTACCAAAAGCCCTATCGTCGGCGGAACGATTTCGCAGGGGGGATTCGAATGCGATTCGGTGCACTGATTGTCGCCGCGCTGGTGCTGGCCGGGTGCGAGGCCGCGCCCAAAAAGGATTCGGACAAGATCAGCAGCGAAGCCGTGGCCGCGCTGACCGCGACCGGCGGGGCGTTCGATTATCGCTATGCGTACAAGGTACCGGGCAACCATGTGAAGGCAGTGGTCGAATCGCACGCGGCCGGCTGCGACAAGCTCGGCCCGGCACGCTGCCGCATCCTGTCGCTGCGCTATCGCGTCGATGAGGCGAACCGGATCGCCGCGACGCTCACCTTCCGCATCGATCCCGCCGTCGCGCGCAATTTCGGCGAGGCCGCGACCAAGGTGGTGGTCGGTGCCAGCGGCGCGCTGGTCGAAACCGAGATCGCGGGGGCAGACGCAACCGCGACCGCGCGCTCCAACGCGCTGGTCGGGCGGCTGCGCGAACAGCTCGCCAATGCGCAGGCGAGCAACGATCCGGTCCAGCAGGAGCGTGCGCGGCGGCTGCAGACCGCGCTCGACGTGATCGCCAGAATCGGAAGCCGATAGCGGCGAGACGATGGCGACCGCGCCGGTGCTGATCACCTATGCCTCGGGCACCCCCGCCCCCGGCCTGAACGGATCGGCGGACGCCAGCTTCCGTGACGCGGGCGACAAGCTGGTTAATTCCGCCGCAGGGATTGCCCAGGTGCTGGCGTCGGTCGGCCCCTGGCTGTTGCTGATGGTGGTCGCGGTGCTGCTGCTGCGCCTGCTGATCCACGGCACCAGTGGCGCGCCCGCCCCCCGCGACCAACGAGGATGACGACCCCTATCGCGAGCAGGGCGAACCCGAGCGGCGCAACGCGATCCAGCGCTGGTTCAATCGGGACGACAATCCGGGCTGAATCGACGGCGTCAGATTGTGGCAGAAATGGGGCATTGCTCAATTCCCTCCTTCATGGTGTGATATCGCCAGCGCCGGAGTGAGGCGCCGACGTCGCTGGAGGGATGCCGATGAGCCGGATGTGGACGCGATCGCCGATGCTGCTGGGACTGGCGCTGCTCGCAGCCTGCGGACAGGCCAGTCAATCGGGTGTGGCGGAGGAGCGGATGGTTACCGCCGATGCCGCCGCCGAGCCGATGGAGGCGAAGCCGGACGCCGCCGCCTCACCCGGGGCGGCGACCGATCCGATCGCCGTCACCCTGCCCCGCATCGCCTATATCTACCGGGTCGGGTACCGCCTTCCGGGCGACGCGATCCCGGCGTTGCAACAGGCGCATGTCACGCTGTGCGACAAGATGGGGGCGGCGCGCTGTCAGGTCGGCGGGCTGCAGCGATCCGGCGGCGAGGCCGAGCGCGGCGAGGGCACGCTGAAGCTGCGCGTCGAGAGCAAGAGTGCGCGCGCCTTCCTCGATTCGCTCAACAAGGCCGCGTCGGACAAGGGCGGCCGCCCGGTCGACACCGCGATCGAGGCGGAGGACGTGTCCAAGCAAATGGTCGACGCGGAGGCGCGCATCCGCCAACGCGAATTGCTGGTCAGCCGCCTCACCGAAATCCTGCGCACACGGCAGGGCAGCGTTGCCGACCTCGTCGCCGCCGAGCGCGCGGTGGCCGAAGCGCAGGAGGAGCTGGATCAGGGCAAGGCGTGGCTCGCCGAGCTGAAAGGTCGGGTCGCCTTCTCCACTATCGAGATCGGCTACAACGCACAGGCGGCCGAAGCGGGCGGGTTCGGCGCGCAGCTTGGCGACACATTTGCGGATTCGGGAAGCCTGTTCCTGATCGGGCTACGCGGGTTGCTGACTATCGTCATCGTTCTGGCTCCATGGGTGCTGGTGTTCGGTCCGCTGATCTGGCTGGGAATGCGCTGGCGCCGACGCCGCAAACCGGTCATTCCGCCGACCAGCGATTGATTGCACGCAGGGCTGGCTTCCGATATAGGCCCGCCCCTACAGCCCCGGCGACGCGCGACCGTGCCGCCGGGGCACCGCGTTTCTGAAGGACTCCGCATGGCACGCCGCCGCCAGATCTATGAGGGCAAGGCCAAGATCCTCTATGAAGGCCCCGAACCCGGCACGCTGATCCAGTATTTCAAGGACGACGCGACCGCGTTCAACGCCCAGAAAAAGGGCACGATCAACGGCAAGGGCGTGCTCAACAACCGGATTTCCGAGCATATCTTCACGTTGCTCGGCAATATCGGCATCCCGACGCACTTCATCCGCCGCCTGAACATGCGCGAGCAGCTGATTCGGCAGGTCGAGATCGTCCCGATCGAAGTCGTGGTCCGCAACGTCGTGGCCGGATCGCTGGCCAAGAAGCTGGGGATCGAGGAGGGCACGCCGCTGCCCCGCACGATCATCGAATATTATTTCAAGGACGACGCGCTCGGCGACCCGCTGGTCACCGACGAACATATCCTGTGCTTTGGCTGGGCCGCTCAGGAAGAGCTGCACGACATGGCCGACATGGCGATCCGCGTGAACGATTTCATGTCGGGCCTGTTCGCGGGGATCGGTATCCGGCTGGTCGACTTCAAGCTCGAATTCGGGCGGATCTTCGACGAAAACGGCTATGCCCGCATCATCCTGGCCGACGAAATCAGCCCCGATGGCTGTCGTCTTTGGGACATGGCCAGCGGCGAGAAGCTCGACAAGGACCGGTTCCGCCGCGATCTGGGCGGGGAAGTCGAAGCCTATCAGGAAGTCGCGCGCCGCCTGGGACTGCTGCCCGAAGGCGCGGATTCGGCGGTGCTGGACCTCGAGACGCACCGCAAGAAGCGCGGGAAGTAAGCCTTTGCTTTGTGTTCAGCTGCGCTGAACCGGTACCGGCCCGCTCCCCCACCCGGCCACCCATTCCAGAATATCCTGCCGATGGGTGGCCGGGTGGGGGAGCGGGCCGGTACCGCCTACCAAAAAAAGGTCGCCTTACCCCTTCGCCTTCAGCCCGGCGATGATGCCGAAGATGAACGAACAGATCAGCGCGATCTGAATCTGTCCGCTCGGATCGCTCCACCCGAAATAGTCCCTGCCGAATGCCGCCAGCGCGACGAACAGGGTGATCGCCAGAAATGCCATTACGCCCTTACTCCACGCCAAGGCCCGCCCCCGCGGCGGCGACTCGGCGAGGCCGAGTGTCGCACAACGCGGTAAATGGCCGATGAAATCTTGCGGAGCCGCGCGCATCGGCCCATAGGGCGCGGCAAATCCCCCGGAGGAACACCCATGAAGCTGCGCATCGTCGTCACCCTCAAGAACGGCGTGCTGGACCCACAGGGCAAGGCGATCGAGCATGCGCTCGGCTCGCTCGGCTTTTCGGGCGTGGGCGAGGCGCGGGTCGGCAAGCTGATCGAACTCGACGTTGCCGACGATACCAGCGACGCGGACATCGACGCGATGTGCAGCAAGCTGCTCGCGAACACCGTCATCGAAAACTACCGGATCGAAAAGGCATGAAGACCGCCGTCATCGTCTTTCCCGGATCGAACTGCGACCGTGACCTGGCGGTGGCGATCGAGAGCGTGACCGGGACCAAGCCCCACATGGTGTGGCACGGCGAGAGCGACCTGCCCGACGGCCTTGGCCTGATCGCGCTGCCCGGCGGCTTTTCCTATGGCGATTACCTGCGCTGCGGCGCGATTGCGGCGCGCTCGCCAGTGGTGCGCGCGGTGGTTGATGCGGCGAATCGCGGCGTGCCGGTGATCGGTATCTGCAACGGGTTTCAGGTGCTGACCGAAACCGGTCTGCTGCCCGGCGCGCTGATGCGCAACTCCGGCCTCAACTTCGTGTGCCGCGACGTCGCGCTGACGGTCGAGAACAGCCAGTCGATCTTCACCAGCCGCTATGATGCGGGCGAGACGATCTCTATCCCCGTCGCGCATCATGACGGCAATTACTTCGCCGATGCCGAGACCCTCGACCGGATCGAAGGCGAGGGCCGCGTCGCGTTCCGCTACGCCAGCGACGTCAATGGCAGCGCACGGCAAATCGCGGGCATCGTCAACGGCGGCGGCAATGTGCTGGGCATGATGCCGCACCCCGAACGCAAGGTCGAAGCGGCGCATGGCGGCACCGACGGCCGCCGCCTGTTCGAAGGGCTGCTCGAAGCGGTGATGTAAGGGGATGAGCGGCCCGGCCCCGATCGTCTGCGACACCTGTCCGGTCGCCGATCGCGCCGTCTGCTCTGCGCTGTCGCCCGAGGATCGCGGCGAGCTTGCCCGGATCGGACACCACCGCCGTTATGCGCGCGGCGAGACGATCGTTGCGGCGGGCGACAGCGCCACGGTCTGCGCGACGCTGACCCGCGGCGCGGCGAAGATGTCGACCATCGACCGCGACGGGACCGAACGGATCGTCGCTTTGGTCCACCCCGCCGGGATGCTGGGCCAGCTGTTCGCACCGACCGCGACATTGCACGTCACCGCGCTCACCGAATGCGAGGCGTGCCTGTTCCCTGCGTCGCGGGTCGAGGCGCTAAGCGACACCCGCCCCGCGCTGGCCCGCCGCCTGCTCGCCGAAGTCAGCCGCGAGCTGAACGAGAGCCGCGCGCTGATCGACCTGATCTCCAAGCGTCAGGCCAAGGGGCGGGTCGCGGCGCTGATCCTCGCCTTTGCCCGCGCGGCCAGCCCCGCACCGTGCCATAATGCCGAGAGCTTCGACCTGCCGCTGACGCGGGGCGAGATGGCGCAGTTGCTGGGCGTGACGATCGAGACGGTGAGCCGGACGCTGACCGGACTGGAAGCTGCTGGCGTCATCATGCGACAGGGCAGCCACGGCATCGTGATCCGCGACCGCGCCGCGCTCGACGCGCTCGCTGAGGGCTGAACCGAAAAAAGCGCGGGCGAACCATCGGTTCGCCCGCTGTGAGGTGAGGGTTCGAGGTTCAGACTGCAAAGCGGAATGCAGCGACGATCAGGCCCCAGACCATCAGCATCACCGGCATGATCATGACCTGGACGATCGCGCCGCCTGCGCTGAGATGGCCGGTCCCCGTCTGCAGACCCTGCGCCATGAAATCGGCAAAGCTCGGTGCGCGCCCCTCACCCGGTGCGACGCGCGCCCACCAGGCCGGGACAATGAATGCGCCAGCAAGGAACACGGCGAAGATCGCAAAGGGGATCACCAGCCCCTTCTCCCCGAACGCCGCCCACATGATGCCGAGATAGGCGAAGAAGCCGGCGAACACCCCGATATGCAGCGCGGGATGCAGGTCGAACACATGCGCGCCCCGGGCACGGGGCAGCGCGGTCGCATCGGCGAAAGCGGTCTGGTGAAGCGGCATGTTCATCGTCGGTCTCCTTGTTGAGAGCGACGATGCGTCGGTTATCCCGCGCGCGCTTTGCGATCCGTCAAACCTTGGTGCGGAAAGGGGTAAAGTCGGTGCCCTCGTCGAACACATCCACCCCTTCGCGCTTCTTGAGGAAGCCGACTACGGCATAGGTGACCGGGGTCAGCACGACCTCCCACAACACCTTCAGCCCCCAGTTGGTGACCATCACGACCAGCACCTGTTCGGTCGTCCACACGCCCAGGAATGCGAGCGGGTAGAAGATCAGGCTGTCGACACCCTGACCGAACACGGTCGACCCGATCGTGCGCAGCCACAAATGCCGACCTTGAGTGCGCAGCTTCAGCCGTGCCAGCACATAGGAGTTGACGAATTCGCCCGCCCAGAAGGCGATCATCGATGCGCCGACGATCCGCCATACCTGGCCGAACGCGGCCTCATAGACCTCCTGCCCCTCCCAGCCGGGGGCTGGCGGCATCGCGACGATCACCCAGCACATCAGGGCGGCAAAGAAGGTCGCGGCGAATCCGGCCCAGATCACCCGGCGCGCGCGCGCATAGCCATAGATTTCGGTGAGCACGTCGCCGATCACATAGGACAAGGGGAAGAACAGGATGCCCGCGCCGAAGGTCAGGCCACCGAGCGTCGCGACCTTTGCCGCGCCCACCACGTTGGACAGGACGAGGATGACGCAGAACGCCGCCATCACATAGTCGTAGTAACGGAAATGCCCGCCCGCGACCTGACCCGCATTGATCCGTACCGGCGCCGCCCCGTCGCTCATGCCTGCCCCCCCTGATTGACCGCGCGGACTATGATGCCAGTTCCCCGCCCACGCAATCCGCGCTAACGGCAGCAACACGCGCGCCCGTAGCTCAGTTGGATAGAGCACGAGCCTTCTAAGCTTGGGGCCGCAGGTTCAGATCCTGCCGGGCGCGCCATTTCGGTTCAAAGGCACGAACGCCTAGCACCGCCGCCTCTACGCCAGAGGCGGCGGTTAGCGTTCGGAGCAGCTCGCTGCGCAGGCCGCGAATACGGACCTCTTTCCGGCTGACCACCTCGACCCGCTGGGCGACCGCCCGCACCTGATCGCGGGCGAAAGTGCCGTCGCCGTTCCGCAGCTTCTTTTTCAGGGCGGCTGCAAAGGCGCGCAGGCTCTCCGGCGTGATCGCCGGGCCGATCTTCACGATATGGGCAAGTGCGCGCTCAGAATCTCCCTTGGCCTGGTCGCGCGTCGCGGTCAGCTCGGCGATGCGATCCTTGAGCGACGGATCGCTTACGTCGATGACGCCATTCTCGATCGCGTCGTAAAGCCGCTTAAGCTTGGCTTCCGCCTCGGTCGCGCGTCGCTCAAGATCGACGACATGCTCGCGGCGCTGATTCACCCACTCGTCGCGGCGTTCGAGGATCTGATTCATCAGAGCTTCGAGCCGCGCCGGGTCGAGTAGCCGCGCTTCGAGATGATCGACCACGGCCTCATTAAGCCGATCCATAGGAACGGTGATGCCGGGACAGCCGGTGGCGCCCTGCCGCGCCTTCGTCGAACAGGTATAATAGCGATACTCGCGCCCGACGCTGCTGGTGCCGGTGCGCAGCGTCATCGCGCCGCCGCAGCACGCACAGAAGCAGATGCCGGTGAGCAGCGTCGGGCCGCCCACCGCCATCGGCGCCATCATCTTTGGGCTGCGCGCCTTGAGCGAGCGCTGGACCGCCTCAAACTCGGCTTCCGAGACGATCGCCGGCACTTCCATGACGGCGTGCTCGCTTTCCGGTTTCGGCGTCCTCGTCTTGTGATCGCGAGTGTTGAAGCGATGCTGGCCGATATAGGTCGTGCGGGTGAGCACCTGATGGACCGCGCCCAAACCCCAGCGCCCGCCGTCGCGGGTGCGGATGTTGTTCTCGTTGAGCCAGCTCGCGATGGCCTTGAGGCCCATCGGTCCCCGATTATCGACGCCGTTCAGCGCCATCCGGTAGATGCGCCGCACCGTCTCGGCCTGGATCGGGTCGATCTCCAGCTTCTTCTTGATCTTCGCGCCGCGCTCGCCGGCCGCAACCACGCGATAGCCGATCGGCGCCCGCGCGCCATTCCAGAAGCCTTGCCGGGCGTTCTCCTTCATCGCCCGCAACGTGTGCTTGCCGTTCTCCTTCGACTGATACTCGTCGAACAGCGTCATGATCTGGCGCATCATGATGCTCATCGGATCGTCGCCCAGGTCTTGCGTGATCGAGACGAGCTTCACCCCGTTCTTCGCGAGCTTGCGGACGTAGAACTCGAACTGAAACTGGTCGCGGAAGAACCGTGAGAAGCTGTGAACCACGATGACGGTGAACGTCGGCGGCTTGGTTATCGCCGCGTCGATCATGGCTTGAAAGGCAGGTCGGCGATCGTCGGTCGCGGTATTGCCCGGCTCGACGAACTCGGCCGCGACTTCCCAACCTCGCGCCAAGCAATAGCCTTCAATCTGGCGGCGTTGATCGGGAATCGACAGGTCGCTCTCGGCCTGCCGGCCGGTCGAAACGCGCAGGTAGAGCGCGGCACGGGCGGTCGCCACGACCGGCGCCTCATCCTCATCTCGTCGCGGGGCGGCGCCGGTCATCACGCTTCACTCCTCCCTTCACGGCAGCGGGCCGAACAGCTTATCCAGCTCTTGCCGCATATGGCCTTCGATCGCGCGCAGCTCGGCGTCGCCGATCGGAATCTGCTCCGGCCAGTCGTCGGTGACGACGATCGGCCCGTCATCCTCGCGCGGCCGACGCGAAGCCCGGCGCGGTGCAACGCAGTTGGTGTAGTCGTGCAGGTCATCCGGGCTTTCGGCCCAGCGACGAGGCGTGCGGCGACGGACTTTGCGAGGAAGGGCCATCTCGACACGCTGCCGCGTGTCCGCACCTCGCACAAAGGTTTCATCGCGGCGTAGCGCAGATAGGGACGTGCGGCGACGGGTGTCATGCTTCGCCCCACGGATCGACGACCGTTATCCCGCACTCGGCGAAGTCGCGCACATTGCGAGTCGCCAGTCGCGCGCCGCGTGAGCGCACGATAGCGGCGATTTGCGCGTCGATCTGACTGATCGGCTTGCCGCCCTGTTTCCGCCCGGCGGCAATCTCTGGATAGGCGCTGGCCGCGTCGGTATCAAACGGCAGCACGCGCCCGGCAAGATCGACGTCAAACATGGGGCGCGCGGCGGCTAGCAGGTCCTCGCGGCGGCGTCCCTCGGGAAGCAATGCCAGGCCGTAGAAGATTTCCGCTTGCGTCAGCGTTGTCGTGAATACGCCCGCCATCGGCTGCTCGGCGATCCACGCCATGACCCTCGGGTTAGGCTCGCGCCGCATAAGCTCGGAAATGACGTTTGTGTCGAGAACGATCATTGGCCGAAGTCCACCGCCCGGATAGGCTCGCGGGACAGTTCAGGCAGATCGACGCCGCCCAGCGCGCCGAACCTTTCATGGATGGCCTGCCCCAAATTGCGAGGCCGCGGGATTTCGGTCGAGAGCGCTGAACGCAGGATGTCCCGGGCCTCATCTTCCATCGACCGGCCGTGCATCGCAGCGCGCAGGCGCAGACGATTTTTGATCGCATCGTCGATGTTTCGGATCGTCATAACTGCCATACGCATCTCCATAAGTCATTGACTGCATATTAGGCGATGAAGCGAGAAATTGCAAGATTCAGGGGTGGCGCCTCCCTGCGGGACCGCCGCTCTATCTCCGCTGCGCTCCGACCGAGCCCCTAACGGGTCTCGTCCCTGCCGGGTGACGATCAACATGGCGGAATGGCGCTCGCGCGCCGTTCGGGCAATCCGCCGCGCGGATTGTAGTCGTTCCCGTCTGCGGAGATCGGGCCAGGGCTGCGCCGGCCCGATCGCCGTTGGTCGTTTCTCTCCCCGTCGATGGGGTGGGCGACGCTTCCCTCTAGGCCCGCCGCGCCGGGCCGCAACGCGCTGTTGGCGCGTCCTCCACTGCGTTGCGGTCCTGCGGATGCTGCCCGGCTCCGCCGGCGGGCCTGCCGGTCGCTTCTTCGCCGCCCACCCCATTCCGGGGTGAGTGTGGTTTTTAGGAGAAGTGTGATGAACGCTGTTACCGAAACCGTAGCCGCCGAGCCTGTGTCGGGCGTCGAAATCTTCGTGCCGCTCGCCAAGCTCAAGAAGTCCCCGCGCAATGCCCGCAAGGTGCCGCATGGGGAGGCCGCTATCGAGGCGCTGGCCGCTTCGATCCAGCATAAGGGGCTGATCCAGAATCTCGTCGTGGAGCCGGAAACCAAGGACGACGGGACGCCGACCGGCAATTATTTCGTTACCGCTGGCGAGGGCCGCAGGCTGGCGATGCTGCTGCGCGCCAAGCGCAAGCAGTGCAAGAAATCCGAACCGGTGCGCTGCTGGCTGGACACGCAGAACGACCCGTCGGAAATCAGCCTCGACGAAAACGTGACCCGGACCCCGATGCACCCCGCCGACCAGTTCGAGCGATTCCGCGAGCTTGCGGACGGCAAGGGCTGGGGCGCGGAAGAGATCGGCGCGCGGTTCGGCGTGTCGGCTGGCGTGGTAAAGCAGCGGCTTCGCCTTGGCGCTGTTAGCCCGAAGCTGTTGCAGGTCTATCGCGAAGATGGCCTGACCTTGGACCAGTTGATGGCCTTCGCCATTGCCGAGGACCATGCCCGGCAGGAGCAGGTGTTCGAGGGGCTGCATCACAACCGCGAGCCTTGGATCATCCGCCGCGAGATGACCGCCGCCAACGTGCCCGCCGATGATCGCCGCGCGGTGTTCGTCGGGGCCGACGCCTATGTCGAGGCGGGCGGCAACATCATCCGCGATTTGTTCAGCGAGGACCGGGGCGGGTTCTTCGAGGATGCGGGCTTGCTCGACATGCTCGCCATCGAGAAGCTGCGCGAGATCGCCGGGATCGTGCTGTCCGAGGGCTGGAAATGGGCCGAGGCGCATATCGACTATCCCCACGCCCACGGGATGCGGCGCTTTTATCCGCAGACCATCGCCCTGTCCGACGAGGACGAGGCGCGGTTGGAGGCGCTGTCCACCGAGCATGACGAGCTTGCCGAAGGCTATTCGTCCTATGACGAGATGCCCGAGGACGTGGCGGCGAAGCTGGAGGCGGTGTCCGACGAGATCGATGCTATTTCGGCCAAGCGTCATGCCTACGACGCCAACGTGATCGCGCATGGCGGCGTGTTCGTGGTGCTGAACCATGACGGCGTTCCTCGTCTCGAGCGCGGTTTCGCCCGGCCCGAAGACGAGGCGCTGGCCGATCCGCAGCCCGAGGGTGTGGGTGAAGCCATCGACCCGGAGGCCGTGGAGGACGAACAGGCCGAGGATGGCGACGAGGACGAACGGGAAATCGAGGAAGAGGACGAGGAACCGGGCAAGCCGATTTCCGACAGCCTCACCCGCGACCTGTCCGCCCACCGGACGCTGGCCTTGCGCGTTGCCCTTGGCGAGCGGCCCGATCTGGCTTTGATCGCCTTGACCCACACGCTCACGGCGCAACTTTTCTACAGCTACGCCGAGGCCGGTTGCCTTGAGGTTCGTCCGACCGTGACGCCGCTTAGCAGCCATGCGGATGGGATCGAGGATACCCCGCTTGCCGCAAAGGCGAACGAGGCCCGCGAGGTTTGGGCCGAGCGGATGCCGCGTGATGTGGCCGACCTGTGGGCCTTCATCGTCGGGCTGGACGACGAGAAGCGGCTGGCGCTGCTGGCGCATTGCGCGTCGCGCACCGTCAACGCCCTGCGTCTGCCGTGGGACCGCAAGCCCCGCTCGCTACAAACCGCGGATCGGCTGGCGACCGCGCTGGCGCTGGATGTGGCGAAGGATTGGACGCCGACCGTGGACAGCTACCTTGGCCGCGTCACCAAGGCGCATATCGTGGAGGCCGTAGCCGAAGGCGTGTCGGAGGACGCCGCCCGACGCATCGCGGACATGAAGAAGCCGGACATGGCGCAAGCCGCCGAGCAGCTTCTGGCTGGGAGCGGCTGGCTTCCCGCCATACTGCGGACGACCGAGCCGGAAGCGGAGGCCGCCGATGCCGGAGCGGAGGATGGCGAAGCGTCCTATGCCGTCGCTGCCGAATAGCGGCATTGGGCCGGGGCTGCGCAAGCGGTCCCGGCCTTTTCCTTCGACCGAAAATCGCGGCGGCGCGCTGGTTGCGCGCCGCCGCTTTTCCCATGGCGAAGCGGTCGATCAGGTAGCGGCCTGAAGTTCCAGCAGGGTGCGTGCGGCCGCCTCCAGACGGTTGGGCTGTCGGCCTTCCTTCATCATCACTTCGAAATAGCGGGTGGATCGAAGCATCGCATCGAGTGCGAAGGACAGCGCCTTGGGGATCTCCAATTCGAACGGACCCAGAATATTGGTCACGCCACCCTTGCCGTTTCTCTTCTTTAGGCCATCGAGGCTGTTGCTGGACAGATGGCCGTAGAAGGCGCTGACCAGCCGATATTCGAGATAGCCCGACCGCTTCGGCATGGTCTGGGCAATCTTCTTGACGCTGAGACTCTTCCTTTTGGCGAGCTTTGCGGCGTGATGCTCCTGACGCTTCAGCGACGCCGCGATGAGGGCGGCGTCCGTGGGATGCTCCTCGCGCAAGAGCAGCTCCCGCTGGATCGCGTTGTCGTGCTCGTCGATCTCCAGCGCTTCGAGCGCTTTAAGCGGATCGGTGGCGAGCAGGCTCAGCCAGAATCCCACTTCATAGATCGCTCGCACAGCGCCCGCCGCTTCAATGGCCATGCCGCGCTCGGCCAGCATGACAGAAGCCGCGAACGCGTTCATCGCACGCCCGTACATGCGCACCGCCGTTGGAGCCTGTGCGTTGGCCGGCCCGCCATTGCCGGCATCCTGATGTTCCTGGAAAAGCCAGGTGGCGTAACGATTGACGTCCCGCGCCAGCGCGAACCACGGCGCATAGTTCTCGATGTAGATCGTCCGCCAGTCCTCGATCAGGGGCGAGAGCAATCCTTCTTCTGCCAAGCCCTCGCGAGGGTCCCGGTCTTCCTGCTGGCTGCCGTGATTCGTCATCGCACCGGCGTAGCATCTTCGCGGGAATGATGAGCGTTGATCGCCTTTGCGCTCCGCGCCGTGTGCGACGGTCGTCGCGCCTGTCCTGCTATTCGTAGCCCGGCTGCCCAACGGCCTCTCCAATGGCTGGTCTGCCGGAGCCGCTCGCCTTCCCGCAAGGGCGGAGCGCCGCTTTTTTCCGCCGCCTGCGGCTTTGCATCGCGAAGCAAAAAAGCGGCGCTCCGCCTTCCTCCGCTTCGCTGTGGCCCTTCGGGTGCGCGGACGATCGTCCCCGGCCGACGAAACGCCATCGAGGCCGCGATGGGCGCGGTCCGAGCAAGCAGGAGATTACGAAATGGCTACCATCGGCACCTTTACCGCCAACGCCAAGGGCGAGTTCACCGGCGTCATCAAGACGCTCACCCTCAGCACCAAAGCCACCCTTCGCCCGGTTGAAAAGGACGGCGAGAAGTCCCCGGACTTCCGTATCAGCGCCGGAGCGATGGACATCGGCGCCGCCTGGAAGAAGACCAGCCGCGAAGGTCGCGACTACATCTCCGTCAAGCTGGATGATCCGAGCTTCCCGGCTCCCGTCTATGCCACTCTCTCGGAGTCCGAGACTTCCGGCGAATACGCGCTGATCTGGTCCCGTTGACGCGACGTAGCGCCCCGCTCGAACGGAGCGGGGCGCTTCTCTTGTCGCCATACCGTCACTAGCCGGGCAACGAATCGAACAGCGGCAGCGGCATCCGGCGTGGCTCGTGCAGCGCTCCAGCGTCATAAGGTGCGATCGTCACCCATTCGACCGCCCAATCCAGCGTCAGCTCGCTTGGACCGATCCGCGAGATGCCGGCTCCGTCCACCACGACCCGGAAATCGACGCGCTCTTCCTCGACTTCGAGGCGGCCTTCGATCAGCGAACCGTCACTCGCCGCTAGAAGGAAGCGCCCCTCCGCCTCGTCATATGGAACTCGCAGCGTCTTGGTGATGTCGCCAGCGACCGCGATGCGCTGGCCGGGCTGTCCTGTGATCGTGATGCTCATACCGACTCCTTGCGGCTCGTTTGGATCAAAACAAGAACAAATGGCAAGAACTGTTTGCTGGCGCCTTGGCCGGCGCGGTGCTTGGGGCGCTGCCCCCAGCGCCCTTCGGAGCGCTTCCGCCCAGCTTCCTCCACGCGCGAGCGCGTTCCGTGCAGCCGGTTCCCCGCGAAGCCGCCCACTCCGGTTGCACCCCCGGTCTCGCCGACGGGCAGGGTTTCAGCGCGGCGCTCCGCTGCGCGGAAACCCAAGCCCAAGGAGGTCAGAATGCACTATCAGCTTGCCACCCGGTTCGGCCGTAATGCCCATCAGATCAGCGGGCGGGAGCCGCTCGACAATGAGGCGCTCTATCGGCACGTCCCGTCGATCTTCGCCCGCGAGGCGCACGACAGCCGTTCGGACCGCTACGTCTATGTGCCGACCATCGACATCGTCGAGGGGCTGCGCCGGGAAGGATGGTTCCCGTTCTTCGCCGTTCAGTCGGTGCCGCGCGACGGCAGCCGCCACGGCCACGCCAAGCACATGCTGCGTCTGCGCCGGGACGAGGGCATCGGCAAGCCCGAGGCCGCCGAGGTCATCGTCGTCAACAGCCACGACGGGACCAGCGCCTATCAGATGTTCGCTGGCATGCTGCGCTTCGTCTGCACCAACAGCATGATCGCAGGCGAGCGCTTCGAGGAAGTCCGCGTGCCGCACAAGGGCAACATTCAGGACGACATCATCGAGGGCGTTTATACCGTTGCCGAGGATTTCCCCCGGCTGATCGACGCCAGCGAAGCGATGAAGGCTGTTCGGCTGTCCGAGGACGAGCGCCGGTTGCTCGGCGAGGTGAGCTTGGTTGCCCGCTATGGCGAGGACGAAAGCCCGTTGCGGCCCGAACAGATCATCGAGCCGCGCCGCCGCGAGGACGTTGGCGACAGCCTGTGGACCACGTTCAACGTCATTCAGGAGAATGTCGTTCGGGGCGGTTTGCAGGGTCGCAAGCGCAACGCCGAGGGTCGCATACGCCGCGCACAGACTCGCGCCATCAACGGCATCGACCAGAACGTGACGCTCAACCGCGCGCTCTGGACGCTGGCCGAGGGGATGCAGCGCCTCAAGGCCGCCTGACCATCCGCCACCGCAGGGCCGGAGCTCCGGCCCTGCGGCTTCGCCGTTCTGCGCCGATCTGCTGCGCCAGATCGGCAGCGGCCGCGCGTCCCAAGGTTCGCGCGGCCGCAATCGCGCTCGCCGGGCTGGCGCCCGGCTCGCGCTCGAGTTCGGCGAAGCTAGTCAGTCTCGGACGGGTCGACTTCGGCCACCAGATCGGCGGGCGTGACGCCAAGCGCCGAGGCCAGGTGAAACAAGGTGACAACAGTCGGGTTACGTCGGCCCCGCTCCAGATCGCTGACATATTGCTGCGTAAAGCCCGACGTCTCCGCAAAGCGCTCCTGGGTAAAGCCCTTATCCTTTCTCAGCCTGGCAAAGTTCAATCCCACGAGGCGGCGCATGTCCATGCGCGGCAAACTGGACGATACACCCTATGCGGTTTATCTCATATAAGGTGTATCGTCTTACGGGCGCTCACCATCGCGGCGATAGGTGCACTGAACGATGCGGGACTTGCGCATAACCGAAGGACGGATTTGGTCTAGGTTGGTTAACCGGGGGACATGACGGGGCACGCCATGAGCAGATGTCAATTCGAGGACCGCGTGCCGGAGGCGGCGCAACTCACACCATACGACGAAAGCCACCTTGCCGACTATCTGCGCCTCCTCGATGCCGATGCCGAAGGGGCGGATTGGCGTCAGGCGGCTGCGTCGGTGTTCGGCATCGACGTGACTGCCGAACCCGATCGGGCGAAGGCGATGCATGAGAGCCATCTTGCGCGCGCAAGGTGGATGACGGAGATCGGCTACGCGCATCTGCTCGGCTGCGAACAGCCGTTAAAAGGTTAGGATTTCAGCAGATTCGGCAGCAATTCATTGCTGACTCAGCCGCGCAGCCGACATGGCTGCGCGCAATGTTCGCGCTATCGCGGCGAAGCGACGCCGCTGATGCTCCATCCACCGAAATCCGCGCGGAGCGCGGTTGGGAGGATGAAATGCCGACGCCGCCTGGGCGTCGCCAGCGACGCGCCGGCGGTCTGTCCGACGCGCTCGGGCGCGCCGACATAGCCGCCGAGTTTCTTCGACGAAACCGCACCTATCGCGCCGAATATACGCAGATGCAGCAGCGCATCGCGAGCGGCGCCGTCGCGAAGAACGCCGCCGAGTCGGCGTTCGCGCGGCGCTGGGGGTTATCCTTTCGCCACGGCGCCCGATGACCTGACCGACCCCATCATCTGGCGTCCGGAACTGTCCGCCGTGACGGTCATTCTCGACGCGGCCCCGGACGGATTTGCGAGCGCTCAGCCGGTCGATCCGCACTCGCTCGGCGCGCTTCTCGCGGACCTGGCGGGGATCGACGGGCGCCACGTCATCGTCGCCGACGCAGCCGGCGAGCATCGGTTATGGCTGCGTGACCCGACCCCCGGCCGACCGCTCGCCGCTATCGTCCCGCTCGACCGGGACTTCGTTACCCGCATCGCCAGCCTGTTGCGCTTCCATCGCCGGTTGCTCGGCCGGGAGGCCGGACCGTTGCCGCGCGGCTGGCCGCTCACACCCTATCGCTTAGCCCGCCTAAACCTGATCCTCCGCGCCCTTGATTTGCGTGATGGTGGTGCAACCTATCGCCAGATCGCGGTCGAGCTGGGGCGCGAGGACGCGACCAAGCTCTCCGCGAGCGACTGGAAAATGTCAGCGTCCCGGTCGTTTGTGGTTCGGCTGGTCCGTGATGGCATCGCCATGATGAAAGGCGACTACCGCAAGCTGCTCCGCATCCGCTGAAACGCCCACCCGGGCACCCAGTTGCGGGGGTGGTCACATCCGCGCAGCCGCACATCTTCATACCCCACCCGGCCGCTTCCATTCTGACAATTACGCCTCCTGCCGCCAACGTCCGCAGGAGCCGTCACTTGTCCGATACGCCCACCAACTTACCGCCCCGCTTCCTGCGCACGCCGGAAGCCGCACGCTTCCTTGGCCTTTCTGGCCGCACGCTGGAGAAGCACCGCTACTTCGGCACCGGCCCCGCCTACCGCCGGATCGGCGGTCGCGTCGTCTATTCGGTCGATGACCTGCGGGCCTGGGCCGACATCGGCATCAAGCACTCGACCTCCGATCCGGGTCAGGACGACCTCATGCCGCGCGCGGATTCGGCCATCGCCCGGAGCCGGCGATGACCGTCCCGCCGTCACCCATGCGTCACCGCCAGCCGTCCGACGACGGCATGACTCGCGTTGAACTGACCTGGATCGAGAAGCGGATCGAGCACTGGATCAGATTCGGCCGCGTCGCCGCCGACGAGATCGTCGATCGCCGCCGCCGCATCGTCCGCTTCCGGCCTGGCGCGATCTTCGCCTTCGTCCGCTGGGCGGCGAACGACTACGGCACGGTCAGCTCGCGCATCGACATCGTGCGCGCGGTCGACGCGGACGAGCCGTTCACGACGCTTCCGTTCGTGCGACCGGGCGGAGAAATCCTGCTCAAGATCGAGGGCTGGCCCAAAGTCAGTCAGGTTCTCGCCGCGATCGACGCGGCGGAGGCCGCGGGCGTCGATCCGTGCGACGCCGCACCGGATCACTGGCGACACGTCGCCAACCGCATCGCCGCCGGACATCAGCCGCGCCCCTATACGCTGGAGCGTCATCGCGCCTGGCTCAAACGCCGGGAGATCGAAGGATGACGCGCCGTGGATGGACCATCGCGACGACAGCCGCCGCGTCGCTGTTCGCCGTGTCGTTCACCGCCGTTGCGGTGCTTGACCCGCTGCCGCGCCTCATCTGGAACGCCAGCGCCAGCGCACCGCTCGGCCTCTACCGGATAGAGCCGGAACGCGATCCACCAGTCGGCGCGCTGGTCGCCGTCACGCCGCCCGAGCGGCTCGGCCAATGGCTGGCCGAGCGCGGCTATCTCGGCGAGGACGTACCGCTCTTGAAGCACGTCTCCGCCAAGGCCGGGCAGCGCGTGTGTCGGATCGGCGTGACGGTCAGCGTTGATGGACGGGCGGTTGCCGTCGCCGTGATCCGTGACCGGATCGGCCGTCCGCTGCCCGCGTGGCAAGGTTGCCGCACGCTCGCAGCAGGCGAGCTGCTGCTGCTCAATCCCGATCATCCCGACAGCCTGGACGGGCGCTACTTCGGGCCGCTGCCGGCCTCGACCGTGCTCGGCCGCGCGATCCCGATCCTCACCCGCGACGACCCCGAAGCGCCGCTGACGTGGCGTGCCGCCCGGTCCTGACCCGCATCCAACCCGCCAAACGAAAGGACATTCCCATGCAGATCGGCAGCTTTTTCCGCACCGCCAACGGCTATGAAGGCATCATCGAGACAGCGACGCTCGACATCCGCATCTCGATCGTTCCCGCCGACCCGACCGACGCCGAAAGGGCGCCGGACTGGCGCGTCCACCGCGGCGACGGGGGTGAAGGCCCCGAGATCGGCGCCGGATGGAACGAGACCGGCGAGCGCGCTGGCGATTACGTCTCGCTGCGCATCGACGACCCCGCGTTCGCGCAACCGATCCGCGCCGCGCTGTTCCAGAGCGCGAACGACAAATCGGCCTGGTCGCTGCGCTGGAACCGCCAGCCGAAGTCGCGCGAGCAGGACTGATCCGGTGCGCTTCCCCATCATCCCTTTGTTCGCGGGAAAGCCGTCTCATCCCTCCGTCCCGCTCGGTCGCAGGCCGGCCGGAGCGCGCAGCGAAGGTCAAGGGCGGCCGAAGGCCGGCGCTTCGCGCGCACCCTTTACCGCAGCGAGCACGCTGGCAGGCTGGCGGCGAAGCGGAGTCGGATCGGCCATATTGCTTACCGCCGTCCTGCTGTCCGGGGGCGCTGCGCCGGGAGCTGGTTGGGCGCAAGAAGCGCCCGTTGCCGCCCCGGCCGCTGCACATCCCTATGCCGGTCATGTCGCCGACGCCGCGCGGCGGTTCGGGATTCCCGAAGCGTGGATATGGGCGGTCATGCGCGTCGAAAGCCGGGGCAATTCGCGCGCCGTCTCGCGGGCTGGCGCGATGGGACTGATGCAGATCATGCCCGCGACCTGGGCGGGGCTGCGCGCCCGTTACGGTCTCGGCCCGGACCCGTTTGACGTGCGTGACAACATCATGGCGGGTGCGGCTTATCTGCGCGAGATGCACGACCGCTACGGCAACGCGAGCGCGATGTTGGCGGCCTATAATGCCGGACCGGGGCGTTACGACGACTATGTATCGCGAGGCCGTCCGCTGCCCGCCGAGACGGTCAGCTACCTCGCCCAGCTTACAGCCGTAGTCCGCGCGCGGGGAGCGGCCGAAACAGCGGTGAGTGCGCCGCCGGACCGCTTCGCGTGGCGTCGTGCGGCGCTATTCGTCCGCATTACCGGCAGCGGGTCCGCGCCGTCCGCCGCGCAATCGGACGACACATCCGATGCGCCGGGATCGGTCGTGGCGCGCGCCACCGAAGCGCAAGAGAGTGCGGCTTCTTCGTCACCGGACACGCAGGCGGATACGTTGTTCGTCCCCCGCGCCCGCGCGGGCCGACAGCAATGATCGGCGCTCGCTCCCGATCGGCCGCCGGATTCGAGAAGGGAACCGGGAGGGCAGGAAACAGGGGGAAGTGCGAGGGCAAGATATAAGCCGCACCCCGTTTCGCGGAAAAGCCGGGGCTTTTCCGTGGCTTCACATGGGGGCGTCGGTCGGCGCGCGTGCCGCGCGGAAGGGAAAAGTCAGTAAAAACAGCGCGTCGAATGGCACCATAGGCCAATTTCGGCCGAAAGCGGTCTGGCCGTGAGCAAGGACAGCGATTTCCGCGTCCGGCCCGGCAAGGCCAAGCGCAGCAAGGCGCAGGGCCGCAATGCGCGCGGCCTGGTGGCCGAGGTGCTACGGGTTGCCGCGATCCATAGCGGCGGGCGGCGCAGCGGCGGCGCGTCGCGCCGGGGTGGTCAGTCCAGTTTCGGCCGGGGGCGCACGGCGTTCGCGCGCAACCGCCTGTTCGGTTCTGGCCGGCGCGTCATCGTCAAGATGCTGCCCGTCGCCACCCGAGGCCGTGGCGGGCGACGTATGGCGCCGCTGTCCGCGCACATCGCCTATCTGAAGCGCGAAGGCGTCACTCGCGACGGCTCGTCCACGCGCATGTTCGATGAACATGGCGACCGTGCCGACGATCGCGGTTTCGCCGAGCGGTGCAAGGATGACCGGCATCACTTCCGGGTCATCGTGTCGCCCGAGGACGCAGCCGAGTTGACCGACCTTCGCGAATATACCCGCGACCTCGTTCGCCAGATGGAGTCGGACCTGGGGACGCGGCTGGATTGGGTCGCGGTCGATCATTGGAACACCGACAATCCGCACGTCCATCTGCTCGTGCGCGGCGTCAACGACCAGGGCGGCGACCTCGTCATCTCCCGCGACTACATCAGCCACAACCTGCGCTCGCGCGCCGAGGAGCTGGCGTTCGCCGAGCTGGGGCCGAAGCCTGAACATGAGGTGCAACGTGCGCTGGACCGCGAGGTGACGGCCGAGCGCTGGACGCGGCTCGACGGCGAGATCGGACGCGCCGCCGACGAGCTGGGCGTGATCGACCTGCGCGCCGAGCGGCCCGGCCCGGACGACCCGCGTCTTCGCCGGCTGATGGTCGGGCGGTTGCAGCATCTGGAAACGATGGGACTCGCGGCCGAAGGGGAGCCGGGACGATGGGCGGTCGCCGAAGGCGCGGCGGCGAAGCTGCGCGACCTGGGGACGCGCGGCGACATCATCCGCACGATCGGCGCGGCGCTTAAAGAGCGCGGGCAGGATCGGCCGCTCGACAGCTATGCCGTCGTCAGCGGCGCTCCCGAGAAGCCGATCGCCGGCCGGCTCATCGACAAGGGATTGCACGACGAGCTGGCCGGCACCGCCTATGCCGTGATCGACGGCACGGATGGCCGCACCCACCATGTCCGCCTGCCCGGCATCGAGGCGCTCGAGCATAGCCCGAAGCTCGGTGGCATCGTCGAGCTTCGGGCGATCGGACGACCCGGCGAGGATAAGCCGACGCTGGTGCTCGCCACCCGCTCGGACCTCGACCTTGCCGCGCAGGTCAAGGCGCCTGGCGCGACCTGGCTGGACCATCGCTTGATCGAGCGCGGCGCCGGCGTGGTGGACGGCGGGTTCGGCGCCGAGGTGCGCCGCGCGATGGACGCGCGCACCGATCATCTCGTCAAGGAAGGGCTGGCGCGTCGCTACGGCGAACGCACCGTGTTCGAACGCGGGCTGCTCGACACGCTGCGCAAGCGCGAGCTGGATTCGGTCGGCGCGAAGATCGCCGGCGAGACCGGGCTTGCCTACCGCCCCGCCGCAGGCGGCGAGAAGATCATCGGCGTCGTCCGCCAGCGGCTTGCGCTCGCGTCCGGCCGTTTCGCCATGCTCGACGACGGCCTTGGTTTCCGGCTCGTGCCTTGGGCCAGCACCCTCGAACAGCAGCTCGGCCGGCAGGTATCCGGCGTCGTGCACGCCGGTGGCGGCATCGACTGGACGCTGGGCCGCAAGCGCGACCTCGGCCTGTAACCCCGAAAGGAAAATCCATGTCCGCGACCAAGATATTGTGGGGTCAGGTCATCACCGTGTTCCTGATCGTCCTCGCCGCCGTGTGGGGTGCAACCCAATGGACGGCCGCCGCGCTCGCATACCAGCCGGAGCTTGGCCCGCCGTGGTTCATGGCCTTCGGCTACCGCATCTATCCGCCGCCCGCTTTCTTCTGGTGGTGGTTCAGCTTCGATGCCTATGCGCCCGACATCTTCAAGACCGGCGCGTTCATCGCCGCCTCGGGCGGATTCGTGTCGATCGCCGTCGCCATTGGTATGTCGGTGTGGCGCGCGCGCGAACTGAAGAACGCCGAGACCTATGGCTCGGCGCGCTGGGCAACCGAGCGGGAGGTTCGCAGCGCTGGGCTGCTGGGGCCGAACGGCGTCGTCCTCGGCAAGCTCGCGCGCGACTATCTGCGCCATGATGGGCCTGAGCATGTGCTGTGCTTCGCCCCGACACGGAGCGGCAAGGGCGTCGGCTTGGTTGTGCCGTCGCTTTTGACCTGGCCCGCGTCGGCAATCGTCCACGACATCAAGGGCGAGAACTGGACGCTGACCGCGGGCTTTCGCGCCCGGCACGGCCGCGTGCTGCTGTTCGATCCGACCAACGCGGCGTCGGCCGCCTACAATCCGTTGCTCGAAGTGCGGCGCGGACAGTGGGAGGTGCGCGACGTGCAGAATGTCGCCGATGTGCTGGTCGATCCCGAAGGCTCGCTGGAGCGCCGAAACCATTGGGAGAAGACCTCCCATTCGCTGCTGGTCGGTGCGATCCTTCATGTCCTCTATGCCGAGCCGGATAAGACGCTGGCGGGCGTTGCGGGATTCCTGTCGGACCCATCGCGCACGATCGAGCAGACGCTGGCCGCGATGATGGCGACGCCGCACCTCGGCGAAGCCGGCGTCCATCCCGTTGTCGCCAGCGCCGCGCGCGAGCTGCTGAACAAGTCGGACAACGAACGATCCGGCGTGCTCAGCACCGCGATGTCGTTCCTCGGCCTCTATCGTGATCCCGTCGTGGCGCAGGTCACGCGCGCCTGTCATTGGCGCATATCGGATCTGGTCGAGGGCGATCGGCCGGCGACGCTCTATCTGGTCGTGCCGCCCAGCGACATATCGCGCACCAAGCCGCTCATTCGGCTCATCCTCAACCAGATCGGTCGCCGCTTGACCGAGGAGCTGACGCCGAACGGCAACCGCCATCGCGTGCTCTTGATGCTCGACGAGTTTCCGGCGCTCGGCCGCCTCGACTTCTTCGAGTCCGCTTTGGCCTTCATGGCTGGCTATGGTCTCAAGGCATTCCTGATCGCGCAGTCTCTCAACCAGATCGAGAAGGCTTACGGCCCGAACAACGCGATCCTCGACAATTGCCATGTGCGCGTGAGCTTCGCCACCAACGACGAGCGCACCGCCAAGCGCGTGTCGGATGCGCTCGGCACCGCGACCGAAATGCGGGCGATGAAGAACTACGCGGGCCACAGGCTTTCGCCCTGGCTCGGGCATCTGATGGTGTCGCGGTCAGAGACCGCGCGCCAGCTCCTCACGCCGGGCGAGGTGATGCAGCTCCCGCCCGATGACGAGATCGTCATGGTGGCGGGCGTCCATCCGATCCGGGCGAAGAAGGTCCGCTACTACCGCGACGCCCGGTTCGCCGAGCGGATCATGTCCGCACCCACCCCGGACGCCGGCCAGGTGCGGCCCGATGACTGGACGGGCCGCGCCGTCGTCGCCGATCCCGCCGCCGTGGCGCGGATCGTCCGTTCGGCAGAGGACGCGGCCAACAGTGGATTGCGCCGCGAACCCGAACTGCCGGAGCATGTCGCCATCGCGTCGGAGACTCCGCCGCCGCCCGCGCAGGAGTTTGCGATCGTGGACGACGAACCCGAAGATGCTGCGCGGCAGGCGGCCGCCGTGCGGCGCCGGATGCAGGGGCTCGCGCGGCAGGCGTCGCTCGACCCCGGCGACGGTATCGAGCTGTAGGCGGCGATCATGCGTGTCCGGCTCAATGTCTATTTTCCGCCCGCGCTCGCCAAACAAGTCGACGAGCTGGCGATACGGCGTCGAATCTCACGCTCCGCAATCGTGGAGGCGGCGGTGGCGTCCTACCTGTCGCCCGATGGTGCCGATCGTATGGAGGCGGCGTTCGCTCGCCGGCTCGACCGGCTGTCGCGCCAAGTGCAACGGTTGGAGCGGAACACCGGGCTCTCGACCGAGGCGCTGGCGCTGTTCGTCCGCTTCTGGCTGTCCGTGACGCCGCCGCTGCCCGATGAGGATCAGGCCGCAGCGCAGGTGAAGGGACGCAAGCGCTACGAAGGGTTCATCGAAACGCTCGGCCGGCGCTATGCGAGCGGTAAGAGCCTGATGGACGAAATTCCCGAGGATATATGGCCGCAGAATCAAACTGATTCGGAATAGTCGGCTCCATGCACGGCGTGGTGACAATCGGCTGATCCGCCCCACGCAAGTATATACCGCCGCCTCTACTACGCCCTCAACTAACTGTTGCAGCGGCTGAATTTCTGGCTCTCTTGATGTGCTCCTGACACCGGGCGGCGGTTCGCCCGGTCCATTGCAGGGGCCATGTCTTGACCGTCCACCCGATCCGATCCGAGGCGAGATCACGCGGCGCGCGGATGCTGCGCACGGCGCTCGGGCCGTCAATCGCGGCCTGGCTCGACGATCCCGCCGTCATCGAAGTGATGCTAAACCCGGACGGCCGATTGTGGCTCGATCGGCTCGGCGAAGGAATCAGCGACACGGGTGAGCTGCTGAGCGCCGCCGATGGCGAGCGCATCGTCCGCCTGGTCGCACACCATGTCGGCGTCGAGGTTCATGCCCGTAGCCCGCGCGTGTCGGCCGAGCTGCCGGAAGGAGGCGAGCGGTTCGAGGGGCTCTTGCCCCCGGTAGTAGCCGCGCCTGCCTTCGCGATCCGCAAACCCGCCGTCGCGGTGTTCACGCTCGATGACTATTCGGTGGCCGGCATCATGTCGGCGGCTCAATCTGAGACGCTGCGGCACGGTGTCGAAACTCGTGCCAACATTCTTGTCGCGGGAGGGACCGGGAGCGGCAAGACCACGCTGGTCAACGCGCTGTTGGCCGAAGTCGCCAAAACCGGCGACCGCATCGTCCTGATCGAAGACACGCGCGAGCTGCAATGCGCCGCGCCGAACCTCGTCGCCATGCGGACCAAGGATGGCGTCGTTTCGCTGTCCGATCTCGTCCGGTCCTCGCTGCGGCTGCGCCCCGATCGCATTCCCATCGGCGAGGTGCGCGGCGCCGAGGCGCTCGACCTCCTCAAAGCCTGGGGCACCGGACATCCCGGCGGGATCGGCACTATCCACGCCGGAACCGCGCTCGGCGCGCTGCGCCGCATGGAGCAGCTCATTCAGGAGGCCGTCGTGACGGTCCCCCGCGCGCTGCTGGCCGAGACCATCGACCTCATCGCTGTGCTGGTCCGCGACGGACACGGCCGCCGGCTCGCCGAACTGGCCCGTGTCGACGGGCTCGACCCTGCGACCGGCGACTACCGCCTCATCCCGCTTTCCCAATCCCAGCCAGGAGACCTGCCATGATCCATGCCTTCCGGCGTGGCGCACGCCGCGCCATGCTCGCCGCCACCGCCAGCGTCGTCGCGCTGACCTTCGCCGTCCCGGCCCATGCCGGCGGTTCGTCGATGCCGTGGGAAGCCCCGCTCCAGTCGATCCTCGAAAGCATCGAGGGGCCGGTGGCGAAGATCGTGGCGGTCATCATCATCATCGTGACCGGCCTAACGCTCGCGTTCGGCGACACGTCGGGCGGCTTCCGTCGGCTGATCCAGATCGTGTTCGGTCTGTCGATCGCCTTCGCCGCCAGCTCCTTCTTCCTGAGCTTCTTCAGCTTCGGCGGCGGGGCGCTGGTCTGATGCTGGACGCTGCCGAGCCGATCACGGGCTTTTACGCCCCCGTCCACCGGGCGCTGACCGAGCCGATATTGCTCGGCGGCGCACCGCGCTCGCTCGCCATCGTCAACGGGACGCTGGCGGGCGCGATCGGCCTCGGCCTGCGCCTCTGGATCGCTGGCCTGGTCATCTGGGCGATCGGCCATGCGCTGTCCGTCTGGGCCGCTCGCCGCGACCCGCAATTCGTGGACGTGGCCCGGCGCCACCTCCGTTACCCAAGCTGGATGCGGCCATGATGAACTTGCGCGAATACCGTGGGCAAGCGGCACACCTTGCCGACTTCCTGCCCTGGGCCGCGCTGGTCGGTGAAGGTGTCGTGCTCAACAAGGACGGTTCGTTCCAGCGCACCGCCCGGTTCCGCGGCCCCGATCTTGACAGCGCGACGCCGGCCGAACTGGTGGCAACGACCTCGCGGCTCAACAATTCGCTTCGCCGGCTCGGTTCGGGCTGGGCGATCTTCGTCGAAGCGCAGCGGACGCCCGCGCTCGACTATCCTGAGGACGATTTCCCCGATCCCGTGTCGGCGCTGGTCGATATGGAACGGCGGGAACAGTTCCGCGAGGAAGGCGCGCATTTCGAGAGCGCCTATTATCTGACGCTGCTGTGGATGCCGCCAGCCGCGGAAGCCGCGCGGGCTGAAGGCTGGCTCTACGAGGGCCGCTCCACCACCGGCGTCGATCCGTGGGAGCTGCTCAAAGGCTTCACCGATCGCAGCGACCGCGTGCTGAACCTGGTCGAAGGCTTCATGCCCGAGGTCCGCTGGCTCGATGACGCCGAAACGCTGACCTACCTGCACAGCACGATTTCAACACGGCTCCAGCGCGTGCGCGTGCCGGAAACCCCGATGCACCTGGATGCCTTGCTGGCGGACGAGCCGCTCACCGGCGGGCTGGAGCCGCGCCTGGGCGACCATCATCTCCGCACGCTGACGATCGTTGGATTTCCGAGCGTCACCTTTCCCGGCCTGCTCGACGAGCTGAACCGGCTCGCCTTCGAGTATCGCTGGTCCACCCGCGCGATCATGCTCGACAAGACCGACGCGACCAAGCTGCTCACGCGTATCCGCCGCCAATGGTTCGCGAAGCGCAAGTCGGTCGCGGCCATCTTGAAAGAAGTGATGACGAACGAGGCGAGCACGCTGCTCGACAGCGACGCCTCGAACAAGGCGGCCGACGCCGACACCGCCTTGCAGGAGCTGGGCGCCGACTATGCCGGCATGGCCTATGTCACCGCCAGCGTGACGGTGTGGGACCGCGATCCGGCCATCGCCGGCGAGAAGCTGCGGCTGGTCGAGAAGGTCATCCAGGGCCGCGACTTCACCGTCATTCCAGAGGGCATGAACGCGATCGAGGCATGGCTGGGGAGCCTGCCCGGCCACATCTACGCCAACGTCCGCCAGCCCCCGATTTCCACCATCAATCTCGCCCACCTGATCCCCCTGTCAGCGGTATGGGCGGGGCCGGAACGGGACGAGCATTTCGGCGCTCCCCCTTGCTTTACGGCAAGACCGAAGGCTCGACCCCGTTCCGGTTTTCCCTTCACGTCGGCGATGTCGGCCACACGCTGATCGTCGGCCCGACCGGCGCTGGCAAATCGGTGTTGCTCGCGCTGATGGCGATGCAGTTCCGCCGCTACGAGAATGCGCAGGTTTTCGCCTTCGACTTCGGCGGCAGCATCCGCGCCGCCGCGATCGGCATGGGCGGCGACTGGCAGGATCTCGGCGGGATGCTCGCCGACGAGACCGGCGACGGCGTGCAGCTCCAGCCGCTCGCACATATCGACGATCCGGCCGAGCGCGCCTGGGCGGCGGAATGGCTGGCGGCGATCCTTGGCAGCGAAGGCGTCGCGGTCGATCCGCAGGCGAAGGAGCATCTGTGGTCGGCGCTCGGGTCGCTGGCGTCGGCGCCAGTCGCGGAGCGGACCCTGACCGGGCTTGCCGTGCTGCTCCAGAGTCAGCAGCTCAAGCAGGCGCTCGCGCCATATTGCATCGGCGGGACGTGGGGCCGGCTGCTCGACGCCGAGGCCGAACGGATCGGCGAAGCCGACGTGCAGGCATTCGAGACCGAGGGCCTGGTCGGCGCAGGATCGGCGGCTGCGGTGCTGTCCTACCTGTTCCACCGTATCGGTGATCGGCTGGACGGCTCGCCGACTCTCCTCATCATCGACGAGGGCTGGCTGGTTCTGGACAGCCCGGACTTCGCGGCCCAACTCCGCGAGTGGTTGAAGACGCTGCGCAAGAAGAACGCCAGCGTTGTCTTCGCCACGCAGAGCCTCGCCGACATCGAGACGAGTGACATCGCGCCGGCCATCATCGAGAGCTGCCCGACGCGCATCTTCCTCCCCAACGAGCGCGCGGCCGAACCGCAGATCGCCGCGATCTACGAGCGGTTCGGTCTCAATGCGCGCCAGATCGAGATACTGAGCCGGGCGACGCCGAAGCGCGACTATTACTGCCAGTCGCGGCGCGGCAACCGCCTCTTCGAGCTGGGACTTGGGGAGGTCGCGCTGGCGTTCGCCGGCGCCTCCGCCAAGACCGATCAGCTCGCCATCGCCGACATCATCGAGGCGCGGGGCCAGTCCGGCTTTGCGGCCGAATGGCTGCGGCGCCGCGGCTGCGCCTGGGCGGTCGAGCTTCTTCCCGAACCCCAACCCTATCCGCTGGCCGGCCGCCGGGAAGATACCGGCCAGCTTCCCCTAGCCTTGAAGGACATCGAACCATGAAGCCCTCCATCCTGCGCCGCGCCGTGCTGGCCGGCGCCATCGCCACGTCGAGCACGATCGGCATCACCGCCGCGACACCGGCGCACGCCCAATTCGGCGGGATCGTCTATGACCCGACGAACTACGCGCAGAACGTGCTGACGGCGGCCCGGTCGCTCCAGCAGATCAACAACCAAATTCAGCAAATCCAGCAAGCAGCGACGAGCCTCACCAACGAGGCGCGCAATCTCGCCTCGCTGCCTTTCAGTTCGCTCCAGCAGCTCCAACAGCAGGTGCAGCGCACACAGCAGCTTCTCGGCGAGGCGCAGCGGATCGCTTACGACGTGCAGAACGTCCAGCAGGCGTTCAACGGCCGCTACAGGGGCGCCGCGCTCACCGGCACCCACGCGCAGATGGTCGCCAACGCCAATGCGCGCTGGAAGGATAGCGTCGGCGCGTTCGAGGACGCGCTGCGCGTTCAGGCCGGCGTCGTCGGCAATATCGACGGCACGCGCACGGCGATGAACGGCCTCGTTTCGTCGAGCCAGTCCGCGACCGGCGCCCTTCAGGCCGCGCAGGCCGGCAACCAGCTTCTCGCCCTGCAATCGCAGCAGATCGCCGATCTCACGGCCTTGGTCGCGGCGCAGGGCCGCGCGCAGGCGCTGAATGCGGCTCGCCATACGGCGGCGGAGGAGGAAGGGCGTGAGCGGCGTCGGCGCTTCCTGACGCCATCCACCGGCTATCAGCCGGGCAACGCCCGCATGTTCCGCGACTGACGCCCGTGGACAGCAAGCTCCTCGCTCGGATCGGTGCAATCGTGTTCGTCGCCATCGCAATCACGATGACGGCGATCGAAATGGCGCGCGCACCCGAGCCGATGCCCGAGGCGCCGGGGTCCGTCGCCGAAACCCCGGCGACGGACCCGCTGCTGATCGAACTGCGCCGTTGCCAGTCACTCGGACAGGCCGGCGCGAGCGATCCCGATTGCCTCCGCGCATGGGCGGAAAATCGCCGCCGCTTCCTCGCGCCTGGTGCGCGTCCCGCCGCCCGCATCGCCGATGGGGCGAACCCGCAGGAGAACTGACATGGGCGGCACCGGCGTCGTCGATCGCTTTCTGGATGTCTTCACCCGCTACATTGACAGCGGGTTCGGTCTGCTCGGCGGCGAGGTGGCGTTCATCGCCACGACGCTGATCGTCATCGACGTGACGCTTGCCGCGCTGTTTTGGACGTGGGGCGAGGGCGACGACATCCTTGCGAGGCTTATCAAAAAGACCCTGTTCGTCGGCGTCTTCGCCTACATCATCGGCAACTGGAACAGCCTGGCGCGGATCGTCTTCGAGAGCTTCGCCGGCCTTGGATTGAAAGCGTCCGGCACCGGCTTCACGGCCGCCGAGCTGCTCCAGCCGGGCCGCGTCGCTCAGGTCGGCCTTGAGGCGGGTCAGCCCATCCTCGAATCCATCTCCGACCTGATGGGTTGGATCGCCTTCTTCGAGAATTTCATCCAGATCGCGTGCCTGCTGTTCGCTTGGGTGCTGGTCATCCTCGCCTTCTTCATCCTGGCTATCCAGCTTTTCATCACGCTGATCGAGTTCAAGCTGGCGACGCTGGCCGGCTTCGTGCTGATCCCGTTCGGCCTATTCGGCAAGACCGCCTTCATGGCCGAGCGCGTGCTGGGGCTGGTCATCTCGTCGGGCGTCAAGGTGCTGGTGCTCGCCGTCATCGTCGGCATCGGCTCCACCCTGTTCGACGAGTTCCGCGCCGGCTTTGGCGGCGCGCAGCCGACCATCGAGGATGCGATGGCGGTCGCGCTTGCCTCGCTCTGTCTGCTCGGCCTTGGCATCTTCGGCCCGTCGATCGCCAACGGCATCGTCTCAGGCGGTCCCGCACTTGGCGCTGGCGCCGCGGCCGGGACCGCACTCGCCGCCGGGGGCGCGCTGGTCGGTGGCGCTGCCGCCGCTCGCCTCGGTGCCGGCGCAGTCGCCGGTGCGGTTGGCGGCGCGGCCCGTGGCGCGGCGTTCACCTCCGGCGCAGCAAACAGCGCCTACGCGCTCGGCTCTGCCGGAAAGACCGGCGCAGCCGCCGCAGCGGGTGGCGCGGCCGGCGTCGGGCGGGCGGCCGTAGGCGCCGCGCTTTCGCCGCTCAGAAAAGCCGCCGGGTCACTCAAGGACAGCTACCGCTCCGGCGGACGCGCCGCCGTCACCGCCACGGGCGGCACGATTTCTGGCGGCGGCGCAGCGCCCGCGCCGGAGGCGTCCGGTGGCCCGCCGACCTGGGCCACCGCCATGAAGCGCCGCCAAACCATGACCCACGGCGCGACGGTCGCCGCCCATACGCTGCGCTCCGGCGACGGCGGCGGCGGCGGCGCGTCGGTCGATGTCAGCCAGAAGGATTGATCCATGTTCAAACGCCCCACCCTCCGCTACGGCCAGACGCCGGAACCGACGACCCCTTACCAGCGCGCCGCGCAAGCCTGGGACGACCGGATCGGATCGTCCCGCGTGCAGGCGAAGAACTGGCGCGTCGCCTTCTTCGGCGCGTTGGCGCTTTCTGGCGGCCTGACCGCCGGCCTCATCTGGCAATCGGCGCGCGGCCATATCGTCCCCTGGGTCGTGCAGGTCGATCGGCTCGGTGAAGCGCAGGCGGTCGCGCCGGCCGAGGCCGGCTATCGCCCGACCGATCCACAAATCGCGTTCCACCTCGCGCGCTTCATCGAGCAGGTTCGCTCGATCCCGGCCGACCCCGTGATCGTCCGCCAGAACTGGCTCCGCGCTTATGACTTCACCACCGATCGCGGCGCGGCGGCGCTCAACGACTATGCGCGCGCCAACGATCCCTTCGCCAATGTCGGAAGGGTGCAGGTCGCGGTGGACGTGTCGAGCGTCATCCGGGCTTCGCCCGACAGCTTCCGCGTCGCCTGGACCGAACGCCGCTATCAAGACGGCAGCCTCGCCACGACCGAGCGCTGGTCCGCGATCCTTACCGTCGTCGTGCAGCCCCCGCGCACGCCCGACGCCCTGCGCAAGAATCCGCTCGGCGTCTTCGTCAATGCCCTCAACTGGTCAAAGGAGCTGTCGCAATGACCGTCAGTCCACATCGCCGTGCCGCATCGGCGGCGCTGCTCGTTTCCGCCACCGCGCTCGCCGGATGCGCCACCACATCGGCGCGGTCTCCAGCCATCACCTATGACGATCCCCCGGCCGAGATCGCTGCGACGCTCGCCCCGGAAGCGCCCCGCGCCGTCGAAGTGGTGACGATCCCCGAACCGCTGCCGCTTCCGGGCCAGTTGATGCCCCTGCCCGACACACGCCGCCCGCCGGAGCCGACCGATCCTCGCCAGCGCGTCGGCGCGGCGAACGCAGCCGCCCGCGTCCAGCCGGTGCGCGACGGCTTCCTTAACGCCATCCAGCAATATCCGTGGACCGACGGCGCGCTCTATCAGGTCTATACCGCGCCGGGTCAGGTGACGGACATCGCTTTGCAGGAAGGTGAGCAACTCGTAGGGCCAGGGCCGGTCGCGGCCGGTGATACCGTGCGCTGGATCATCGGCGACACCATCAGCGGCAGCGGTCTCACCGCGCGCGTCCACATCCTCGTCAAGCCAACTCGGCCTGATCTCACCACCAATCTCGTCATCAACACCGATCGGCGCACCTATCATCTGGAACTGCGCGCCACCTCCTCGACCTACATGGCGTCGGTGAGCTGGACCTATCCACAGGACGCACTGATCGCCTTGCAGGGCCGCAACGCAGCGGCCGCAGCCGCCGCGCCTGTGGCGAGCGGCATCGACCTGTCCACGCTCAATTTCCGCTATCGCATCGACGGCGATCGCGCGCCGTGGCGACCGGCGCGCGCGTTCGACGATGGACGGCAGGTGTTCATTGAATTTCCGGCCGGGATCTCGCAGGGCGAGATGCCGCCGCTGTTCGTAAGTGGCGCATCTGGCGAAGCCGAGCTGGTCAATTACCGGGTGCAGGGCCGCTACATGGTCGTGGACCGCCTGTTCGCCGCCGCCGAACTGCGGCTGGGCGACCGGCGCAGCGCGCAGCGTGTCCGGATCGTGCGCACCGATGGACGGCGGGGGCGGCCGTGAGCGAGCCCGTAGACACCCCGGCCGCCGCGCCCGCCGCGCCGCGCTCCGATCCGCAGGCCTTCCAGCTTCGCGGAGACCCACCGCGCGTCATGCGCCTGTCGCGCAAAGCGCTCGCCGTCGTTGGCGTCGCCGCCGGCCTCGGGATCGGCGGCTCGCTGATTTATGCGCTGCGGCCGCCCGGCGAGAAGACCGCGCAGGAACTCTACAACACCGACAGTAGGACCACGGCCGAGACTATCACCTCCGGGCCGAGCGACTATGCGCAGGCGCCCCGGCTCGGCCCGCCGCTCCCCGGCGACTTGGGCGGCCCTATTGTCTCCGCGCAGCAGCGCGGCGAGAATGTCCCCGTGCCGCCGGTCGGCGCGCAGCCAGGTCATCCCGATCCCCGCGCTCAGGCCGCCGAGGCCGCCCGCCAGCGCGCGCAACAAGAGCGCGACGCGGCGCGGACCAGTTCGGTCTTCCTCGGCAGCAGCGGCGGCGCGGCGTCATCAACGGCCCCGGCTTCCCTCGGCCTCGCAGCGCCGAACCCGGCACCTCCAGCGACAGCCGATGCAGCGGCGGAAAGCGACCAGGCCGCCAAGCGCGCCTTCATGGCGCAGGCACCCAACCAGCGCACGGTCAGCGTCGAGCGGCTGACGGCACCGGCATCGCCCAACATCGTGCAGGCCGGCAGCATCATCCCGGCTGCGCTCATCACCGGCATCCGCTCAGACCTGCCCGGCCAGATCACCGCCCAGGTGACGGCCAACGTCTATGACAGCCCGACCGGGCGCATCCTCGTCATTCCGCAGGGCGCACGGCTGATCGGCGAGTATGACAGCGAGATCGCCGCCGGGCAGACCCGCGTGCTGCTTGCATGGGACCGCCTTATCATGCCGGACGGGCGCTCGATCGTTCTCGAGCGCCAGCCCGGCGCCGACGGAGCTGGGTTCGCGGGGCTACAGGACCGCGTGAACCAGCATTGGGGTAATCTCCTCAAGGCGGCAGCCGTCTCGACGCTCCTCGGCGTCGGCGCCGAGCTGGGCGCGGACAGCGAGGACGACCTGACCCGCGCCCTCCGGCGCGGCTCGCAGGACACGATCAACCAGACCGGCCAGCAGATCGTGCGTCGCCAGCTCAATGTGCAGCCGACGCTGACAATCCGGCCAGGCCATCCGCTGCGCGTGGTCATCACCCGCGACCTCGTGCTCGAACCGATCGGAGCAACGCGATGACGAAGTTGAAGCTGGGGCCGCTCGCTGACGACCGGCCGGTGAAGCTGACCGTGGAGCTGCCCGCCGCCGTCCACCGCGATCTTGCAGCCTACGCGGCTGCGCTGGCAGCGGAGACCGGCGGCGACGCTGTGACGCCGGAGAAGCTGGTTGCGCCGATGCTCGCGCGGTTCATGGCGAGCGACCGTGGCTTTGCGCGCGGACGGCGTAGCGCGAACGGCTGAGCGCCGCGCGAGGATCAGTTGCCGAGGAAGTGCCTGCGGCGTTCAGCGGCATCGACCTTGATGATCGCTTCTTCGGCCGTGGCGCATTCGCCACCACGCACCGAACCATCACGGCATCCGGCCACGACCTGACGGGCCTCGTCGATATTCGCCATGAAATACTGCGTCCCACGCGCCTCGCTCGATACAGGGGCCGCGGGCGGAACGGCAGCGGCTAGGGCGGCTTGCTGCGCTGGCGCGATCACCGGCCGCAACAAAAATCCGCATGAGAACCCGATGACCAAGGTGACGAGCATGATAATGATTGTCTTGCCTTGACCCATGACAGTCACTCCAAGAACAGGCAGTTTAATTTACTGAAATATCTGGGCGAAATCAAAGGAGAGCGCGTAGCGTGCTTTGATGAATTCAAGGAAACGCCGCAGCGCCGGGTTGTCGTTGTCAGCGCGCCAGCAACCGGAATGGCCCGTTAAGGCCGGCCCCTGTTCGCCGTGTATCGCTCGATAGACGATATCGGGATAGCGCGCTCCGGTGGAGCCTTCGCAAACGATGCTGATGCCGGAGCTCCCACCGAGAACGCTCAGCACTGTCTCGCGGCTCGCCTGGAGCATTCGGATGTCAGGCTTTACGCTCGAAACCGCCAAACGGCCCAGCAACATATCCCGTATCTCCGGGCCGGGATCAGCGGCCGGAAGCAGAAACCGCTCGCCGCGAAGATCCGTCCAGTGAACCACGTCGCGTTCCGCGAGCGGATGCGAGAGTGGAAGCGCGGCCAACATCCGCTCGCTCCAAAGCGGCTCGCAGCGGAATCCGTTATGGCTGGCGGCACCCATGAGGATCGCAATGTCGATCTCCCCTGTATCAAGGCCGGCGAGCAGGATGCTGCGGTCCGCTTCGACGCATCCGACTTCGACGTCGGGGTGCGCGTCGCACCAACTCATCATTGTTGCACGTAAATTGCCGGCGGAAACCGAGCTGTTATGCCCCAGCACGAGACCACCCGCGCGGCCCTGGCCGGCTGCCCGCATCATCGCCACGAGCTTGTCGGCCGTTGCCACCATTGGTTTCGCGCCGCGAATGAAAGCGTTTCCGGCCAGCGTCGTCGTTACGCCGGCGCGCGAGCGCTCAAAGATCGGCATTCCGATCGAGCGCTCCAGCTTCAGGATAGCCCGACTGAGCGTCGATTGCTCGACATCGAGCGTACGCGCCGCTCGATAGAAGCTGCCGTGATCGGCGGCAGCGATTGCGTAGCGTAGTTGGCGGATGTCAAACGACATCATCCCGCTCGCTACTCTTGAATCGCGGCAACGGGGCGTCACGCGAGGCCTTGAACAGCACAATGCCCGCTTCGAGCCGGTCCAGAATGAAATGATCTTTGCTGGCTTTGGCGGATTTGATGTCCGCCTTGGAAAACACAGACAGGGACACCGCGCAGCGGTTTCCCAATTCACGAGCGATGATCGCCTTCGCACGGCACCACCGCGTTTCGTCAGCATAGAGCGTATGATTGACGACAACCCAGAATTCGTAATCCGAGAAATAGAGGGAGGCTTTGTCCTCGTACCAAGTGCGTCGGGCATAGGGACCAATAAGGACGATCTTCAGGATTTTGCCGGAGACCGGAGCCGCCACGCCCTCGAAGGAAGCGGCCGCGCGCAGGATGCGCGTGATACGTTCGATTTCTTGTTGCTTTCTCCGGATGAGGTGCCCGACGCGGGCCATGACCACCTCGCGCGCATAGACATCCTCGATAAACTGGTCCTCTCCGTGCACGTGCGCCCTCAATTGCCGGTTCACGATTTCCGGAAATAGACGGCACAAGGTGATTTCGGGCAATCCCGCTGAACAGAGGGGTGTTCTGATCAAGTCAGATAATTGAGGCTGACATAACCGTCCCGAGCGGCAGCAAGCACGAGCTGACTTCGGGTCTTCACGCCATAACGCCGGCGGGCGGCCTCAACGTATTCATGGATCGTGCTGGGGCTAAGACCGAGGATTTTACCCATTTCCCACTCAGTTTTTCCGGCGGCAATCAGCCGAAGACAGTCAATTTGGCGCGGGGTGAGGGGCGCGCCATGAGCTTTGACCGCGCGGCCTTTGACCAGTGCGCGTCCCGTCTCAAACGCTATTCCGCCAATCAGCTGTGCCGCAATTGCTTCGGAGTAGGTAAAAGGCCGATCTTTTGGGCGGGCTATGCTGAAGAAGGCGCCACGCTCACCAGGAATGCGAAAGGGTACCGTGTAACCCGTGGTCAGACCATGAGCTCGGCCGCGCTCAAGAACCGACAGCTGCGCCCGCGTAGGGGCGATCACCTCGGGAATGCGTTCCCAACAGAGGCCGGTGGGACTTCGGATGCTGGCGGCATGAACCGGATCATCCCTATACAGTCGCGCGCTGATGACCTCGTCTACCCAAGATGACGGGTAGTTGGTCAACATCATGCAGCCCGAACGGTGCTTGTACAGGTCGCCGTCATCGACGAGGGCAAACCAACGAAAACCAAATTGCTGGATTGCCTCGTCGATCACTTCAGAGAGTCGCGCACTATTCTCGGCCGCTTTACACGCCTTGTAGACTTCCTCGAAGTCTCTAAGCTGTGCCGAGTCCAAAGCGTTCGTCATAGATAATCTCACACGATAATGCGCTGTCCTTCAGCTGCAGCGCCTGTCTGATCGTGCCAGCCGGCTCTTGGCTACGCATCAGCCGTGCCTCAGCACGCGGTCAATATGGGCGATGGCTTTCGACATACGCTGCTCGACCGCTTTTACACTCAGACCAGTTTGGTTGGCGATATCCTTGTAAGTCATCCCGTCGCGACGATGGGCAAGAAAGATCGATCGGGTCTTTGGAGACAAACGGGCCAGCGAGGCTTGGAGCCGTTCGATTTGATCGCGCGCCTCAAGCGCGGCAATCGGATCGTGTCCTGCAAGCGGAATCTCGTCGATCGGAATATGCCGGGCCAGCGACCGACTTAGAGCGATCCTGGCCCTGTCCCGCAGCAGGTTGGAGGCGATCGTGCTGAGATAGGCTTCTGGCCGTTCGATCGCCGCGCACCGTTTGGCCCGTGCGCCGGCGAGCCGGGCGAAACTCTCCTGAACGAGATCAGCGGCGTCCTGCCGTGCGCCGTGGCGCGCGAAAAAGCGATGCAATCGCCCACAATGGATGCGATGAAGTTCTGCAAGCTCGATCGGCGGGGTCGTCGGCCTATTCCCACTCGAAAATGAGCGAGCGTCATCTCCGGGCGACGAAGCCGGCTGGCTGAGAGTGGGGACCATCATCATGCTCCAATCGCACCGCGGCGACGTCCGGCGGCAATTTGGCCGAATTAGAAGCGGTGGTAGTGGCGCGGGCAATCCCTCCGAAAGGAGGGATCGGCGCCAGGCTCGTGTATGGAGCTTCATACTGTGGCTTCGAAGTGGACGACCTGCCGATGTACGGCTGCTAGCGGTCGCACTTTCTCTCAATCCAACCGCCACGCCTGCAAATCGCGCTTGACCCTCTAGCGGGTAGAGGGTGCAAACCGCGAACGATTCTTAACAAGAGGCTCGTCGATGCGCCCCGGCTACCCTGCTGCCTCCATCACCGCACCCGTCGCCCGCCTGCCATTCCGGATGGCCTGGATTGTTTTTATGCTCGCGATCCTGCTCCTTTCGTTTCCCGCTCGGGCGCAGGGCAGCGCCGCTGAGGTGCAGACGACCTGGCGGCTGCTCGACTATATCGCGGTCGACTATTCGGGCGCGGTCTCGAACGGCAAAGTCATCAGCGACGCCGAATATGCCGAGATGATCGAGTTCGCCGGGCAAGTCGATGCGCGGATACAGGCCCTTGCGCCGACGTCCGCCAAGCCGGACCTGCTGCGCCGGACCGGGGCACTGCGCAGCGCGATCGGCGCCAAGGCGCCTCCCGCGGCGGTGGCCGAACAATCCCGGGCGCTCGCCTCGGCGCTGCTCGCGGCCTATCCGGTGCCGCTGGCGCCGACCGCACCGCCTGACCTGACCCGCGCCGCCGGGCTCTACGCGCAGAACTGCGCCAGCTGCCATGGTGCCAACGGCGACGGCCGCGGTCCCGATGCCGCCAAGCTCGATCCGCCGCCGATCGCCTTCACCGACAAGGCTCGCGCGGACCAGCGCAGTCTGTTCGGGCTTTATCAGGTAATCGATCAGGGCCTCGAAGGCACCGCGATGCAGAGCTTCGTAGCGCTGCCCGAAGCCGATCGTTGGGCATTGGCCTTCCATGTCGGCCAGCTCGCCTATCCCGAAGCGGCGGCGCGCGAGGGCGAACGGCTGTGGCGCGAGGATGCGGCAGTGCGTGCCAAATATCCCAACCTCGCGGCGCTGGTCGGCGCAACGCCTGCCGCGCTGGCGGCCGATCTCGGCGCCGAAAGGGCGACCGCGCTCACCGCCTTTCTGCGCCGCCATCCCGAGGCGGTGACCGCTCGCGTCGACGGCTCGCTCGCGCTGACCCGCGAGCGTCTCGACCAGAGCCTTGCCGCCTATCGCGCCGGCGATCGCAAAGGCGCGGCGGACCTTGCGCTCTCCGCCTATCTCGACGGCTTCGAGCCGGTCGAGCCGGTGCTCGCCGCGCGCGATGCCGCGCTGATGGGCAGGATCGAGCGCGCGATGGCCGAACTGCGCGCCGCGGTCGGCGAAGGCCGCCCGGTGGGCGAGGTCGAGGTCGCCAACCGGGCGCTCGCCAGCCTGTTCGCCGAGGCCGAAGCCGCGCTGGCGCCCGAGCGCGCGAGCGGCCTGTCGAGCTTCCTCGGCGCGTTCGGCGTGCTGCTTCGCGAAGGCCTAGAGGCGCTGCTGATCGTCATCGCGATGATCGCGTTCCTCAAGAAGACCGAGCGCGGCGAGGTGCTCGGCTTCGTCCATGGCGGCTGGATCGCGGCGCTTGTCGCCGGCGTCGCCACCTGGTTCGTCGCGACCTATTTCATCAGCGTGAGCGGCGCGTCGCGCGAGCTCACCGAAGGCTTCGGCTCGCTGTTCGCCGCGATCATCCTGCTCACCGTCGGCATCTGGATGCACGGTAAGAGCAACGCGGAGGCGTGGCAGCGCTATGTGAAGGAGAAGGTCAGCGCCGCGCTGTCGAGACGGTCGGGCTGGTTCCTGTTCCTCCTGTCCTTCATCGTGGTCTATCGCGAGGTGTTCGAGACGATCCTCTTCTATGCCGCGCTATGGGCGGAAGGGAACGGCGTCGCCATGCTGGCCGGAGCCGGCGTCGCCGCCGGTCTGCTCGCGCTGATCGCCTGGGTCATGCTGCGCTACAGTGCCCGGCTGCCGATCACCCAGTTCTTTTCGTGGAGCGCGATCCTGATCGCCATCCTCGCGGTCGTGCTCGCCGGCAAGGGCATCGCCGGCCTGCAGGAGGCGGGCATACTTGCTATCCGGCCGCTCGACAGCGTGCCGCGCGTCGAGATCCTCGGCCTGTTCCCGACCGTGCAGACCGTGCTCGCGCAGGTCGCGGCGATCGCCATCCTCGCGGCGGGCTTCTGGCTCAGCGGCCGCGGCGCGGCGGCCGCGCGCTCGCCGGCATCACCCTCCGACTAGGCGGCCGATCAGCAAAGCAAGCGCGGCGACATAGCAAGTGAGCGACGCCAGCGCAGTCGTCGCCATGCCGAAGGCGCGTGCCCCGGCACCGCCCGGATAGCCGCGGTAGAAGGCGAGCCGGCCGATCGCGAACAGGACGGCCGACGCGACGAGCAGCGCCAGCCAGCGTCCGCCGGCGGCCGAGGCCAGCGCCAGATGCGCGCCGACGCCGAGGAACGCCTGCTCGAGCGTGTTCTGCAGGAAGGCGGCCTTGACCGCGAGGGCTGGGCTCGGCGGTCCCTTGGCCGACCCGCCGATGTCGGCGGCCGAGCGGTAACGCCCGCTCGACACCAGGCGGACCGCCAGCAGGAGGATTACAAAATGGACGAGGCTGGTCTGGATCGCGAAGGCGAGCCGGGCGCCGATCTCCGACGGGAACGCGATCCAACGGGGAAGGAACAGGACGCATGCCGCAAACACGGCGGCGCACAGCAGAAAGGCCAGCGCGGACTGCTTCCGGATTTGGCTTTGCTCGGCCTTGAGGTCCATCGTGCCACCTCCCCCTGTCAGCCGGGCCGCTCCGCGACGATCAGCGCGATCGTACCCGTTATCGTGTGAATGCGCGCCGCTTCCCGCACGTTCCTGAACCCGGCCGCCGCGACGAGCCCGGGAAGCATGCCGTCGGCATTGGATTGGGTGTCGGCCACGCCGTCGAGTCGCTGGATAGTCAGGCGAAACAGCAGGCGCATCAGCCCGCGCTGGCGGCCATAGTCGGCGATCACGAGCCTGCCGCCGGGACGAAGCGCGGCATGCATCGCCGCCAGCCCTGTCTGCTTCTCGACCATCGGGACCTGGTGGAACATGAGGCTCGACACCACCGCGTCGGCGGATCGCGTGCCGACGTCACGCGCGAAGCCGCGTTCCCAGCGGATGGCGAGGCCGGCGGCGTCCGCCTTGGCCCGCGCAATCGCCAGCGCCTCCTCGTCGGGATCGATGCCGACCACCTCGACGCCCGGCTCGGCAGCCTTGAGCATCACGGCGAAGCTGCCGGTGCCGCACCCAACGTCGACGATGGTTTCGCCGGGCCGCGGCGCGAGCGCATCGACCATCGCGCGACGCCAGCGCATCTCGCGCGTCCAGCGCCGGATCGCGCGGTCGTAGTCCGCGGTATCGCCGGTTCCGAGCGGTGGGGTATAGGCCGCATCGTTCATGCCGCCGCACCACGACGATGCTCGGCCAGCTCCTTCCGCGCATCGCGGATGATGTCGTAGGCCGAATGCAGGAAAAGCAGGGCGATCACCGCGGCCACCACGAGATCCGGCCAGGCGCTCCCGGTCCAGGCGACAAGGCCGGCAGCCGCGATGACCGCGACGTTCGCCAGCGCGTCATTGCGCGAGAACAGCCAGATCGCCCGGGCATTGGCGTCGCCGCTGCCCCGGAACCGGGCGAGCACCAGTGCTGCGGTCACGTTGACGATCAGCGCGACCACGCCGATGCCGCCCATCAAATCGGCCTCCGGCGGAACGGCATTGAACGCCCGCCACCCCGCCGACGCGATCACGCCGATACCGAGTGCGGCCAGGAAACAGCCCTGCGTCAGGGCGGTGCGGCTGCGAGCGGTGGCCGACCAGGAGAGTGCCAGCAGGCCGACGAGCGTGATCGAGCCGTCGCCGAGGAAATCCAGCGAATCCGCCTTCAGCGCCTGCGATCCGGCGACGAACCCGCCGACGAGCTCGCAGACGCCGAATCCGAGGTTCAGCACCACGACGATCCAAAGGGCGCGGCGGTAGGCCGGATCGACGCCGGCCCGCTTGGTATCCGCCTCGCATCCGCAATCGCTCATCATCACCTCCACAGCGAGTCGCGCACACTTTTGCACCCTCTAGCCGCTATAGGGTCAACCCGGCTGTGAGGCGGCTGTGCTTCGGGCGATCGTGCCTGGCCCGAGCGCCTCGATGATCCGGCAATCGGAAATGGCTCCGTGGCGGCATTGCCCGATGATGTCGTCGAGCTCCCGCCGCAGCGCGTGCAGATCGGCGATCTTCTGGTCGATCTGCGCCAGATGCTCGCGAGCGACGACGTCGACCGCCTCGCATGACCGGTCCCTATCGTCCGCGAGTGCGAGCAGCTCGCGCACCTGATCAAGGGTGAATCCGAGGTCGCGGGCGCGACGGACGAAGGACAATCGCGCCAAGTGCGCAGGACCGTAGTCGCGATAATTCCCGCCGGTCCGGCTTGGCTCTGCAAGCAGCCCGATCTTCTCGTAGAAGCGGATCGTCTCGACCTTGGTGGACGTCGCCCTCGCCAACTCGCCAATCTTCATCCTCGCGTCCTTGACCCTAGAGCTACTAGAGGGTGCATATAGCGCCCGTACCGAGTCGGCCACGTCGGATCGGCAGGCGAGCGCACGCTCATTAAATCGCCCTCAGGAGCACCCGAATGCACCGCGTCGTCGCCGCTCTCCTGATGGTTCCGCTCTGCGCCCCTGCAGCAAGCGCCCAAACGCAGGCGGCGACGGAGCCGCTGACGCTCGAGCGGGCGCTGGAGCTGGGCGGCGCGAGCTCGCCGAACATGGCGGCTGCGTCGAGCGGCGTGCGTGCCGCCGAGGCGCAGCGCCGCGCCGCAGGACTGAGGCCCAACCCCGAGGTTTCGGTCGAGACCGAAAATGTAGTTGGTTCCGGACCCTATCGGAGCTTCGACGCGGCCGAGACCACCGCAATGATGTCGATGCCGCTCGAGCTCGGCGGAAAACGCTCGGCCAGGATCGCGGTCGCCGATGCGCAGACCGCTCGCGCCAATCTGGAGGTCGCGGTGGCGGGTGCCGATCTGAGGCTGCGCGTCACCCAGGCGTTCATCGAAGCCGTGGCGGCCGAACGGCGCGTCGGCGTTGCCCGCGACCAAGTAGGGATTTCGTCCGAAGCGCTGAGAGCCGCCCAGGTGCGCGTGCGGGCAGGCCGGGCCTCGCCGCTCGAGGAGCAGCGGGCCGAGGTCACCCGGATCAACGGGGCCGCGGCGGCGGAGCGTGCCGAGCGGGCAGCGGCGCTCGCACGCGCCAATCTCGGCCGGCTGATCGGCCGCGAGCCCGGAACGCTGGCGCTCGACTGGTTCGACCGGATCGGCGGCTTGGGGCCGAGGCTGCCGGCCCGGGCCGAAGGAACGCTTGCCCTCGCTGCGGCGCGGGCAGATGTCGCGACCGCCGACGCCCAGGTCCGGCTTGCGCGCAGCCAGAGAGTTCCCGACCTCACGATCTCGGCCGGCGCCCGCCGGCTCGAGGAGACCAACGACGTCGCCGCGGTGTTCGGGGTCAGCGTTCCCATTCAGCTCTTCAACAACGGGCGGGCTAACCTCGATGCGGCCCGCGCGCAGCGGGACCAGGCGGAGGCGCAGCGGCGCATCGCGCTCCTCGATGCCGACCAGGCCATCGCCACGGCCGAGACTGACTTGGCGAATGCGGAGACGAACGCCCGCACGGCGACGGGGCCGGCGCTGGCAGCGGCCCAGGAGGCGGCCCGCATTGCCCGGATCGGCTACCGCGAGGGCAAGTTCGGACAGCTCGACCTGCTCGAAGCGGAGCGGACCCTGGCCGAAACGCGCGCGACGGCGGTCGACGCAATTGCCGCCTATCACGACGCGCGGGCTCGGCTCGAGAGACTGGTCGCGCCCGCCCCCGACTTCGCGAAGGACTCACAATGAAGAACTTCCGGCGTCGGGCGCTCGCCTCCGCGCTCCTCCCGCTTGTCCTCGCCGCGTGCGGCGGCGCCCCCGAGAACAAGGCGGGCGAGGCGGCCGAGATGGAGGGGATGGAAAAGGGCGAGGCCGGCGAGAACGCCGAGAAGGACGTGGTCACGCTGACCCCACGTCAGATCGCCGATGCCGGCATCGAGGTGGCGAGCCCGACGGTTGGCGGGATTGCCGGCACGATCGAGGTGCCCGGCCTCATCGAGGGTGACCCCCAGGGCGTGCAAGTGGTCTCCGCCACGATCGGCGGGCGTGTCGTTTCGCTCACCCGAAATCTCGGGCAACCGGTCCGCCACGGGGACGCTCTGGCGATCATCGAAAGCCGGGAGGCCGCCTCGCTTCGGGCGGAGGTCGAGGCGGCCCGCGCACGCGCGGCGCTGGCGCAGTCGAATCTCAGGCGCGAGCAGCGCCTGTTCGCCGAGCGCGTTTCGCCGGAGCAGGATCTGATCGCCGCTCGCACGGCCGCCACGGAGGCGAACATCGCGCTGCGGCTTGCCCAGCAGCAACTTGCCGCAACTGGCGGCGGCGCCGGCGCGCTCAACCGGATCGCCATGCGATCGCCGATCTCAGGCCAGGTCATCGCCCGCCCTGCGGTGCTGGGACAGACCGTTGACGCCAACGCGGAGCTCTACCGGGTTGCCGACCTGTCGAGGATTACGGTCGCGATGTCGCTTCAACCTGCCGATGCGGGGCGCGTGCGTCCCGGCACCCGCGTGGAGATCACCGCAGCGGGGCGCCGACAGCAAGGAAGCGTGACGTTCGTCTCTCCGGTGCTCGACGAGACCACTCGCCTCGTGCGGGTCATCGCCACGCTCGACAACGCTCAGGGCGTCTGGCGCGTCGGAGAGCCGGTCACCGCGGCGATCATCCTGCCGTCGAACGGCGCAAGCGGCATCGCGGTGCCTTCGACGGCGATCCAGACGGTCGAGAACCGCACCGTCGTGTTCGTGCGAACGGCGAGCGGCTTCCGCGCCGTACCGGTCACGATCGGGCGCCCTGACGGCGACCAGGTCGTGGTGACGTCCGGCCTGACGGGGCGGGAGCGGATCGCCACGACGAACAGCTTCACGCTCAAGGCCGAGCTCGGCAAGGGCGGCGAAATGGACATGGACTGATGATCGGCCGCCTTGTCACCTTCTCGGTCGAGCGGCGCTGGCTCGTCCTGCTCTTCACGGCGATCGCGGCGCTGGCAGGGGTCTTCGCGCTCCAGCGGCTCCCGATCGACGCGGTTCCCGACATCACGAACAATCAGGTCCAGATCAACGTGATGGCGCCGTCGCTGTCGCCCGACCAGATCGAGCGGCAGGTGTCGTTCGCGATCGAGACGGCGCTGAAGGGCATTCCAGGCCTCGAACATACCCGCTCGCTCAACCGCAACGGCTTCGCCCAGATCACGGCGGTGTTCTCGGATTCGACCGACATCTATTTCGCGCGCCAGCAGGTCGCCGAACGGCTGCGCGCCGCCGAGGAGAGCCTGCCAGAAGGCGTCATGCCCGAGATGGGACCGATCGCCACGGGCCTCGGCGACATCTTCATGTGGACGGTGGAGTATCGGGAGCTCGACAGCGCCCGCCATCGCAACGGCGAGCCCGGGGTCCAGCGCGACGGCAGCTATATCACGCCGGAGGGGGAGCATCTCGTCTCCGAGCGCGACAAGGCAACCTATCTGCATACAGTGCAGGAATGGATCGTGGCCCCGCAGCTTCGCGGAACCGATGGCGTGGCCGGCATCGACTCGCTGGGCGGGTTCGACCGGCAATTTCTGGTGATCCCCGACGTGCAGCGGCTCGCTGCGCTCCGCCTGACGATCGACGATCTCGCCCGGGCGCTGGAACGCAGCAACACGAGCATCGGCGCCGGCACCGTCGATCGCAACGGCGCCGGGCTATTCGTGCGTTCCGATGCCCGTGTCCGGACCGCCGACGAGCTCGCCCGTTCGGTCGTCGCCACGCGCGAGGGCACCCCGGTTCTGCTGAGCCAGGTCGCGACGGTGCGCGCTGGGCAGGGCATTCGCACCGGATCGGCTTCGGAGAACGGCCAGGAGGTGGTCGTCGGAACCGCCGTGATGCGGATCGGGGAGAACAGCCGCACCGTGGCGATTGCCGTGCGCGGGCGACTGGAGGAGATCGGACGGTCGCTCCCGAGGGACATCGTGGTGAAGCCGGTTCTCGACCGCACCGACCTCGTCAACTCGACGATTTCGACGGTTGCGCGCAACCTTGCCGAGGGCGCGGTGCTGGTGATCGTCGTCCTGTTCCTGCTGCTCGGCAATTTCAGGGCGGCACTCATCGCCGCGCTGGTGATCCCGATCACCATGCTGCTGACCGCAACCGGCATGCTCCGCGCGGGCGTATCGGCCAACCTGATGAGCCTCGGCGCGCTCGACTTCGGTCTCATCGTCGACGGCGCTGTGATCATCGTCGAGAACGCGCTGCGGCGCCTCGGCGAGCGACAGCACGAGCTGGGAGGCCGCCTGTCTTTGCGCGAGCGGCTCGACATCGTCGCGGCGTCGGCCCGCGAGATGATCCGGCCATCGGTCTACGGCCAGGCGATCATCATCCTGGTCTATGTGCCGCTGCTCACCTTCTCCGGCGTCGAGGGCAAGATGTTCGAGCCGATGGCGCTCACGGTGATCATCGCGCTCGCCTTCGCCTTCGTGCTCTCGCTGACGTTCGTGCCGGCGGCGATCGCCGCCTGGCTCGGGGGTCGCGTCGAGGAGAAGGAAAGCCGGATCGTCGCCTGGCTGAAGCGGCGCTACGAGCCGGGTCTCGATGCCGCGATGCGCCGCCCGCGCCTCACGATCGGCGGCGCGGTCGCCGCAATCGCCGCATCCGCTCTCGCATTCACCGCGCTCGGGCAGGAGTTCCTGCCGCAGCTCGACGAGGGCAACATCCTCGTCCAGGCTTGGCGTCCGCCCGGCACGTCGGTCGAGCAGAGCCAGCAGATGCAGTTCGCGGTCGAGCGGATGATCTCACGCGAGCCCGAGGTGCGCTACGCCTTCTCGCGCACGGGCACGTCGGAGATCGCGTCCGATCCGATGCCGCCGAACGCCACCGACACGTTCGTGATCCTCAAGCCCCGCAGCGAATGGCCTGATCCCGATCTTTCCAAGGCGGAGCTCGTCGAGCGGATCGAGCGCAAGGTCTCGACCATCCCGGGCAATGCCTACGAGATCACGCAGCCGATCCAGATGCGCTTCAACGAGCTGATCGCCGGCGTGCGGGGCGATCTCGCCGTCAAGGTCTTCGGCGACGACTTCGCGCAGATGAACGCGACGGCCAACCGCATCGCCGCGGTCCTGCGCACGGTTGGCGGCGCAGCCGACGTTCGGGTCGAGCAGACCGAAGGGCTGCCGCTGCTCGACATCCGCCCCAACCGCGATGCGATGGCGCGCGTCGGCGTGACGGCGGGCGACGTGCAGGACGTCGTCGCGGCGACGGTCGGCGGCCGCGAGGCGGGGATGATCTTCGAGGGCGACCGGCGGTTCCCGGTCGTAATCCGGCTCGCCGAGAGCTCGCGCGCGGACCTGCAGGCGCTGGGGCAGATCCCGGTGCCGACCGCCGGCGGCTCGTTCGTGCCGCTCGCGAGCGTGGCCGAGATCGGCATCGGCGAAGGCCCCAACCAGATCAGCCGCGAGAACGGCAAGCGCCGCGTGGTGGTGCAAGCGAACGTGCGCGGCCGCGATGTCGCGAGCGTCGTCGAGGAGGCGCAGCAGGCGATCGCGGCGCAGGTCGAGCTGTCGCCCGGGACATATCTCGAATGGGGCGGCCAGTTCGAGAACCTGGCCTCTGCCCGGGCGCGGCTCGCCATCGTGGTGCCGGTCTGCTTCGCGGCCATCATGCTCCTCCTGTACGGCGCGCTGGGCAGCGTGCGCGACGCCGCGCTCGTCTTCACGGGCGTGCCCCTGGCGCTGGTGGGCGGCATCCTCGCCCTGCTGCTGCGAGGGATGCCGTTCTCGATCTCGGCCGCGGTCGGCTTCATCGCGCTGTCGGGCGTCGCGGTCCTAAACGGTCTGGTCATGCTCAGCTCGGTGCAGGAGCTGGTCCGGCAGGGGCGAACCAGGGCCGAGGCCGCGCGCGAGGGTGCGCTCCTGCGCTTCCGGCCGGTGGCGATGACCGCGCTGGTCGCATCGCTCGGCTTCGTCCCGATGGCGCTTGGACACGGCGCGGGCGCCGAGGTGCAAAAGCCGCTCGCGACGGTCGTTATCGGAGGGCTGATCTCCGCGACGCTGCTGACGCTGTTCGTACTGCCGACGCTGTATACCCGCTTTGGACAGCCGAGGACCAAAGCGGCGCACGATGAGGCTGTAAGCCAGTGATGCTCATAGAATCGAGATTCCCGCTCAAATCGCGCCTTTCCGGGCAGCTCCCGCCTATGCAGTAGCGATCATGGTTAGGCACGGCGGGGGAGGCGGCGTGCTACTGCCTCGGACGGTTCTAGAGTAGTGAAAACGGCGAAATGTATTCGTTATGTTTATCCTGCACGGGGCACCAAATACCGCCATAGTCCGCCGATTCTACGCTAAAGCCGCCAAGGCTACGATCATCGAAAACTGAGGATTGTCATAGTCGTAGGTACGGCGGTGCATGGCGGCGAAAAGTTCGAATCGTGTCGGGTAGAACAGCGGCTAAGCGCTTCCTTGTCGCTATCGACAGGCATCGTGTCGTCGCACGCTGGAGTTATGGATACTGGCAGGGCAGGTAATGGTCCGGGCATAGAGCTAGTGCGGACGAGTCCACTCGACGGACATCGCGTTAACGACTGCACCGACACCGGGGGATGGGGACGATGCACATCAAGTTCGTTGAGATTGCCAATTTTCGGAAGCTGTTGTCGATCCGAGTCGACCTTGCCGCAACGACGACGCTGTTTGTCGGCGCGAACAACAGCGGCAAGACCTCGGCGATGCTTGCCCTGCGACGCTTCCTATCGCCGCGGCGCTGCCCCTTCGAGATCCACGACTTTACCCTCTCCCACTGGCCGACGATCATCGGCATCGGGAAAAGCTGGGTCGAGGCGCGGGACAAGGAAGAGATTGTCGATCTCGTCGTCGAGCCGTGGGCGTCGGCCCTGCCAACGCTGGATCTTTGGCTCCATGTCGAACCCGGCGAGATGCACCATGTGCGCGACCTCATTCCGACGCTCGACTGGGAAGGCGGCAGTCTCGGCGTGCGACTCCGCTATGAGCCGAAGGACCTGAAGCTTCTCTACAAGGACTTCATGGGAGCGCTTAGCGATGCCGAGGCGATGCGGGCGGCGGCGATTGCCGCCGTAATGGCCGAGCACCCGGACGCCGATCCGCCGCCGGCGCCCCCAAGCTGACGATCTGGCCGGAAAGTCTCGTCGACTTCCTCAGTAAGCGCCTGTCGACCTACTTTACGGTTCAGGCTTACTCGCTCGATCCGGCCAAGCTCGTGGAACCGACCAAGTCCCAGGCCCAGCCCCAGGTTCTGCCGCCAACCTCCCTCCCCATCGGAAGCGATGTCTTGGCCGGGCTCATTCGCGTGCACGACATTCCGGCGCAGCGCGGTTTCGGCGAGGAGCAGCCTTCGCAGGAGGACGAAGACGCGCCAGCGGCCGCGGCGGGAAGCCGCCTTTCAGACCAGCTGAAGAGCTACTACGCCAAACACCTCGACCCGACGAAGGGACCGGACCCCAAGGACCTGGGCGCGCTGCAGGCGATCGAAGCCGCGCAGGATGCATTCGACAAGCGCCTCACCGAAAGCTTCAAGGCCGCCTTCACCGAGGTCGAGGGCATGGGCTATCCCGGCGTGACCGACCCCCGGCCGCGCGTGTCGACCCGTTTGAAGGCGATCGACGGCCTCAATCACGGCGCAGCAATCACCTTCGAGGTCGACGTGATCGCCGAGGACGGCGGAATGACGCCGATCCTACGCCTGCCCGAAGCGAACAACGGCTTGGGGTATCAGAATCTCATCTCGATGATCTTTCGCCTGATGAGCTTCCGCGATGCGTGGATGCGCGTCGGAAAGGCCTCGAAAACCATCTCAGCGGTTCATACCGAACCGCTCCACCTTGTGCTCATTGAGGAGCCGGAGGCGCACCTTCACGCGCAGGTGCAGCAGGTCTTCATCAAAAAGGCTTACGCCGTGCTGCGCGCCCATGAGGACCTTGGGGACAATTTGAAGCTGCGCACCCAGCTCGTGGTCAGCACCCACTCTAGCCACGTCGCCCACGAGACCTCGTTCTCGTGTCTCCGCTACTTTCGTCGCCTGCCGGCTGGGATGGCCGCCAAGGTGCCCGTGTCGACGGTGATCAACATGTCGGAGGTGTTCGGGGCCAATGGCGAGACGGAACGGTTCGTAACCCGATACCTTCGCGCGCAACACGCCGACCTATTCTTCGCCGACGCCGCCATTCTCGTGGAAGGGCCGGCAGAGCGTATGCTCGTCCCGAACTTCATCCGGGCGCACTATGACGAGCTGAACCAATGCTACATCACGTTGCTCGAAATCGGGGGAAGCCACGCTCACCGGCTGCGGCCCTTGATCGAGCACCTCGGCCTCCTGACGCTCGTCATCACGGACCTAGACACATTGACGGGAACCGGCGGCGCTTCGGCTCAGCCCGCGAAGGGGACCGGCCAGAAGACCAATAACGCCACACTGAAAACGTGGATTCCGGCAACGGATGACGTTGACGCGCTCATCGATGCTGATGATAAGGCGAAGACCCGGCGATCCGACGGCGATCCGCTCTTTGCAGTCCGCGTCGCTTATCAGGCGCCCGTGAAGGTAACGCCTCCCGGAACCGCAGGCGCGGACACCGCATTTCCGTACACCTTTGAAGATGCGTTTGCGTTCGAGAACATCGCGTTCTTCGCGGCGTTCGAGGGGACCGGGCTGGTGCGGAAGTTCAGGGCGGCGATCGAAGCTGGCGGTGGTGCCGCCGCGATTGGCGGCCGCATGTATCAGGCGTTGAAGGACGGCAAGAAGGCCGAGTTTGCCCTTGATGTGCTGGAGGCCGAGGGGTTCGATGACCTCGTCGTACCACGCTACATCGCCGAAGGCCTGGAATGGCTGTTGGCGCAACTGAAGAAGAAGCAGGTCGAAATCCTGCCCGAGATCGAGCTTGCCGAGCCGAACGCACCGCAGCCAGAGCAGGTCGCGTGATGAGCGGTGCGGACGATCTCCACGACGTCGCGGCCGATGAGACGATTATCGGCTGTCTAGATATCGCCAAGCCACGCAGCTTCTTCGTCTATGCGGGCGCAGGGTCAGGGAAGACGCGTTCGCTAGTCGAGGCCATTCGAACGGTTTGTGAACGGCAAGGTCGCGATCTGTCGCTGAGCGGCCAGAAGATCGGCGTGATCACCTACACCAATGCGGCCTGCGACGAGATCAAGCAGCGCTTGGAGTTCGATCCGCGCGTCGAAGTGTCGACTATCCATGCTTTCGCCTGGTCTCTGATCTCCGGCTACGACAACGACATCCGGGGATGGCTAGCCGGCCGGCTGCTCCAGGACATTGCGGAGTTGGAGGAAGCGCAGGCGAAAGGGCGCGCGGCCAGCAAGGCGGCCGCCGATCGAGCCCGTTCGATCGAGAGCAAGCGACACCGACACGAGAACCTGGGGTCGATCATCCGCTTTATCTACAGCCCGACCGGCGACAACCAAACGCGCGACTCTCTGAATCACGCCGAGGTGATCGCCATGACGGCCGATTTCCTCGCCTCCAAGCCGGGCTTGCGTCGTCTTCTCGTCACGCGGTTCCCCGTGCTGTTGATTGACGAAAGTCAGGACACCAGCCGCCAACTCATGGATGTGCTGCTCGACGTCGAGGCGGCGCATCGGGACACGTTCTGCCTCGGGCTCTTCGGCGACATGATGCAAAGGATCTACGCGGACGGGAAAGAGCGCTTGGCGGAAGCCATTCCGGAGGCCTGGGCTCGGCCGCGCAAGAGCATGAACCATCGCTGCCCGACAAGGGTGGTGGAGTTGATCAACCGCGTCCGGCAAGATGACGATGGCGAAAAGCAGCTGCCGCGGAGCGATGCCGCAGCCGGCACCGTGCGCTTGTTCATCGCGCCGCAGAGGGCGGACAAGTCGGCAACGGAAGCGGCGGTCGCCGCTCGAATGCAGGCGATCACCGGCGACGAAGGTTGGTCCGAAGGCTCCGACGCCATCAAGACGCTCGCGCTCGAGCACCTAATGTCCGCTAGGCGTTTCGGGTTCGAACGGTTCTTCGGCCCCCTTTACGCCGTCGAGCGGATTAGAACGAGCTTCCTACAGGGCACGGGGGCCGGGATCGGCTTTTTCACGCGCGAGGTTCTGCCGCTCGTCGAAGCATTACGAGCTGCCGACCGGTTCGCGGTCGCATCGATCGTTCGCAAGACGTCGCCGCTCCTCGACAGCAAGGCGCTTGAGGAGGCTGGCGAAGGCCAGGCCGAGGTACTCGCCGCCGCGAAGGCGGCATGCGATGGTCTGCTGGCCTTGGTTTCGGGCCATGCCATGCCAACGGCGCGAGAGGTGCTGCGCTACATCGCCGAGACGCGGCTTTTCACGATTCCCGACGTGCTGGCCCCCTTCACGGTGCCGGACGAACCCACGGACGACGAAGGAGCCTCGGGCACGGACGAGGAGGAGCTGAATCTAAAGACTGAACTTGGGGGATGGCGTCAGGCGCTCGAAGCGCCGCTTGACGAAATCGAGCGGTACGATCGCTATGTTAGCGGCACTTCCAGATTCGACACGCATCAGGGCGTCAAGGGCTTGGAGTTCCCTCGCGTGATGGTGATCGTCAGCGATGAGGAAGCGCGGGGCTTCATGTTCGCCTATGACAAACTGTTCGGTGCCAAGGGCAAAAGCGATACCGATCTCAAGAACGAGGCGGCCGGCAAGGAGACGACGATCGACCGTACCCGGCGGTTGTTCTACGTCACCTGCAGCCGCGCCGAGGACAGCTTGGCGGTCGTCTATTACGCCGAGACTGTCGACGCCGCGCGGGCTGCGATGGTGAAGCAGGGCTGGTTCGCCGAAGAGGAGATCGAGATCGTCGCCTAGTTCATGATGCGATAGCGTTTTACGCTTCCGGCATGCTCAACTGCGATTTGTCGGCCGGACGTCCGCAAAGTCGAAAGGGCGGCATGCACTGTGTTGGCCTTCCAGCCTGTTTCCTCGATAATTTCTCGGATGGTTGCACCGCTTTTCCGCGACAGCATGGCGACCAGCAGCGCCTGTTTTGTTCCCGTACGCGGCTGGCGTTCTTGGGCGCCGTCGCTGCCCTCCACAAGACGTACGCGAGCCACGCCGTCAGCCGCCCTCGATCTGCAGCGGCTTGCCGCTGAATACGATGAGGCTGTCGGGCTCGGATGCGAACCAAGCGTAACTGCCCCAGGCCAGGTTGCTGACCGTCTTGCGGAATGTCGGTGACGCGCGATCGAGATATGCTGTCACGAACGCCACATGCTGCGGTGCAAAGCCGGCCCCCTCCGTAATCTGCAGGAGCGCCGCTTTACGTGCGTCATTGACGGGGCCGTCTGTATGCACGACTTCGACGAAGATCAGTAGCGGATGCGCTGGGCCGAGATCGACCAGCACGATGTCAGGGAGGCTCTTGTCGGACGGGATCGTCAAGCCAATCGCCTTGGCCAGTTCGTCATCCCTTGCGACCACCTTATTGCCGCTCTCGCTCAACGTGATCACGCCCGGCTTTTGCAGGAACTTGGGCGCGAAAACCTCGATTACAGCCTTGGAAATGTCGGCGCTCGGCCCCGTCGTCATGCGGCGGGTTTCGCCGTTGGGAAACGTCACAAGTTCGTACGCGCCACCGCCGGCCGCGCCCCTGCGGACAATCGCAATCCGCGCTAGCGCACCCGCGTTGAGGTGCTTTTCCCGCCAAGCGGCTGCTTTCGCAATGAACGTGGCATTATCGAGACCTGGCGACAGCAGGCCCGCGAAATCGCCCTGCAGGGCATAGCGCCCCGCCGGCGACGTGGTGGAGAGGCCGGGACGCTCAATCACGGCGCCATTCTGGATAAGCGCATACCGGATCGTGTCGTCACGGATCGATTCCCGCGTGTTCACCGCATACCAGCGGCCGGGCACGTCAGCCTTGCTTGGCTTGATGGAGAACCTCGCCCAAGCGTCGCGTGCCTCATCATCCGTCTGCGCCGCCTGTTCATCGGTCATACGCGTGACCTGATCAGGGCGAATCCAGCGGTCTGCGCCTTCGATAGCGCCAGTGTAGAGCATCACGAAGATTGTCTTGGCCGAGATTTCCCAAATCGAGTGCTCGCGGTTTTGCAAACCCTCCGGGAATATTTCGGGTAGGCGGCCGTGGATCTCATTCCAGGGCAGGAGTGCTGGCAGCGTCATGCTTTGAGGCCATAGAGACCACGCAGGGCCTTTTCGATTGCCCCGCGCGGAGAGCCATTAGCGACAAGCCGCTCAATCGGCGCCATGGCCGACGCGGGCGGTAGCGGAATGGCCTCTAACTCAAACGCCGAGACGGCGACGCTACCGCTAATGCAACGAAATACTTGATCGACCACATCGCTGTTGAGGACGGCGGCGACGGCAGCGGGCGTCACGATCGGCTTTCCGAGCGCCCGCACCATGTTCAGGTGGTTTTCGACAATCACCCCGCCGTGCGTGTCGATGAAGGCCTGCGGCAGTTCGGCCGCGATGAGACGGCGCAGTTGCTCCTTGGCCGTGGTGCGCTGCACGAGGACGCACCGTTGGTTTACTACGAGCCACTCATCCCCCGCTTCCGTCTTGAAATAGGGTGCATGATTCTTCTTCTGCGCCCGGAAGACGAAGCGCCCGTCGGCCGTCACCGCTTCCGCCCAAATCAGTGGATGCAGCCCGCGCGCCGCGCGGGTGCGCATCTGAGACTTGAACCTGTTCCACACGAGCGGGCCGGTCGAAACGCCATATCCCCAATCCGACAGGCGCGCGGCCATGCCTTCGGCCGCCTTGATCAACCCCACATGGCCGGGCTCGCGGGGCGCAAGCCAAGGCGCGCCGGCGTTGATTGGAAGGCCGACCTTGCCATTCTTGGTTAGGCGCGCTTCGCGCTCGTTATCGACATTGAGATAGTGGACTTGGAAACGATCGCGCTTTCCGCCCTTGCGGTAGAGCGCGAGCAGGGTTTCCTGCAACACATCCTCGAAGACGCCACGGCGCGCATGGACGAAATCTATCGCGACGGGCGGAGCCTCGGCGGCGAGAAGCTGACGCAATGCAGTATAATACTGCCCGCCTAGAACGCTTGTAGGCGTCAGGTAGGCGATCACACCGCCTGGCCGCGTCCATCGCAGCGCAACATCGGTGAATACGCCATACAGGTTGGCATGACCGTACAGGCTGCGTGCATAGCGGGCGCGTTGCGCGGCCGAGAGGGTCACGCGCCCGTAAGGTGGATTGCCGATCACCAAGTCATATTGCGCCACGGGCGTCTCTTCGAGCGTGTCGCAGACCTTCACGAAGATCGGCGCGGCGCGGCCGCTCGCCGTACTGAGGTCAGATAGGAAGATTTCAAGCGCGGCCTGTGAGAGCGATGCCGCGTGCGGATCAAGTTCGAGGCCCGAAAGACGAGTGCCGAGCTGCGCAAGGATAAAAGCCGGTTCGCTGCCTTCGAGCGCCCGGCGCATGCGGGACGCGGCTTCCAGAAGAAAGGCGCCGCCGCCACTCGCCGGGTCAAGCACACGCGCGCTTGACCAATCGACGCCACCTTCGCCGGCGAGATCGAGAAGGCGCTGGGTCAGCGCCGGAGGCGTGTAAAATGCCCCGAGGGCGCTACGCTCCCCCGGCAGTAGCGTCGTGTAGAGGCTGGTCAGGAAGTGGCCACCTTCCACGATCGGCAGCATCGCAGCCTCGCGCCCGACGGATGTGGCGAGCTGGCGCGCGGTCGTGTCGAGCTTTCCGCGCACCGTCACAAAGGGCGGACTGAGGGTCAGCTGGGGCGCCACACAGGCGGCAAATGCCTCAATCGCTGCCCGTGCGAAAAGGGCTGCCTGGTCGGTGCGGCGTGTCTCCGCGATCGTTTCTGCCCAGGCCCGCGCCATGACGCGGGCGCGCGCCAGCTCGACGCGCTTGGAGTCGATGGCAACGGCCGGGTCGATCGGCGCTGGTTTTTTCAAGCGCGCGGATGATCTGGAATTTGTCATCTCTTCCTCCCCCGTCGGCGCCCTAGCCATTGTTGACTTAAAAGGCGCCACCTTGATTTCGTCGGCCCGCTTCCGGACTTCCGCGATGTCAAAGCTGGTCTGCATCTCCATCAGCTGCTCGATAGGCACGCCAAAGGCCTTCTCTATGCGGACAGCCATTTGTGGTGTCAGGTCCGCGCGGCCATTAAGCAGCGCCGAGAGCGCCGGCCGGGTCACACCGAGCACCTGTGCGGCATCCGTCACAGACAGGCCGTTGGCCTCGACTATCTCGCTTTTGACGAATCCACCAGGATGGCCGGGCTCTATCGCGCGGACTGCAGCTCGCATATGACCGCCTCCCTACTTCTGCGGCATTTCAGCGACTGTGCCCTGTAAAGAGTCGCTTTACAAGCCTGTTGTTCCTCATTCGTTCACATTGGTTGATAGTGTCACCTGCTAGGTGCGCAGAGCGGTGCACGTAGCCGGAGGCCCGCTATTCCTCGATAGCCGCCACAACTAGCCGGTCAGCTAACGGCCTGCGTTTGCCCCTCATAGTGTCAGCGGCACCGCAATGCGGTGTAAACCGGGAACCGGCGTAGAGCGGCGACTCTATAGTAGTGCAAGGGGCGATACATATTCGTTATGTTTATCCAGAGCGGGGCGCCAAATACCGTCGACTGCCGCCGCGCCGTGCCTGAGGACCGCCGCCTCTATGCCGGCATGTTGCAAGCGGCGATCATCGCGGAATGATACTTCAATAGCCAGTTTTGGCGGCCGCTTTGCGCCAGAGACGGGCAGTGGCGGAAGTCGCGGCGAGTGCCGATAGCGGACCTCGATGGGAGCTAATGACTTCATCGAGGGATGTTCTGCAGCTTACGACCTCAACGCCTTCAGGAGCATCTCACGCGCGAAAGAAACGCGAGGGTGCCGCAGAGCGGATCTTGCCCAGACAGAATGGGATTGTTCACGGGCGGAAATCCGGGACGGTGAGGCTTAAAAGATGGTTGTCGATGCCGAACGCCGCATTACCTCGCACTAGGTCGGGAACAGCGTGACCGACTATCCGGAATGTCACCTCACCCCGCGCAATTCCAATCAGCTCAGAAGCGCTTTAACATCGCCTCGGACTCATCGCCGCCGCCTCAGCCAGTCCGCAATGGCCAGGGCCACGGAAAGCAGCGCGAGCAGCGCCGCCAGCCGCGGCTCGGAGGTAAAGACGATGGCCGCGCATATCGCGAGTGCCGCCGGATAAAGCTGCGGATTGCCGCCGCTGCCCCGCCCCCCACCGCGCAACCGCTCGAGGTCTCGGGGGGCGATGCTGATCGGGATCGTACCGGTTCGGGCGACCTTCTCAATCTGCCCCACGAGGCTCGGCGTCGATAGCGCCGCTCTCCCCAGCGCGGCGAGCAGCTTGCCCGCTTCGCCGCGTAGCCGTGCCGGGCTGGTCCGCTCCCGCATCAACTCCCTGGCAAGGGGAGCGAGTTCGCGAGTCATGTCGAACGACGGATCGATGCGCCGGACGAAGCCCTCGGCCGTAAGCAGGGTACGGAGCACCAGGGCCAGATCGGGAGGGAGGGCGAGATGAAACTCGCGCAGGAGCGCAAAAACCCGCTGGAAGATGTCGCCAAGGTCGATCTGTTCGAGCAGGACGTTGCTGAAGCGGTCGATCAACTCGGCAAGGGCCTCTTCCAGCCTGATCCGGTCGACGTCCGGATCGCCCGCCCAAAGCATGAGAATGTCGACGACTCCGGCGGTGTCCTCCGACGCGATTGCCAGCCCGAGCCGGACCAGTTCCTCGCGCCGTTTCGGAAGCAGCGTTCCCACCGCCCCGAAGTCGATGAGCCCGAGCGCTCCGTCCTCTAGGAAGAACACGTTCCCCGGATGAGGGTCGGCATGGAAGTGACCGTTGATGATGATCATGCGCAGCACCACCTGGGCATAGGTGCTGGCCAGCGCGGTGAGATCGAGATTGGCGCGGCGCGCCGCCTCCAGGTCGCTCGCCGGGATGCCGCGAAACCGCTCCTGGATATTGACGCGCCTGCCAGACAGTTCCCAGTCGAAGCGGGCGGTTCGAACGCCCAGGTCCTTGAGGAAAGCGCCGATCGAATCGCTGGAGCGAGCTTCGGCGCTGAGGTCCATCTCGCGGTCGAGGCTTTCGGCGAAGTGGCGCAGCAGCTCATCCGGCTTCAGCCGCGCGATCTCGGGAATGCGGCGCTCGGCAATGCGCGCTAGGCGCCGTAAGAGCCGCAGGTCAGCATCGACGATCCGCTCGATCCCTGGGCGGCGAACCTTGACGATGACGTCCCGCCCGTCGAGCAGAGTCGCGGCGTGGACCTGGGCGATCGAGGCCGCTGCGATCGCCTTCTCGTCGAAATGGCTGAAGCAGTTCCCAATCGGCCCGCCGATCGCTTCCTCGATGAGCGGAAGCACGGTGGCGAACGGCAGTGGTGGAACCCGGTCCTGCAGCTTCGAGAGCGCCGCGATCCATTCCGGCTCCAGCAGGTCGCCGCGCATCGCGAGGATCTGGCCGAACTTGACCGCAACCGGGCCGATGTCGCGCAGTAGCGCGACCACGGCTTCCGGGCGGGCATATTCAATCGGCTCGTCGCGGGCGGACCCCAGGCCGAGGCGCGCGGCCAAGCCCTTGAGGCCGTGGCGCCCGAACAGAACCGCGATCTGAGCGAAACGCTCCCGCTCCTTCAGCGCAGCGCTGTCAGGCTCGTTCACCAGGTCTTGATTAGCCACGGCTCTCCACCGCGCGAGTGGCGCTCGGACCCTGTCGGAAGCCGGCCTCGTCTTCGAGCCCGTCCACGATCCGGCTGAGGTGCGCGATAGCGCCGTCCAATCCCGCAAGCTCTTCCACGGTCAGGCTGCCGAAGGTCTGGGCCACAATGCCGTCGTAGAGCGGCATGCCCTGTTCCAGCATCGCCCTGCCGGCATCCGTGATCTGCACGAGCTTGGCACGACGGTCGCCGGGGACCGGCAACCGCGTGACCAGGCCAGCCTGCTCAAGCGAGTCGATCGCCTGGGTCACAGTACGTGGCGCATGATCGAAAAAGCTGGCGATGTCGGTCGATCGGCGCGGCTGCTCCACAAGGAAAGCAAGAAGCTTCAGCCGGGCCATCGATGCGCCGTGAGCGGCGAGATGCGCGTCGATCAAACGCCGCATCCTGTACCACGTCCAGCCGAAAGTCGTGGCAATCGATCGTAAACGCTGTTCGTGAGGTTCCATATAATACGGTATTGCCTTAGTTTCAGTCGGTGTGGCAAGGGCGCGCGCCTCAATCCCGGAAGTGGACGAATCCTGGCATGGCCGATCAATCGACAGTCGCGGCGGCAGAAACTGAAAACACCGGAGAGCGCCGGAGTTCCCCGCTCAAGTCGCCACGGGTGCGGCTGGCGCTGCTCATTGGCGCAGTCGCGGTCCTCGTTGCCGGCCTCATCTGGTATTCCGATCGCCAGAGCCGCGGAATATACATGCAGGGCACCGATAACGCGTACATTGCCGCAGACTCGGTTGTCGTGGCGCCGAAGATCGCCGGCTATGTCGAGCGCGTCCTGGTTACCGAGAACCAAACGGTTCGGCAGGGCCAACCACTGGCCGAACTCGACCCGCGTGAGTATCGAGCGCAATCCGAGCAGATCACCAGCCAGATCGGCGCGGCCACAGCGACGGCCGACACCACGCGGTCCCAGATTGCGGAGCAGCAGGCCGCGATCGCACAGGCGCAGGCGCAACTCGACGCCGCACGCGCCGAAGCCGCGTTCGCGGCGCAGCAGGTCGCGCGCTACCAGCCTCTTGCCGAATCCGGCGCCGAGCCGCGCGAACGGCTCGCCCAACTCCAGACACAGGCCAGACAGGCACGCGAGCGGGCCGATGCTGCACGAGCAGGCCTGGTTGGCGCGCAGCGGCGGGTCGGCACGCTCGGCGCGCAGATCCGGCAGGCTCAATCGCAGGCCGACTCCGCGCGGGCGCAACTCGCCGCTGCTCGCCTTAACGTGGAGTCGACCCTGCTCAGGGCGGCCATCAGCGGCCGGGTCGGTGACCTCGCTGTTCGCGTCGGGCAGTTCGTCCAGCCCGGCACCCGACTGATGACCTTGGTGCCCGTCGACCGCTTGTTCATCGAGGCGAACTTCAAGGAGACCCAACTCGGCCTCATGCGGGTCGGCCAGCCGGTCAGCATCGAGGTGGATGCGCTTCCCGGCGTTGAGCTCACCGGGCGCGTGGCAAGCTTTGCTCCGGGTACCGGCGCGCAGTTCTCCGTCCTTCCGCCGCAGAACGCGACCGGCAACTTCACGAAAATCGTGCAGCGCGTGCCAGTTCGCATAGCGATCGACGCGCCTCCCGCAGTGCGGCGACTCCTCGTCCCGGGAATGTCGGTGGAAGTCACCGTCGACACACGGTCGGCCAAAGGAGAGCTGGACAGGATTCTGACGGGCCACGAGCCGGGAGCGTTAAGCGGTGGCGACAGCCGCAGCTCCCGCAGGTGCAGCGCGTCCTGAGAGAGCCGACGCGACGGCGTGGATTGCCGTGGCCGCGGGCGCGCTGGGGGCGCTGCTCGCGACCCTGGACATCTCTATCGTCAACTCGGCGCTGCCCACGATCCAGGGCGAGATCGGCGCAACCGGCACCGAGGGAACCTGGATCGCGACCTCTTTTCTCGTCGCCGAGATCGTCGTCATTCCATTGAGCGCCTGGCTCGAGCGTCTTCTCGGACTGAGGACCCTGCTTCTTATCGCCGTGACTGCCTTTACCGGCTTTTCGATCCTGTGCGGCGTCGCGACGGACCTGACGACGATGATCATAGGCCGCACTGGTCAGGGCCTGATGGGAGGGTTGTTGATCCCAACCGCGATGACGATCGTTGCCAAGCGCCTTCCGCCACACCAGCAGCCAATCGGGATGGCCCTGTTCGGGATGACCGTGATCCTGGGGCCGGTTCTGGGCCCGCTTCTGGGCGGATGGCTGACCGAGAATCTAAGCTGGCATTACGCCTTCTTCGTCAACGTACCCGTTTGCGCGCTGCTGCTGCTGCTCCTGCTGCTCGGCCTTCCGCACGAACGAACGAACTGGGTATATCTGCGCGAGGCGGACTGGCTCGGCATCATCGGCATGATCCTCGGCCTGGGAGGGCTGACCGTCGTGCTTGAAGAGGGCCATCGCGAGGAATGGTTCGAGTCGCCGCTCATCGTCCAGCTGACGATTGTGACGGTGGTCGGCTTTGTGCTGTTGGGAATCGGGCAGCTCTGGGCGGCAAGGCCTGTGTTGAAGCTTCGGCTGGTCCTCAGTCGTCAGTTCGGCAGCGTCGTCGTCATGGCGCTGGCGCTGGGAATGGTGATGTACGGCTCGATGTTCGTCATTCCGCAGTTCCTGGCGCTGATCGCTGACTATAATGCCCTCCAGACAGGGCAGGTCATCTTCCTCATGGGTGTTCCTGCCTTCCTGTTGATGCCGTTCATTCCTTTCATGATCCGGCTGATCGACATCAGGATCGCTGTCGGCGCTGGGTTGGCGATCATGGCCATCAGCTGTTTCGTAAGCACCAGCTTAACAGCAGAATCAGGCGGCGAAGCTTTCACGCAAGGACAGCTGATACGCGGAGTGGGCATGATCCTGACCATGCTCTTCTTGAATCAGGCGACGATCGCGTCGGTAAGCAAGGAGGACGCAGGCGACGCATCGGGCATCTTCAATGCCGCCCGGAACCTGGGAGGGTCATTCGCCCTGGCAGCGCTGGCTTCATTCCAGGACCAGCGCATGTGGCTCCACAGCCGCCGCATCGAAGAGACGCTGCCGGCCAACCAGTGGCAGGTCCAGGACTATCTTGGAGGGCTCGCGCATTCACTCGGAAGCATGGAGGCAGCCTTTCAGTCGCTCGCCGGAACCATCCAGCAGCAGGCCTTCGTGATGACCTACAACGACATCTTTTGGGGAATGGGCTTGCTGACGCTCCTGACCGTTCCGCTCGTATTGTTCCTTCGTCCGCTGCCCAAGGGGCTGTCGCTTTCCATGCACTGAGGCTCAAATGTCCAAGTTCCGATTTCTCATCCTTTCTCCACTGCTCCTCGCCGGATGCGTCGTCGGCCCGGATTATGCTGGACCGCCGGAGCTCGGCCGCGCCACCCCCAAAGCCACGTTTGCCCGTCAGGCACCAGGTGCGGTACCGAACGAGCCGGCCGTCGCCACCTGGTGGACGACGCTTCAGGACCCGGTGCTGGACGAGCTTGAGCGGCGCGTGCTTGCGGCCAACCCTTCTTTGGAGGCCGCGCAAGCGAGAATCCGCCAGACCCGAGCGTCGGTTCGTCAGGAGCGCGGCAACCTCTTTCCGACTGCGGGCGCTCAAGGGACAGCCGTGTTCGCCGATCTCCCCGGGATCGACCTCCAGTCAGGCCAGGGAGGCACCCCAACGCCGACGCCAACGCCAGCTCCGGCTCCGGCGCCGTCGGCACAGGACCAGGACACATCCCTGCGGTTCTACAATCTGGGGCTGAACGCCAACTGGGAGATCGACCTTGCCGGCGGGCAGGTGCGAACAATCGAGGCGGCCAATGCGCTGGCCGCCGCGGCCGCCTACAACGCGGCGGACGCGCAGGTCCAGCTGACCGCGGAAGTGGCGCAAACCTACACCAACCTTCGCGACCGGCAGCAGCGCGCCGCCGCCCTGCACCGCGCCCTCGAGCTCCAGCAGCAGCAGCTCGAGCTTGCGCAGCAGCGCTTCCGGCGGGGCACGGTTCCGGCCTTCACCGTCGGCCAGGCGGACCGCGCCGTGCAGGCAACGAGCAGTGATCTCGCCGCTGCCGAAGCCGAGATCGAGATCTACCTCAACGCGCTGGCCGCGCTTGCGGGTGAGGCGCCGGGATCGCTCGATCCGCTGTTGGCGCCTCCGCGGGACATTCCGCTGCCGCCGGACAGCGTCGCCATCGGCGATCCTGTCTCGCTCCTCCGCCGCCGGCCGGACATCCGCGCTGCCGAGCGCAACCTAGCGGCCGCGACGGCGCGCATCGGAGTGGCCGAAGCGGCCCGTTTTCCCAAGATCAGCTTCATGGGAATCCTCGGTATCGGTGGAACGACGATCGGAGACCTGGTCGACCTCGGCAACATCTCGAAGATTGCCGTCCCCCAGCTCCAGTGGGGCCTGCTCGACTTCGGGCGAACGTCGGCTGCGATCGCGCAGACCCGCGCCGGCCGCGACGAGGCCGAGGCGCAGTATCGGCAGGTCGTGCTCGGCGCGCTGCAGGACGCCGAGACGTCACTCTCCCGCTTCGCACAGCAAAGGCGCACCGTCGCCGCCCTCGCCGAGATCAGTCGGTCGGCAGAGCAGTCGGCCGCGCTCATGCGGCAGCGCTACGAGCGTGGCGTCATTTCGCTGGGCGACAGCCTCGACGCCGAGCGCCAGCGTCTGCTCGCAGAGGCCAACCTGCGCAGCGCCGTCGCAGCGCTCACTGCCAGCTACGTCGCGGTTCAGAAGTCGCTTGGGCTGGGATGGAGCGAAGCCAGCGGAGCAACTTGAGAAGCTGCCGCACGAGTAAGACATCAAGGATACACTCGACAGCGACAAGCAAAACCGTCCCCACGTTGGCTTCACTCGAGGGGCAAATTCGCATTTTATTAGAGTTGGCATGCCACCTGTTGCGGGGCGGGGGGCAGGTGCATGCAACTTGATTAGGGACGCCCGGGGCGCGCCCGGTCACAGCCAACGGGGTGGAAATATCCGTATAGAGGTCCGCTTCATTGCCTTGCCTTCGCAAAGCGGACGATCCGCTTGGGCCAACCTTTGCTTTTCACAGGGCCAGCGGCGCCGCAGTGCGGCGCATGTCGATAGCCGTCGCCAAGCAGCGGTTCTATGGTAGTGTAAACGGCGATTCGTATTCGTTATGTTTGTCCAGCGCGGGGCGCCAATCAGCCGGTCATCCCGTACACGCCCCCCGCCCGACGGACCCTGTTGTCGCGCCGGGCCATCACCGCTCAATCGTAGATGGGCCGCAACTCGTTATCGAGGTGGTAGCGGGTCAGCGCCATGGAGGCGAGGAGATCGGGCGAGCCGTCATACTCGATCGACATCCAGCCCTTGAACGCGTGCTGCTTGAGCAGCCGGTACAGTCCCTTGAGATCGAGTTCACCCAGACCCGGCTCCCAGAACCAGCGTGTGCCATCGTCGGTAATCTCGGGATCGCGTGCGTAGCGGACGCTGTCGGGCTGGCGCGCCGAGCCGGTGTCCTTGAGGTGGAAGGTGCTGATCCGGTCGTGATAGTCATTGTAGAAGGTCAGCAGGTCTTCGCCCATGATCGAAATCTGGGCCGTGTCGATGCAATAATGCACCAGCTTCGGGTCAGTCGATTCGATCAGCTCGCGGTGGTTCTCGATGTTGATCGCACAGAAAAACTCGTTGTGCAGGCCGATCTTGACGCCGTGATCGGTGGCATAGCGACCGATCTCGTTCATCACCTTTGCGCATTGCTGCACTTCGTCCCGGCTCAGCGGCCCGGTCCCGCAATAATTCTGCGTCGGACAGGTGTTCATGTAGGTGCCGCCGAACTTGACGATCGTGTCCACCGCCTCCCGGCCGGCCCGCACGGCTTCGTCGAAATGGCCGGCGTCGTGCGAGGCATGGGCGCCATGGAACATGCCGATCACCTCGACCCCGCGTTCCTTCGCGAAGGCTGTGAACTTCTCGGGCGATCCGAACAGCGGGAGGATATCCGCCAGATCCCAGGGTGCGATCTCGATCCCCTCGAACCCCAGCGCCGACTGGTATTTCAGGATGGTGTCCCAGTCCGAATAATAGGCGGTATTCGTCTTATCCTCATAATAAAATTCGCGAAAATTGTCGATCTGCCGATACGGAATGGTCTTCCAATGGCACATGTTGGCGTAGCGGATATTGGGCATGGCGGAGGCTCCGTCCGACTTAGTTCTGCAACTGGTTGAGAAGGGCGCGGGTGCGCAGCAGCGCGCGGAAGGGATCGCGGGTCTGACGCGCGCTGCACACGACCGGGCCGGTGTAGTTCAGGCGATCGAGCAGCCGAACCACGCCGGCCAGATCGACATTGCCGGTGCCCGGATCGCGGAATACCTGCGTCGCGCGCTGCGCCGGGAATTCAGGGTTCGCGCTTTTCCACACATCGCCCGGATCGACGAATTGGGTGTCGGTGAGGTGCACACAGCCGATGCGGCCCTGCTGCGCTTCGATGAACGCCGCTGGATCGACGCCGGCGATCGTCAGGCTCGCCACATCGACGTCGAGCTTCACGCTGTCGGGCAGCGCGTCGAGCAAGGGCCGGACATCCTCGCCACGGAACAGGCTCCAATATTCATTGCGCAGCACCAGGGTGACGCCCGCTGCGTCCGCCTTTTCCGCCAAACCGCCCAGCAACTGGAGGGTCCGCTCGGTAAAGGTCGCGCGCTTAGCCTCGATATCGGGGTGATAGTGCGCGACGCGCCCGTAACAGGGCGACGGGCTGATCGCGAAATAGTCGGCCCCCAGATCGGCGGCGTGCGCCAGCGCCTCGCCCGCGAAATGTCCGCTCGCGCCGAAGAAGAAATCGAGATTGTCGTTCCGCATGAACAAATTGGGGTCGAACGTCACGCCCGCGACCTGGTCGATGCCGCTGTCGGCCAGCACGGCCCGATAGTTGGCGGCCGACTCATATTTGGTGTTGATGCAATAGCGGTTCATCGGAACGCCGCTGCGCCCGCCAAACTGCCAGACCGGCTCATAGGGGATCTCGATCGATCGAAACCCGCTCGCGCGGATCAGCGGATAGAGTTCTTCCCAGAAATAGCGGCTCTCGAACCGGTTGCGGTTCGGCTCCTGATAGTGGCGGTTGATCAGGTCCAGGCTGATCGCAATCCGATCGAGGTTCATCGCGTCGTCCATCTGAATAATGCGCCGTCGGCGACGGCGGTAGGAGGCTCGGCCCGGCGGGCGTCAGTCGGCGAGCATCCGCTGCGACTGGGCCAGCGACCGGTCCATCGGCATGGTCGGGAAATATTCGAGGCCGATGGCGCCGGTGTAGCCAATGTCGCGCAGCGTGCGCGTGACCTTGGTCCAGTCGAGGTTGCCGGTGCCCGGCTCGTTGCGGTCGGGCATGTCGGCGACCTGCACATGCGCGACGAGGTGAATGCGGCCCGCCAGCACCTCCGCCATGTCCTCGCCCATCACGGCGCTGTGCCAGACATCGTACAGCAAGCGCAGGTTCGGACTGCCCACCGCTTCGACCAGATCGAGGCCGAGCTTGGTGCTGACGAGATACATGGTGGCAAACAATTGCGTGTTGAGCGGCTCGAGCAGCAGCATGACGCCCGCCTCCTCCGCCGCATCCGCCGCCGCGCGCAGGGCGGTGACGGCATTGGCGAAATGCTCTTCCTCGCTCATCCCCTCGACCCGGAAGCCCGAGGCGACGATCAGGTTCGGCTTGCCGAGAATCTCGGTCGCGGCGATCGTTTCGCGCACCGCTGTGACCATCTCATCGCGCTGCGCCGGGTCGACGATCGAGCGGCGCGGGTCGACGCACAGGCTGGTGAGCCGCACGCCGGTTTCGTCGAGCGCGGCGGCGAGCGCATCGATCGGCTTGTCGCGCCACAGGTGGAATTCGGCCAGCGCAAAGCCGGCCGCCTTGGCCGCCCGCACGCGCGCATCGAGCGCGCCGGCGTCGGCGAACTGCCATTCGATGCAGGAGGATAGTTGATAAGCCGCAGACATAGGATCCCTTCCCATTCCACGGCCCCGTGGTGCGTCACGCACTCGTATGCCTGGCGGGCTCAATCCCGCTATTTTGTCGCTCCCCCGATACGGATCTTCGCCAAAAGATCAAGGTCGGAATGGGTGTGACTTCTAAACGTCGAGGCTTGGCGTTAGCTTCGACCCCAGCCGGGCACCAGTCATTCCGCGCGAAGCGGAAGCCCCGGGGGAGGATTCGATGCCGCATTTCGGCGACTATCAGCATGCGATCTATGGCGCGGGGTTGCAGGGCGTGGTGCCGACGATCCCGGTCGATTTCGCGACCCTTGAGAAGCGCGCCGAGGCCGCAATGGCGCCGTCCTTGCTATCCTATGTCCAGGGCGGATGCGGTGACGAGCAGACGCAGCGCGCCAATGCCGACGCCTTTCGCCATTGGGGCATCGTGCCGCGGATGATGGTCGATTGTTCGACCCGCGACCTGTCGGTCGATCTGTTCGGATTGAAGCTCCCCTCCCCGCTGTTCATGGCCCCGGTAGGCGTGGCGGGCATGTGCACGCAGGACGGGCATGGCGACATCGCCGCGGCGCGCGCCGCCGCGCTGACCGGCGTGCCGCTCACCGTCTCCACGCTGACCAACGACCCGCTGGAGGATGTCGCCGCCGCGATGGGCGACACGCCGGGGATGTTCCAACTCTACACGCCCAAGGACCCAGAACTCGCCGCGAGTCTGGTCAGCCGCGCCGAGGCGGCGGGGTACAAGGCGATCGTCGTGACGCTCGACACCTGGGTGACCGGCTGGCGGCCGCGCGACCTCAACACCGCAAACTTTCCGCAGTTGCGCGGGCATGTCCTGTCGAATTACTGGTCCGATCCGCGTTTCCGGAAGATGCTTGCCAAGCCCGCGGCGGAGGACCCGCGCGCGGCGGTGATGACCTGGGCGGCGACGTTCGGGCGGGTGCTGACCTGGGCCGACATGAAGTGGCTGCGGTCGCTGACCAAGCTCCCGATCGTGCTCAAGGGCATTTGCCACCCCGACGATGCGCGCCGCGCGATCGACGAGGGGGCGGACGGCATCTATTGCTCCAATCATGGCGGGCGGCAGGCCAATGGCGGAATCGCGGCGATCGACCTGTTGCCCGATGTGGTCGCGGCGGCGGACACTGTGCCGGTGCTGTTCGATTCAGGCATCCGCTCCGGCAGCGACGTCGCCAAGGCGCTGGCGCTGGGCGCAACTGCGGTCGGCGTGGGTCGCCCCTATTGCTACGGCCTCGCGCTCGGCGGCGCCGAGGGGGCAGCGCATGTGCTGCGATCGATCCTGGCCGAGGCTGATCTGCTGATGGCGGTCGACGGTTTTCCGAGCATCGCGGCGCTGCGTGAGGCGGGTGCCGTGCGCCTTCCGTAATATCCAAACCGTCTCATAAAAGCCCGATTGACCAGCGTTGTCTGATAGCGCTACCAATCTATTCCAATACGGCCCGCTAGTGGCCGGATCGACGAGGAGAGATGCGCATGATGGGCCCGTTGGCGCTCGCCGCCCTGTTGACCGCCACACCGCAAGCGGTTCCCGCCCGCACCGACAAATTGCCGGTCGGCGTCTGCATCAACATCGGCAACACGTTCGAGCCGCCGGCCGAATCCGCCTGGGGTGGCAAGCCGCTGGCCGATGACGATATGGCGATCATCGCCAGGGCCGGGTTCAAGACGGTGCGCCTGCCCGTCCGCTGGGACACGCATGCCGGGTCGGGGCCGGACTTCAAGATCGACGAAGCCTATATGAAGCGCATCCGCACCGCCGTCGAACAAGCGCGCGCTGCGGGGCTCAACGTCATCCTCAACAGCCATCATTTCGGCGCGATCCACAAGGATCCGCTGGGCAGCGCGCCGCAGCTGGCGGCGATGTGGCGGCAGATCGCGGCGCGCTTTGCCGACATGCCGCGCGACCATGTGTGGTTCGAGATCGAGAACGAGCCGCACGAAAAGTTCGACCACAGCAATCTGCTGGCGGTGCTGACGCCGGCGCTGAAGGCGATCCGTGAAACCAACCCGGATCGGCCGGTCATCATCGGCGGCGAACTGTGGAGCGGGATCGACAGTCTGGCGACGCTGCCGCTGCCCGACGATCCCCATATCGTCCCGACCTTCCACTACTATGAGCCGTTCGACTTCACCCATCAGGGCGCGAGCTGGGTCAACCCCGCCCCGCCGGTCGGACGCACCTATGGCACCGCAGAGGATGCGATCCGGCTGAAGCGCGATGTCGAGAAGATCCGCGCCTATATCGCGCGCACGGGCAAGACGCCGTTCATGGGCGAAACCGGGGCGCACACAACCACCAGCCTGGATCAGCGCGTCGCGTACCACCGCGCGGTCACTGCAGCGTTCGGGCCAATGGACATCGGCATGTGCGCCTGGGCGTACAGCAACACCTTCCCATTCTATGACAAGGAGAAGAAGCAATGGCTTCCCGGTCTGCGCGGCGCGATGGGGCTGCCGGAATGAAGCGGGTTCTGATCGCTGCGGTCGCCCTGGCCGCACTGCTCCCCACCGCGGTCATGGCGCAGGACCAGCCAACGGCCGAGCTTCAGGCGCTCGACGATGCGCTGCCCGGCACGCTGATCAACGATCCGTCGCGCATGGACTGGGCCTTTTACGGCGCCGAGCAGAAGACGAAGAACGTGCAGGACCCGTCGATCCCGGGTGGCGGTGCCGCCGTGCGAGTCGATGTGCCGCGCGCCGGCGCCAATATCTATGACAGCGGCGCGAACGTGCCGATCCGGCGCGGGATCGCGGCCGGGCGCGACGTGACCGTCGCCTTCTACGCCCGGACACTGAAGTCCGAGGCTCCCGGCGGCAAGGGCAAGATCGGCGTGCGCTTCCAGCAGAATGCCGCGCCCTATGCCGGCTTTGGCGACACGGTGCTCGACATCGGCAGCGAATGGGCGCTGTACGAAGTCACCGCACGATCGGACAAGGCGCTGCCGACCGGACAGGCGGTGGTCGGCCTCCAACTCGCCGGGGCCAAGCAGACCATCGAGATCGGCCAGGTGATCATCGTCGAGGGCGCGACCAGCATCCGCACGGTGAAGCGCGTCGAGACCGCCGCCGCGCCCGATCCCGAGCTGCCGCCGCAGCTCAAGGACAAGGGCAGGATGCTCAACGATCCCGCCAATCGCGACTGGGGATTCCACGGCGCGGGCCAGACGACCAAGGCGACGGTGACCAATGTCTATGGCCGCGTCGGCACGCTGTTCACCGTCGCAACCGCCGGACCCGCGCCCTATGCCTCGGGCGCGAGCATCGCGCTGAACGAGGAGATCAAGGACGGCGACGTCCTGCTCGTCGCGGTGCTCGCGCGCGCGCTGTCGGCGGGCACGGCGGACGGTCAGGGACTGTTGTCGGTGCGCATCCAGAAGAACGCCGCGCCCTATGACGGTTTCCTCGACAAGCAGGTCCAGGTCGGGCCGAACTGGCGACTCTATCAGTTCCGCACACAGGCCCCGATGGACATCGCCAAGGGTGCCGGCCAGCTGTCGCTCCACACCGGCGGTGCACGGCAGGAGATCGAGGTCGGGCCGGTCTATGTCATCCGCGAAGAGGCGGTGCTGAACCCGTCGGGCAACTGAATGTCGCGGCGGTGGCGGGAAGCTGGTAGCGCAGCGCCATGACCGATCCGGTTTCCAGCATCGTCATCGTCGGCGGCGGCACCGCCGGATGGATGGCGGCCGCCGCCGCCGCGCGCTTCCTCAATGACGGCAAGCGCCAAATCACTTTGGTCGAATCCGATGCGATCGGAACGGTGGGGGTCGGCGAGGCGACGATCCCGCCGATCCGCGAGTTCAACCATCGGCTGGGCATCGACGAACGCGAGTTCGTGCGCGCAACCGGCGCGACGATCAAGCTGGGCATCGAATTCGTCAACTGGGCGCGCAAGGGCGACCGCTACCTGCACCCGTTCGGCGAACTGGGGCATGATTTCGAGGGCGTCGCCTTCCACCAATATTGGCTGAAGCACCGCATCGGGGACCTTGAGGACTATTGGATGGCGGCCCAGGCGGCGCGGCGCGACCGCTTCGCGCATCCCGCCCCCGACCCGCGTTCACCGCTGGGCGGGCTTGCCTATGCCTATCATTTCGATGCGGGTCTCTACGCCACGTTCCTGCGCCGCCGGGCCGAAGCGGGCGGCGTCGCGCGCGTCGAGGGAAAGATCGCGTCGGTCGAGCGCCACGGCGAGACCGGCCATGTCGCGGCGGTGCTGCTCGACGATGGCCGCCGGGTCGCGGGCGATTTCTTCATCGATTGTTCCGGGTTTCGCAGCCTGTTGCTCGGCGACGCTTTGGGGGTCGGCTATCGCGACTGGTCGAACTGGCTGCCGTGCGACCGCGCGATCGCGGTGCCGTGCGAGCGTGCCGATCCGCTGACCCCGCTGACCCGCGCCACCGCGCACGACTTTGGCTGGCAATGGCGCATCCCGCTGCAGCACCGCACCGGCAACGGCATCGTCTATGCGAGCGCGTTCGGCAGCGAGGAGGCGGCGCGCGAGACGCTGCTGGCAAACCTAGACGCCCCCGCGACCGACGCACCGCGCGGCCTGTCGTTCACGGCGGGCGTGCGCGAGCGGCAATGGGAGGGGAATGTCGTCGCGCTCGGCCTGTCCGCCGGGTTCGTCGAGCCGCTCGAATCGACCAGCATCCACCTGATCCAGACCGGCATATCGAAGCTGATGTGGCTGTTCCCGGACCGGAACATGGGTTCGGCGGGGCGCAACGAATATAACCGGCTGATGCATGAAGCGTATGAATATGTGCGCGATTTCATCGTGCTACATTACAAGGCGACGGAGCGGCGCGACACCGATTTCTGGCGGCATGTCGGCGAGATGACCGTCCCCGACAGCCTCGCCGCCAAGCTCGAGCTGTGGCGCGAGCGCGGGCGCATCCGCCGGTACGACCATGACCTGTTCGGCGTGCCGAGCTGGGTCGCGGTGCTGCTCGGCCAGCGCATCATCCCCGAGGGGCACGACCCGCTGGTCGATTCGATGGACGATGCGCGAGTGACCGCCGCGATGCGCCACATCGCCGCGACCTATGCCGATGTGGCAGGACAGTTGCCCGGCCACGCCGACCAGATCGCGGCGATGGTTCGGCAGGGTTAGAGTTTCGTCACCCCGGCCTTGAGCCGGGGTGACGAGAAGGAATGGTCAGGGGCAACCGACCACCCGGTCCGCCGCCGTCCCCAGCGCGACGCGCGACAGGCTGAACGTAAACGCGCCTTCGCTGCGCAGCACGAACGGAGCCTCGACCCGGCCCAGATTCGTCCCGCCCGCGGCGAAGCATTTGAGCGGGACGCCGTAGCTCACCCAGTCTCCCGGCTTCGCCCCTTCGATCGGGGTCGCGCGGACCGCAGCATTGCCGATGCGAAAGTGAAGCGGCCCAGCGGGCTTGGCATCGACGCGCATGGTCGCGACCAGCATGACGTCGCCATTGGTCTCGCGCGTCAAATCGAGCGGTGCCTGGGTCGCGAGCGCGACATCGGCATTGCCCGATGTGATGGCAAAGCGCCGTGCGCCTTCCTGCACGACATGGTCGACTGCGGTCACGCGGACCCGCCCGCTCGCCGCGACCGATGGCACGGTGGTGATCCGCGTCGAATCCGCCGGGTCGCCATAGACGAGCAGCGACCATGACGCGGCCGGAACGCCGCCCGCGAAATAGACATGGCCGGCATCCTCATCGGCGACCCCGCTATCCTCAGACAGCGGCTTCCACGCAGCGGGGCCACCGGCCAGAGTCAGGCCATAGCCGAACGGGAACAACGTCGGACCGTCGGCGCGCGCGGTGGCGGGCCAGGCGACGGGCAGCTTGCCGGTGAAGTCATATGGCGCGCGGCGATCCTTGCGCTGGACCAGCAGGTCGGCGATGCCGCCGCCTTCCGATCCCGGCAGCCAGGCGACGACGAAGGCGTCGGCGACGTTGAGTTCCGGGTTCATGAACAGCGGGCGGCCGGTGACCATTACCGCGACCACCGGAATCCCCTGCGCCTTGAGCGCCTTCATCGTCTCATAGGGCTTGCGCAGTTCGGGGCGCAGCTGGAGCGTTTTCAGGTCGCCCTGGAACTCGGCATAGGGCGTTTCGCCGAACACGACGATCGCCACATCGGGCTTCTTGGCGAACTTGCCGTCCGCCGCCAGCTCCGCGCTGCCGCCGGTCGCGGTCACCGCACTTTGCAGCCCCTTCCAGATCGAGGTCGCTCCGGGGAATTGCTCGTTCGTAACGCCCGTGCCCTGCCAGGTCAGCGTCCAGCCGCCCGACTGACGGCCGATGTCGTCGGCGGCATCGCCGGCGACCAGCACATGCGCGCCTGCCTTCACCGGCAACAGCGCGCCACTGTTCTTGAGCAGCACCAGCGACTTGCGCACTGCGTCGCGCGCCACCGCGCGGTGATCGGCGTGACCGAGCAGCGACCAGTCGCCGGCATATTTGCGCGTCGAGGGTTTGCCGGCCTCGAACAGACCGAGCCGCATCTTGACGCGCAGGATGCGCGCTACGGCGTCGTCGAGCCGCGCCATCGGCACCTCGCCCGACTTCACCTGGGCGACCAGCGAGTTCCACAGCGGCTTCCAGCTGTCGGGTGCCATATACATGTCGAGCCCGGCATTGACCGCCTTGGGGCACGAAGCGTTGGTGCAGCCTTCGACCTGGCCGTGCGCGTTCCAGTCGGAGACGAGGAAGCCTCCGAAATTCATGCGTTTCTTCAGCACATCGGTCAGCAGCCCCTTGTGCCCGGTCATCTTGGTGCCGTTCCAGCTGGAGAAGCTGACCATCACCGTCGCCACACCCTGCTCGATCGCGGGAATATAGGGGGCGCCGTGGATGTCGCGCAGTTCCTCTTCGCTGATCCGCGCATCGCCCTGATCGCGCCCCTCATGTGTGCCGCCATCGGCGAGGAAATGCTTGGTCGATGCGAGGACATAGGGACCGCTGAGCAGGTTGGTGCCGCTGCCCGGGCCCTGCAACCCGCGCACCATCCGCTCGACATAAGAGGCGACCAGATCGGGGTCGGACGAATAGCCCTCGTACGCGCGGCCCCAGCGGAAATCGCGCGGGACGGTGACGGTGGGGGCGAAGGTCCATTCCTGACCCGTGGCGCGGATCTCCAGCGCGGTCGCCTGCGCGATCTTCTCGATCAGGTCCGGATCGCGCATCGCGCCGAGGCCGATATTGTGGGGGAACAGCGTCGCGCCGATGATGTTGCTGTGGCCGTGCACCGCATCGGTGCCCCAGATGATCGGCACACCGACGCGCCCGCCGCTCTTGTCGACCGACGCTTCGTAGAATTCATCGGCAAGCTGGAGCCATTTGGGCGCAGCGGCGAAATCGTCGCCATAGGGGCCGCTGCTGCCACCGTTGAGGACCGAGCCGAGATGATAGGTGCGCACATCCGCCGGGGTGACGCTGGCGATGTCCGCCTGGACGATCTGGCCGACCTTCTCCTCGACGCTCATCTTGGCGATCAGCGCCTTGATCTTCGCCTCGACAGCGTTGTCTGTCCGCTGCGGCCAGGTCGGGCTGGGCCAGATTTCGGGGTTCACCGGGCTTTCTTGCGCGGCCAGCGGTGCGGCCAGCGCGGCGCCGAGCGCCAGGAGCATCAAACGCTTCATCTATTCCTCTCCATGATGCGGATCAGTTGGTCGTGTGGGACGGCGCGGGCCGTGGGATCGACGCGGGCGGGGCGAACCCCGCGCGCGAACCACCAGCCGACCCATTCGCCGGGGGTGACGGGATCCCAGTCGCGATAGGGGACGCGCCCGCGTGCGACAAAGCCCGCGCGGAAGGCGGTGAGTTCAACGGTCGGCACGCCGCCCCAACGCTCGATGGCCCAGTCGAGCAGGCGCTGATGGGCAATGGCGGTGCGACGATTATACTCGGCGGCCTCACGCGCGCTCGGGTCGGCGTGCGGCATGAATTCGATCGCGCGCAGGATATCGGCATGGGCTGCGGACAGCGCATGACCGTCGAAACTCTCGGCGACGAGCGCCGCTTCGCCGAGTGCGATGCGGTTGCCGGTGCGTGGCGTCGGGTGACTGCCCGGGGGCAGTCCCTCGCCCCGCTCCAGCCGCCAGCCCCAGGGCGGCGCCTGCCACGCGACGGCGGCACCGGTCGCCAGCGTCTCGCCCTCGGGGCCGCCCGGCGGGATCGCTTCGGCGATCAGGCGCGGTAGCGGGGCGTCGGTCCAGTCGCTCCCCGGAGCCGTGCAGTCGAGCAGCAATTCGGCCTCATCGGCCTCCCCCGTGCGATCCCCAGCGCCGCCGCCATTTCGGCAAGCAGCGCGACATAGGCCGGCATGTCGAAACGCACCCCGAACGGCTCAGCCCCCGGCGCGGTCAGCTCCGCCCAATCGGGCGCGGCATCGAGTCGATCGGCGATGCTGCGCAGCCAGAGCTGGTGCAGCGCGACCCCCTCGACATGCGGGATCGCGCCGGGTGCGCCCAGCGCGATGCCGTCCAGCGTCACGCGACGGATCGCGACCGCACCGGTGCGGCGAATGAACAGCTGCTGGTCCAGCCCGATCGCGCGGTGGAACCCGTCGATCGCGATGGTCGCCGCGCCGATCCGGTCAAGCAGCGACCGGGGATCGGCGGGACGATCGACGAGGGTGATCCGCGCCGTCGGCAATGCACGGCGAAAGGCGATGGCGGCGGACAGCGCGACCACGCCGCTGCCCAGCACCGCGACGCTGGCCGGGCCGCTCACGCCGTCCCCCCATGCGCCATGCGCACGGATCGCAGCTTCATGATCGGGCATCGCGTCGACCCGCTCGCGGATCGTGCGCGAGATATCGTCGAGCGCCTTCGCCAGTACGGGAGTCGACGGATTGTCGGCACGCGGATCGTGCCGCGCGGGCATCATACCCTGCCCCAGATAGACCGCGATCCAGCTGGGTTCGAGGAACAGCCCCTCGCCATATTGCTCGATCCGGCCGCTCTCGCGCCACAGCTCCAGCTTGCCCGCGAGACTGTCGGGCAGTTCCATCGTGCGGACATGGTTCCAGAAGTCCGAATCGTCGCGCGTCGTGGCGTGATAGTGCAGGATCAGGAAGTCGCGGACGCGGTCATATTCATAATCGACCGTCGCGTTGAACGCGGCGCGGTCGGCGGGGTCGATCTGCCGTTCGGGGAACAGCTCGATCAGCCGCATCACCGCCATTTGCGCGAGATGGATGCTGGTCGATTCGAGCGGTTCGAGGAACCCGCTGGCGAGCCCGATGCTGACGACATTGCCGACCCAGCTCTCGCGCCGCCGCCCGGCCCGGAAGCGCAGCACGCGCGGATCGACCAGCGGCGTGCCCTCGACCGCGCCCAGGATCGCGTCACACGCCGCATCCTCCGACAGGAAGCTGCTCGAAAAGACATAGCCGTTGCCGACGCGATGCTGCAGCGGGATGTGCCAGCGCCACCCCGCACCCATCGCGGTGGCGCGGGTATAGGGCTCGATCGCGCCGGGCATGCTCTGCGTCGGCAATGCGGCGGCGCGGTCGCAGGGCAGCCAGCGCGACCAATCCTCCCACGCCGCATCCATCGCCCCGCCGATCAGCAAGGCGCGGAAGCCCGAGCAGTCGATGAACAGGTCGCCCGCAACGCGCTTGCCGCTTTCCAGCACAAGTTGCGTGACGTCCCCGTTCTCTCCGTTGCGCTCGACTCCGGTCACCCGACCCTCGGTCCGCACGACACCGCGCGCCTCCGAATAGCCGCGCAGCATCGGCGCCAGCCTGGTCGCATCGAACTGATACGCCCAGCCATAGCTCGTGGCGAGAAAGTCCCCATCCGCCGGCGGAAAGGCGAAGCGATTGGCGCGCGCCGCCATGATCGGCAGCGAATAATCCTCGATGCTGTGGCGCAGGCCCTCCTCGCGCGCGCGAGCCAATAATGGTGGAATCCGACCCCGGCGAGGTCCACACCATAGGCACCGAACGGGTGGACATAGCGCTCGCCGATCTTGCCGAAATCGCGGAAATCGATCCCCAGCTTGAAGGTCGCGTTGGTGGCGCGCATCATCTCGGCCTCGTCGATGCCGAGCCGCTGGAGGAACGCGCGCAGGTGCGGCAGCGTCGCCTCCCCCACGCCGACGATCCCGATTTCCTCGGATTCGATCAGGCGCACGTCCGCCACGCCCGGCAGGAACCGCGCAAGGGCGGATGCGGTCATCCACCCTGCGGTTCCGCCCCCGACGATGACGACGCGCACCGGATCGGTCATGGTGTTCCCGACGCCGCGTGCGGACCGACGACCAGCCCCATGAACAGCCCGGCATGGATCGTTGCGAGCCGCGACACATCGATGTCGCGCGCGATGCTGCGCCACGCGGTATCGCCGACCGGCCGCCATTCCGCCTGGGCCACGCCCCTGTCGAAGCTCAGCTTCAGATCGACCTGCGTCGCGCCGCCACGCGGGACCGATGCGACCACCACGCCATTTTCAGGCTCATCCTTGGAAATTCGCCGCCGCACGACCAGCTTGTCGCCCTCAAGCCCCGCGAACATCAAGTGATTTTCGTCCGCCACGGCGAGCAGACCCGCGCGATCGGCAGCGCTTCTGGGATCGAACGTCACCCGCGTCGTCCAGCTCGCCTTCGCGTGCCGCATGCGCTTGCCGATATAACTCGGCTGAGCGAGCGCGCCGGCGGCGACCGGGCGCGCGTCGAGCGTCAACGACCCGCTGGCGATCCGCCACCACGGCGACCCCTTGGGCGTACGCAGCATCAGCCAGTCCTGCGTGAGCTTCGGCGTATCGAACTCCTCCACCCAGGACGCGGGTTCGCCCGAGGGGGAGACGGGCAGCTTGGGTCGCGCGGCGCTGGCGGGCAGCGGGGTGCGCGGCGGCAGGATCGATGGCCAGCCATCCTTCCACGTCACCGGCAACAGGAAGGTCTCGCGACCCAGCAGCGTTTCCTGCCCACGGAACGGGCGGGTGGCGAGGAACACCGCCCACCAGCTGCCATCGTCCAGCTTCACGAAATCGGCATGGCCGGTCGCCTGGACCGGGTTCGGGCGATCCTCGGGCAGGTCGCGTTGCGTGAGAATCGGGTTGACCGGGCCGGGGGTATAGGGACCGGTCAGGTTGCGCGAGCGATAGATAGTCTGCGCATGCTGGTCGGCGGTACCGCCCTCGGCGGCGGAGAGATAATACCAGCCATCGACCTTGTAGATGTGCGGCCCCTCTGCCCAGATCGGCTTGGTCGACGGGTCGACGCCCTTGTCGACCAGCAGGTGGCGCGGCCCCTTCATCTTGAAGGTGGTCAGGTCGATTTCCTGCATCCACAGCGCGCGGTGCCCGTCATATTCGGGCCTTCCGGGCGGCGCGTCGTTATTGACGATCCACGCCCGCCCGTCCTCGAAATAGATCGACGGGTCGATCCCGCCGAAGTCGAGCCAGTGCGGCCCGCTCCACGGCCCCGCCGGGTCCTTCGCGGTCAGCACGAAATTGTCGCGGCACCCCACACAGGTGTTGAGGATGTAATAGGTGCCGTCATGATAATCGATGGTCGGCGCGAACACGCCGCGATCCAGCGCGAGTCCGGTGAAATCGAGCATCTCCGGACGGTCGATCGCATTGCCGATCTGACGCCAGTTGATCAGGTCGCGGCTGTGATAGACCGGGATGCCCGGGAACCAGGCGAAGGTCGAAGTGACGAGGTAGAAATCCTGCCCCACTTTCACGATCGACGGGTCGGGGCGGAAGCCCGGCAGCACGGGATTGGCATAATGCCCGGCAGGCAAAGGCCGCGCATCGGAGTCGCCCGAATAGGCGACGAAATCGAATCGCGCGGTGCTCTGCTGCGCAACAGCGGGCGCAGCGATTACCAACGCCAACAAGGCGGCCAAACCCTTCATCTCGCTCCTCTTCTCCTTCTCTCTGCGGCTTTCCCCGCAGCTGCATCGACGTTTTTTCCGCGCGATGCTTGACACCTTCATAGGAGCATGATGTTAGCGCTATCAAGAACAATGATGGCGGAGGGGTGAAGCGCGATGGCCGTCTCGCTTGCGGGCATATTGCCGGACGATTGGCGGACGGGTCGCTTCCTCGGGCGGGTCGATCTGGGCGACGGCCCGGTGCCGGTGCTGATCGCAGATGGCGCGCTGTTCGACCTTACCCCGCATGTCGCAACCGTCGCTGGCGCAATCGACCGTGGCCTAACCAGCCCAGAATTCGGCAAGCGCATCGCCGACCTCGATGCCGCCGATCCGCAACTGCCCGACGGCGTCGCCCTGCTTGCCCCGATCGACCTGCAATGCATCAAGGCGGCCGGCGTCACCTTCGCGGTCTCGGCGATCGAACGCGTGATCGAGGAGCGCGCGCGCGGCGATGCGAGCAAGGCCGCCGAGATTCGCGGGCGACTGGAGGAGCGGATCGGTGGCGGCATCCGGTCGGTCGTGCCGGGTTCGGCCGAAGCAGCATCGCTCAAGGCCGCGTTGATCGAGGACGGCATGTGGTCGCAATATCTGGAGGTCGCGATCGGCCCGGATGCGGAGATCTTCACCAAGTCGCCGGTCCTGTCGGCGGTCGGCCATGACGCGCCGATCGGGGTGCGGTCGGATTCGAGCTGGAACAATCCCGAGCCCGAAATCGTGCTGGCGATATCGCGCCGGGGCGAGGCAGTCGGCGCGATGCTGGGCAACGACGTCAATTTGCGCGATTTCGAAGGGCGTTCGGCGCTGCTGCTGGGCAAGGCCAAGGACAATACAGCGTCCTGCGCGCTCGGGCCCTTCATCCGGCTGTTCGATGGCGGCTTCGCCATCGACGATGTGCGCAGCGCCGATGTCGCACTGACAATCGAGGGCACTGACGGCTTCCGTCTGGAAGGCGCGAGCCGGATGAGCGAGATCAGCCGCGACCCGCTGGAAATCGCGGCCCAGGCGATGAGCGAGCATCACTATCCCGACGGCTTCGTCCTGTTCCTCGGCACCCTTTTTGCGCCGACCCAGGACCGCGATGTGCCGGGCGGCGGTTTCACCCACAAGGTCGGCGATCGCGTGACAATCTCGTCATCGCGGCTTGGTACGCTCGCGAATACGGTGACGACGTCGAAAAATGCGCCCATATGGGAAATTGGAATCGGTGTTCTTGTTCGTGACCTTGCGCGTCGCGGGCTCGCCGACCGGATCTGAACTCTGAATTGCAGGAACTGCGCATCATGAAGCTGACCCACCTGATCAATGGCGAGCGCGTCGCGGTCGACACCCCGCTGGAGAGCCGCAATCCGTCGAACACGGACGAGGTCGTCGCGACCTTTGCTGCGGGCGATGCTGCGGTAGTCGATTCTGCGGTGCAGGCCGCCCGCGCCGCGCAGCCCGGCTGGGCCGCCGCGTCGCCCGAAGTGCGCGCCGACCTGCTCGACAAGGTCGCCGCGACGATCATGGCGCGCGCCGCCGAGCTGGGCGAACTGCTCGCGCGCGAAGAGGGAAAGACCCGCGCCGAGGGCATGGGCGAAGTAATGCGCGCCGCGCGCATCTTCCGCTATTTCGGGGGTGAGGCGCTGCGCCGTCACGGCCTGACGCTCGAATCGACGCGGCCGGGACTCGACGTCGCGACCTATCGCGAGGCGGTCGGCGTGGTCGGCCTGATCACGCCGTGGAACTTCCCGATCGCGATTCCGGCGTGGAAGGCTGCGCCCGCGCTCGCCTTCGGCAACACCGTCGTGATCAAGCCGGCCAACGTCACGCCGGCGGTCGCCAGCGCGCTCGCCGACATCATCCAGGAATGCGGCGCACCTCCCGGTGTGTTCAACATGGTATTGGGTCAGGGCGGCGTCGGGCAGGCGATCGTCGATCACCCGCATGTCGACGCGATCAGCTTTACCGGGTCGCAGGGCGTCGGCGCGAAGGTCGGCATGGCCGCAATGACGCGACAGGCGCGGGTGCAGCTCGAGATGGGCGGCAAGAACCCGCTGGTCGTGCTCGCCGACGCCGATCTCGACAAGGCGGTGGCGATCGCGCTCGACGGCGGCTTCTTCCAGACCGGGCAGCGCTGCACCGCGTCGAGCCGGGTGATCGTCGAGGATGCGATCCACGACCGCTTCGTCGCCGCGCTCGCCGAGCGTGCCAAGGCGCTCAAGGTCGGCCCGTCGCTGGCGGCCGACACCCAGGTCGGCCCGGCGTCGAGCGAGAGCCAGTTCGAGCAGAATCTGCGCTATGTCCGCAAGGCGATCGAAGAAGGCGGGCGCGTCGCCAGCGGCGGACCCGATCCGCTCAAGCTCGACACGCCTGGATACTTCATGGCCCCGACGCTGATCGCCGACACCGATCCCGACATGACGATCAACCGCGAGGAAGTGTTCGGCCCGGTCGTCTCGACCGTCCGCGCGAAGGACTACGAACATGCGCTGGAAATCGCCAATCAGGGCGAGTTCGGCCTGTCGTCGGGTATCGTCACCACCAGCCACAAGTACGCCCGCGATTTCCGCAAGCGGATCCGGGCGGGCATGGTGATGGTCAATCTGCCCACCGCCGGGGTCGACTATCATGTGCCGTTCGGCGGGACCCGCAAGTCGAGCTACGGCGCGCGCGAGCAGGGGTTCGCCGCAGTTGAATTCTACACCACCGTCAAGACGGTCTATTCGGGGGATTGACGTTGTTGCAGAAGTCCACCGGATCAGCCGCGATGCGCGCGATCTATCCCAGCCTGCGTGACCGGCATGTGCTGGTCACCGGCGGCGCGTCGGGGATCGGCGAAGGGCTGGTCGAGGCGTTCGTGGCGCAGGGCGCGCGGGTCAGCTTTGTCGACGTGCAACAGGATGCTGCCGCCGAATTGGTCGCGCGGCTCACGCCCGGCGCGAACCATGCGCCGCATTTCAGCACATGCGATGTCACGGATGTTGCAGCGCTGCAGGCTTGTCTCGCATCGACCATCGCCGAACGGGGTCCGGTGGATATCCTGTTGAACAATGCTGCGAGCGACGACCGCCACGGGATAGAAGAGGTCACGCCGGCCTATTGGGACGAACGGATGGCGGTGAACCTGCGCCATTTGTTCTTCGCGACGCAGGCGGTGGTTCCGGGGATGAAGGATGCCGGCCATGGCGTCATCATCAATTTCGGGTCGATCAGCTGGCATCTCGGTCTGCCCGACCTGACGCTGTACCAGACCGCCAAGGCAGCGATCGAGGGGCTGACCCGCAGCCTGGCGCGCGAGCTTGGCCCGCACGGCATCCGCGCCTGCACCATCGTCCCCGGCAACGTCCAGACGCCACGACAGGAGAAATGGTACACGCCCGAGGGCGAGGCCGAGATCGTGTCGGCACAGGCGCTGAAAGGGCGGATTCAGCCCGCCGATATCGCGGCGATGGCGACCTTCCTCGCCAGCGACGACGCACGCATGTGCACCGCGCATAATTATTGGGTGGATGCCGGATGGCGGTAAACGAACCACGAGTCGTCGCGCGACTGGGCGCGACATTGGGCGAAGGCCCGGTCTGGGATGCGCAGCGTGGCTGCCTGTGGTTCGTCGACATCAAGGGCAAGAAGCTCCACCGCTTCGACCCCCGTCCGGTGCGCTGAGCAGCGCCGATGCGCCCGGCGAGATCGGCTGGGCGCTGCCCGCCGATAATGGCCGATTGCTGTGCGGTCTGCAGAATGGGCTGCACTGGTTCGACACCGAGACGCGCGCCTTCACCTTCTGGCGCGTGGTCGAGCCGACCCTGCCCGGCAATCGCCTCAACGACGCCTGCACCGACGCGCAGGGCCGCGTGTGGTTCGGGTCGATGGACAATGCCGAAAGCGCTACGACCGGACATTTCTACCGCCTCGATGCCGGGCAGCTCGACCGGGTCGGGCCGGGGCCGGTGAGCATCACCAACGGCCCGGCGGTGTCGCCCGCCGGGGATCGCATTTATTTCACCGACACGATTGGGCGGCGCATCTGGGTCGCGCCGCTGCATGACGACGGATCGCTCGGCGCGGTTCAGCCCTTTCTGACCTTCACCGGCGATGAAGGCTATCCCGACGGGTCGATCACCGATGTTGAGGGAAATGTCTGGGTCGGCTTCTTCGCCGGGCATGGCGCGCGCCGCTTCGATGCCGCCGGGCGCGAGATCGAGTTCGTCCGCCTGCCGGTCGCTAATGTGACCAAGCTGGCGTTCGGGGGCGATGGGCTCAAGACGCTCTACGCCACCACCGCCGCCAAGGGTCTGAGTGCGCAGGAGCGCGCGGCCCAGCCGCATGCCGGCGACCTGTTCGCGTTCGAGGCGAGCGTTCCCGGACACAAGCTCGCGCGGGCGCACGTCGCATGAAGCGCGCGGCGGTCCTGCTCGCCGCGACAATGCTTGCCCCCCTGCCCGCCGCCGCGCAACTCACGTTCAGCCCCGCCATCGGCGATCAGGGCGTGCTCCAGCGCGACAAGCCGATCATCGTCGAGGGTGCGGCCGCGCCCGGCGCGCGCCTGACCGTTACGCTCGGCGACACGATCGCGCAGGCGAAAGCCGGCAAGGACGGCCAGTGGCGCGCGACCCTCCCCGCGATGAAGGCGGGCGGGCCGTATGTGTTGCGCGCCGCGACGCTCGACGCTGCGGTCGAGGCGAAGGGCGTGATGGTCGGCGATGTCTGGCTGTGCTCGGGCCAGTCGAACATGGAATTTCCGGTCCGCCGCGCGCTCGATTTCGACAATCAGATGAACAGCGCCGCCGATCCGATGCTGCGCATGCTGACCGTGCCCAAGGCGACGGCGACCCAGCCGCGCCGCACATTCGGCGAACCGGCCAGCTGGCAGGCATCGACGCGCGAGACGGCGCCCGAATTCTCCGCCGCCTGCTGGTATATGGCGCGCGAGCTGCGCAAGGCCGAGCCGGGGGTCGCGATCGGCCTGATCGATGCGACCTGGGGCGGCACCGCGATCCGCGCCTGGCTCGATCCGGTCGCGACGCGCGCGATCTATGGCGCGGAGGACGCGGCGTTGCTCGCGCTGTACGACCGCGACCAACTCGCCGCGAACGTGCAATTCGCGCCGCGCTGGATCGACTGGTGGCGGTCACGAGAGAAGGTTGAGCCCTGGATTATGCCCGATGCGGTCCAATGGTCGCCGGTGCCCGGAATAGGGCCGTGGGATGGCCTCGGCGAAGCACCGCTGCGCGGCTTTACCGGCTGGGTCTGGTTCCGCCGCACGGTTACGCTGACGGCGGAACAGGCGAAAAGCGGCGGCACATTGTCGCTCGGCATCATCGACGATGGCGATCAGGCGTTCGTCAACGGCAAGCCGGTCGGCAACAGCTTTGGCTGGTCTAACCCGCGCGACTACGAGGTGCCGGGCAGCTATTGGAAAGCCGGCGCCAACGAAGTGCTGGTTGCGGTTTGGAACAGCTATGGCACCGGCGGCTTCATGGGTCCGGGAGAGCGACTGAAGCTGGCCCTCGCCGACGGGTCGAGCATCCCGCTGGGCGACCAGTGGCGCTACTGGATTTCGGCGGCCAAAGGCACGCCGCCGCGCCCGCCATGGGATACCATCGCGGGCCTTGGCCTGATCGGCAACGCGATGGTCGCACCGCTGGGCGGGATCGGGCTGCGCGGCGTCGCCTGGTATCAGGGTGAGAGCGATTCAGGGCAGACCGGCTATGACGTGCGGCTGCGCGGATTGATCGACGGCTATCGTCGCCAGTCGGGTGATCCCGCGCTGCCGGTGCTGGTGGTGGGCCTTGCGGGCTATGGCGCGCCGGGGGCGACGCCGGTCGAGAGTGGCTGGGGCCGGCTGCGCGACGAACAGCGCCGCGCGGTCGCGACAACACCGGGAACGGCGCTGGTTTCGGCGATCGACCTGGGATCGCGCACCGATATCCATCCGGGGGACAAGAATGAGCTGGGCAAGCGCCTCGCCCGCGCGGCACTCGGCAAGCCGGGACCGCAGGCGGTGTCGGCACGGCGCGACGGCGGCGATGTGGTGGTGTCGTTCAGCGGGGTCGAGGGCGCGCTCACCAGCTGGAGCGGCGCGCCGATCGGATTCTGAATTGTGCGCGCAGAGCTGTCGCTTTGCGGCCGCGCGGGTCGAGGGCGGCACGGTCCGGGTGCTGCGCGATGGGCAGCCGGTGACGCGGGTGCGCTATGCCTGGGCCGATACGCCGGTGGTGAATCTGTACGACGTGGCGAACATGACGCCGACCTCGTTCGAATTGGTTGTGGAGTAGACTAAATCCTCCCCGGAACGGGGAGGTGGCAGCGCGCAGCGCTGACGGAGAGGGCCCTCCTCCAAGCGAGGCGCTTGCCTCGGGCCCCCTCCACCAGCTTCGCTGGTCCCCCTCCCCGTTCCGGGGAGGATTTTGACCCTCAATGATTATGCCGCGGCAGCGTCTTCGACGTTTGGCGATACTCCAGCGCGAACTCCAGCACGGCACCTTCGCCCAGCTGCCCGGTCTTTTCGCGCGCCAACTGTTCCCATGGTGTGTTGCTCGCCGGAACCTCCGGCAGCCCATCGCCCTTGCGCCGCTCGATCTCCTCGGGCGCGACCAGCATGTCGCAACGGCGGGTGTTGAGGTCGATGCGGATCGTGTCACCGGTGCGCAGCCACGCCAGCCCACCGCCCGCCGCGCTTTCGGGCGAGGCGTTGAGGATCGACGGGCTGTCGGACGTCCCGGACTGACGGCCATCGCCGAGCGTCGGCAGCCAGTTCACGCCAGCACGGATCAGCGCGTCGGGCGGCTGCATGTTGACCACCTCCGCCGAACCCGGCCAGCCGAGCACGCCGGATGAGCGCATCACCAATATGCAATCCGCGTCGATGTCGAGCGCGGGATCGTTGATGCGATGGTGATAATCGTCCGACCCGTCGAACACGATTGCCCGCGCCTCGAACACATTCTCCGCGCCCGGCCGCGAAAGATAGCGGCGTCGGAATTCCGGCGAGATCACCGACGTCTTCATGATCGCGAAGTCGAACAGGTTTCCGCTCAGCACGAGGAAGCCAGCATTCTCTTGCAACGGCTCCGCGAACCGGCGGATCACCTCGCGGTCGCTGGCTTCGTTATCCTTCAGGTTTTCCGCAATGCTGCGCCCGGTGACGGTCAGGCAATCGCCGTGCAGCTTCCCCCGCCTGCAGCAATTCCCACATGGCCGCGGGCACCCCGCCCGCGCGGTGGAAGCGCTCACCTAGATATTTGCCCGCTGGCTGCATGTTGACCAGCAGCGGCAGGTGATAGCCATGGTCGTACCAGACCTCCGGCTCCAGCTCGATCCCCGCATGGCGCGCCATCGCGACGATATGCGGCTGGGCATTGGACGATCCGCCGCAGACGGTGACCGTGGCGATGGCGTTGAGGAACGCCTCGCGCGTCAGGATCTTCGACGGGCGCAGGTCTTCGCGCACCATCTCGACGATGCGCTGGCCCGTGCGATAGGCGATCTGCCCGCGCTCACGATAGGGCGCCGGGATCGCCGCGCAGCCGGTGAGCGACAGGCCGAGCGCTTCGGCGACGGCGTTCATGGTCGATGCCGTGCCCATCGAATTGCAATGCCCGGCCGACGGCGCACTGCTGGTCGCGCGGCGCAGAAATTCCGCCTCGTCGATCTCGCCCGCAGCCAATGCGCGGCGGCTGCGCCATATAACGGTGCCCGACCCCACCAGCTCGCCCTCATGCCAGCCATCGAGCATCGGCCCACCCGACAGGACGATGGCGGGAATGTCGACGGTCGTCGCCGCCATCACCTGGCTCGGTGTGGTCTTGTCGCAGCCGGTGGTCAGCACCACCCCGTCGATCGGATAGCCATTGAGCAGTTCGACCAGACCGAGATAGGCAAGGTTGCGGTCGAGCGCCGCAGTCGGCCTGCGGCAATTTTCGAAGATCGGATGGACCGGAAATTCGATCGGGATGCCGCCCGCGTCGCGGATGCCATCGCGCACGCGCTTCGCAAGGTCGAGGTGGATGCGGTTGCAGGGGCTGAGGTCGCTGCCCGATTGCGCGATGCCGATGATCGGCTTGCCCGACTGGAGCTCCTCGGGGGTAACGCCATAATTCATGAATCGCTCGAGATAGAGCGCGGTCATGTCCCAGCGGTCGGGATTGTCGAACCAGTCGCGCGACCGCAGCCGCACGGGGAAATCGTCAGGCATCGGGACTCCGTTTGGGCGCGGCGCGGCGGGCCAGGGTTGGCGCCGAGTCCGAATCGCGGCGGACCAACGTATAGGGCAAGGTCTTCTGCTCGACCTCCAGCGGCTCTCCGTTGCGCTTGGCCTTGAGGATGCGCACCGCCGCAGACACCGCCCAGGCAGTCATGCCGCGGATCGGCTGGCGCACCGTGGTCAGCTCGGGCCAGATCGTGCTCGCCATCGCCGTATCGTCGAAGCCGCACACGGTGATGTCGTTGGGCACGTCGAGGTGCAGCCGGTGCGCGACTGCGACGGTCGCCGCCGCCATATCGTCGTTCGACGCGAAGATCGCGGTGGGGCGCGGATCGACCGAGATCAGCCGCTCCGACGCCTGCATGCCTGAGCGATAGGTGAAGCGGCCCTGCGCGATCAGCTCTTCGCGCACCGGGATGCCGGCAGCTTCGAGCGCGGCCTTGTAGCCGTTGAGACGGCGGCCGCTCGACACCTGTTCGGGGTTCCCGATGATGAAGCCGATGCGATTATGGCCAAGGTCGATGATGTGCCGCGTCATGTCATAGGCGGCCTGGAAATCGTCGATCAGCACTGCGGCATGCGAACCGCTCGCCTTGCCCGGCCCGACCGCGATGGCGACGGCCCCGGCGTCGGTGATCAGGTCGAGCACACTCTGGTCGTCGCACAAGGGCGGGGGCAGGATGAAGCCCTTGATCCCGCCGTCGATCAGGTGATGGACCAGCGACTTGGCCTCGGCGACATTCTCGCAATTCTGGACGACGAGGTGGATGTCGGCGCGGCTCGCCTCTTCCAGCGCGCCCATCAGGAATTCGCTGAGGTAGGACGCCGAGGGATTGTCGAACATCAGCGCGATGCGCAGCTGCTCGCCGCCCGCCAGGCTGCGCGCGGCGCGGTTGGGCGCGAAGTTCAATTTGGCGATCGCGGCCAGCACCTGTTCGCGCGTATTTTCGCGGACATTGCCCTCGCCGTTGATCACCCGGCTCACCGTCATCGGCGAGCATTGTGCCTCCGCCGCGACATCGGCGATGGTGGGAGCGCCACCACGGCGGCGCGACGAACGAGGCTTGGCGGATGCAGGTGGGGCCATGGTCACGGCACATACGCCCCGTTTGCCTCTCGCAGCAAGCGCAGCGTGACCTGATTTGGGAGCGCAATCATTCGCCCGGTGCCTCAGGGAAGCTCTGCGCCTGATACCAGCTCAGCGGATGCGGCGGCGCGGCATGGCCTGCCGGCAAGGCGCGGCCGGACGTGGCGGACCAGTAAGCGAGGCTGGCGTCGCGCCACCATTGCGCCTCCTCCACCTGGATCTTCAGGAAATCGGCGACTGGGCGATGACGTTCGGCGTCGACGTGAGGCGCGAGCGTTGCCCAGGTCGCGCGCATCCGCTCGACCGTCGCGACGCCACGGTCGTAGCGGCGTGGCAACTCCTCCCACAAGGTGCGTCCGGTGCTCAGCCGATGATCCCACGGCACCCGGCGAAACCACAGCAGCAGTTCCTCGTCCGCGAGCAGCCGCTTGGCGACATCCGGCGCATATTGGGCGAGCGCGTCGCTGCCCGTCTTCGTCCGGTCGAATCCGATCCCGTCGCGATCGGCGCGATGGAAATAGACCGGGTTCCATTCGGGCCGGGCGAGGTCGGAAACCCATGGCGCAGGGCCATAATGATGGCCGGTGCCCATGACATGCGCGAGTCCCAGCGGGGTCATGTAGTCGACCACGGCCTCACGGCTGCCCAGCATCATCGGCACCACGGCGTTCAGGAAGGCGGTATCGCGGCTGAAGGTCTGCGCCGCCCATTCGCGGGCGATGGTCTCGCTTGGCAATTGGGGGTTCCATGCCAGTCGTCCAAAGGCGTACCAGTTGGCCTGATCGAAATGGGAGCCCGTCCAGTTGCGATCGCTGCCGGTGTTGGCGACCCCGGCGATCACGCTGACCGTCTGAGCGACGCTGCCGCTGCGGCCGGTATCGGCGTCGAGCGCCTCCTCGAACAACGGCGCGAGGAAGGCGAGGTGCGAGGCGAAGCCGAGATATTCCTTTGTGATCTGCAGCTCCAGACTCAGCCGCGTCCTCGGCATCGCGCCGAACAGCGGATGGAACGGCTCGCGCGGCTGGAAGTCGATGGGGCCGTTCTTGACCTGCACCACGACATTCTGCGCGAACTTGCCGTCGAGCGGCTGGAACTCGGTGAACGCCTGTTTCGCCCGATCCTCCTTGTTCTCGGCGGCATAGACAAAGGCGCGCCAGATCACGACGCCGCGCTCGCCGATCGCCTCGGCCAGCATATTCGCGCCATCGGCATGGCTGCGGCCATAATCCTGCGGACCAGGCTGGCCTTCCGAATTGGCCTTCACCAGAAAGCCGCCGAAATCCGGGATTGCGGCGTAGATCTCGTCGGCCTTCGCCTTCCACCAGGCGCGCACCGCCGGATCGAGTGGGTCGGCGGTCTTGAGTCCACCGATGTCGCGCGGCGCGGAAAGCGCGCGGAAAGATAGATGCGGATGCCCCAGGGCCGGAACGTGTCGGCCAGCGCCTTGACCTTCGCGATGTAGCGCGGCTCCAGCATCATCGCGCGGGCGTTGACGTTGTTGATGACAGTGGCGTTGATCCCGATCGAGGCGTTGGCGCGCGCATAATCGGTCATCCGTGCATCGACATGGCCGGGCAGATGCCACCAGTCGAAGATCGATCGCCCGGCATAGCCGCGCTCGACATGCCCGTCGGGATTGTCCCAATGGTTGAGCATGCGCAGGTCATAGGCCGGGCTTTCGTCGCGCCGGATCGCGGTAAGCGGCTTGCCCTGCCCCAGCTCGCGCAGCAGCGCGAAGGCCCCGTAGAGCAGTCCGGTGTCGCTCGCGGCGGTAATCTGCGCGCCGTTGATGCTGAATGCGCCGGCGCGCTGACCCGGTGTCGCGACCTTGCGGAGGGTGATCGCGGGTGCAAGCCGCAACTCGCCAAGGCCGCGCTGCAACTCGTCGCGCGCCAGTCGCGCAGTCGGCGAATCGCTTCCGACCAGTGTGACGCTCGCGCGTCTTTGCTGCGCAACATCGGTAAGCGGTGCGTTGCGCAGCCAGAGGCGATATCCGTCTTCCGCGCGCGCAGCACCGCCCGTCCCGAACGACGCTGCGATCAGCAACAGGGCGCATAGTCGCGCGATCATCATCCTCACCCTTTCGCCGCGCGCCGATCCGATTGCTGGTCGGTCGCGGGTTGACAAGCTCAACCGCCTCATATCATGTTAGCGCTAACAATAAAGACCGTATTGCGGTCGCGACGGGAGAGTTCGGGATGCGAAAGGCTTGGGTCGCCCTGTTGCTGGCGAGCGCATTGGTGACGCCCGCAGTGCTGGCCAACCCACCCGCCTCCACCGCTCAAGCCGGTGCGCAACGCCCCCCGACCGATGCACCCTATCGCAATGCGAAGCTCCCGCTCGAAGCGCGCGTCGCCGACCTGCTGGCGCGGATGACGCTGGAGGAGAAGATCGCCCAGATCACCTCGGTCTGGGATACCAAGGTCGAGATCCAGGATTCGCAGGACCGGTTCGACCCCGCCAAGGCAAAGGCGAAACATCCGCACGGCATCGGCCAGCTCGCCCGCCCGTCCGACCGCAAGGGGCCTGCATCGCCGCGCGTCACCCCGCCACGCAGCATCGCCGACAGCATCGCGTACGTAAACGCGATCCAGAAATGGGCCGTCGAGGATACGCGGCTCGGCATCCCGGTGCTGTTCCATGAGGAAGCGCTGCACGGCCTCGCCGCGCAGGATGCGACCAGCTACCCGCAGGCGATCGGGCTTGCCTCGACCTGGGATCCCGACCTGATCCGCGACATCAACGCCGCCATCGCGCGCGAGGTGCGGGCGCGCGGCGTGCATCTCGTGCTTTCCCCGGTCGTCGATGTCGCGCGCGACCCGCGCTGGGGGCGGATCGAGGAGACGTTCGGCGAGGACCCGCACCTCGTGTCCGAAATGGGTGTCGCGGCGGTCGAGGGGCTGCAGGGCACCAACCGCGCGCGCATACTCGGCCCGGGCAAGGTATTCGCGACGCTCAAGCACATGACGGGACACGGCCAGCCGGAGAGCGGCACCAATATCGGCCCCGCCCCGATCGCTGAACGCACGCTGCGCGAGATTTTCTTCCCGCCATTCGAAGCGGTCGTCACCCGCACCGGGGTCGAAGCGGTGATGGCGAGCTATAACGAGATCGACGGCGTGCCGAGCCATGCGAGCAAATGGCTGCTGGGCGATGTGCTGCGCGGCGAGTGGAAATTTCCCGGCGCGGTGGTCAGCGATTACTACGCGATCGAACAGATGGTCGGCATCCACCGCATCGCGGGGTCGAACGCCGAAGCGGCCAATCGTGCACTCGCCGCCGGGGTCGATAGCGAGCTGCCCAACGCGACCGCCTATTCGACGCTGATCGACGCAGTGCGCAAGGGCGAGGTCAGCCAGTCGGCGATCGACACCGCCGCCGCGCGGATGCTGAGCATCAAATTCCGTGCAGGGCTGTTCGAAAATCCCTACGCGAAGCTGGCGGATACGAAGATCAACCACAGCCCGGAATCAGTGGCACTCGCACGCAAGGCCGCGGCGAAGTCGTTCGTGCTGCTCAAGAACGAAGGCGCCGCGCTTCCGCTGTCGCTCGACGCGCCACAGACGATCGCGGTGATCGGACCCAATGCCGATGTCGCTCGCCTCGGCGGCTATTACGGCATCCCGCCCGAGACGGTCTCGCCACTCGCGGGGATCCGCGCATTGGTCGGTGACAGGGCCAGAATCGTCCATGCCGAGGGTGTGAAGATCACCGAAAATGACGATTGGTGGGCGGACGAGGTCAAGCTCGCCGACCCCGCCGCGAACCGCCAGCGCATCGCGCAGGCGGTGGAGGCGGCGCGCGGCGCGGACACGATCCTGTTGTTCATCGGCGATACCGAACAGACCAGCCGCGAGGCCTGGGCCGATGCGCATCTGGGCGACCGGGCCAGCCTCGATCTGGTCGGCGAGCAGATCGAACTGTTCGACGCGATGAAGGCGCTGGGCAAGAAGCTGGTCGTCGTGCTCGTCAACGGCCGCCCGCCTTCCTATCCGAAGATCGCCGAGCAGGCCGATGCGATCCTCGAAACCTGGTATGGCGGCGAGCAGCAGGGTCATGCCATCGCCGATACGCTGTTCGGCCGGGCCAACCCCGGCGGCAAGCTGCCGGTGACCGTCGCGCGCCATGTCGGGCAGCTGCCGATGACCTACAACGTCAAGCCGAGTGCACAGCGCGGCTATCTGTTCGACACGACCCAGCCGCTCTACCCGTTCGGCTATGGGCTCAGCTACACGCGCTTCAGCTTGTCCGCCCCGCGCCTGTCGGCCCCGTCGATCAAGGCAGGCGACAGCGTCGATGTGCTGGTCGACGTCACCAACAGCGGCGCGCGCGAGGGCGACGAGGTGGTGCAAGTCTATCTGCGCGACAAGGTCGCCAGCGTCACCCGCCCGGTCAAGGAGCTCAAGGCGTTTCGCCGCGTGACGCTCAAGCCCGGCGAGACGCGGACGGTGAAGCTGACGCTCGCTCCCGACGCCTTCCGGATCTGGAATATCGACATGAAGCGGGTGATCGAACCCGGGGAGTTCGACATCATGACCGGCGGTGATTCCGCGACGCTGCAAACCGTGACGCTGAAGGTGACCCCATGAACCGCCGCGCCGCGCTCCGCCTGCTGGGCCAAGCCTCCGCCGCCACCGTCGCGGTCAGCTTCGCCCCCGCCGCGCACGCACTCGCCGCGCCGCTCTACAAGGATGCGCGCGCGCCGGTCCCCCGCGCGCGTCGCCGACCTGCTCGGACGGATGACGCTGGAGGAGAAGGTCGGCCAGATGATCGCCATCTGGGCGCGCAAGGCCGAGGTGATCGACGATCTCGCCTTCAATCCGGCCAAGGCGAGCGCCGCCTATCCCAACGGCATCGGCCATGTCACCCGCCCGTCGGACAAGCGCGGCGTGCCCGGCATCACCGGGGCGTCGGGCGGCACCGCCGCGCGCTGGCGCACCCCGCGCCAGACGGTCGAGTTCATCAACGCGGTGCAGCGCTGGGCGCTTCACGACACGCGGCTCGGCATCCCGGTGCTGTTCCATGAGGAATCGCTGCACGGCTACATGGCGACCGACGCGACGATGTTCCCGCAGGCGATCGGCCTCGCCGGTGCATTCGACCGCGATCTGATGCGGCGCGTACAATCGGTGATCGCGCGCGAGACGCGGGCGCGCGGCGTGCCTTACGTCCTCTCCCCTGTGGTCGATATCGTCCGCGACCCGCGCTGGGGGCGGATCGAGGAGACGTTCGGCGAATGCCCCTATCTGGTCGGCGAGTTGGGTGTTGCGGCGGTCGAGGGGCTGCAAGGGCCGGGCAAGTTCGACAAGCTCGCCGATGGCAAGGTCTATGCGACGCTCAAGCACATGACCGGCCATGGCCAGCCCGAGAGCGGCAACAATGTCGCCCCCGCGCAGCTGTCCGAGCGTGAGCTGCGCGAATATTTCTTCCCGCCGTTTCGCGAGATCGTGAAGCGCACGTCGATCGGCGCGGTGATGCCGAGCTATAACGAGATCGACGGGGTGCCGAGCCACGCCAACACCTGGCTGCTCGGCGATGTGCTGCGCGGCGAATGGGGCTTCGACGGGCTGATTGCGAGCGATTATGGCGCGGTCAACGAACTCGACAGCATCCATCATGTCGCGGCCGACCTCGCCGAAACCGCACGGCTGGCGCTAGCCGCGGGCGTGGACAGCGAATTGCCCGACGGCATGGCGTACCGCACGCTGGTGGACCAGGTGCGCGCGGGCAAGGTCGAGGTCAGCGCAATCGACCGCGCCGTCGCGCGCATGCTGACGCTCAAGTTCCGCGCCGGATTGTTCGAAAACCCCTATGGCGACGTTGCGCTGGCCGAACGCATCACCGGCAACGCCGAGGCCCGCGCGCTGGCACTGGAGGCCGCGCGCAAATCGCTGTGCCTGCTCACCAATGACGGCACGCTTCCGCTGGCCGAGGACAAGGTGCGCAAGTTGGCGGTGATCGGCCCCAACCACGCCATCGCGCGGCTCGGCGGCTATTCGAGCGTGCCGAAGCAGACGGTCAGCCTGATCCAGGGGCTGCGCGCATTGGTCGGCGACAAGGTCGAATTGCTCACTGCGCAGGGCGTGTTCATCACCCGCAGCGAGGATCGCTCCGAAAGCAATGTCCAGCTCGCCGATCCGGCGAAGAACCGCGAACTGATCGCGCAGGCGGTCGAGGTGGCGAAGGGCGCGGACGCGATTGTCCTCGCCATTGGCGACACCGAACAGACCAGCCGCGAGGGGTTCGCGAAAACCCATCTCGGCGACCGCACCAGCGTCGATATCGTCGGCGAGCAGAATGAACTGGTCGCGGCGATGGCGGCGCTCGGCAAGCCGCTGGTGATCGCCGCGATCAACGGTCGCCCGCCAAGCTGGCCGGCGGTGATCGGCAAGGCCAACGCCGTGCTCGAATGCTGGTATCCCGGGCAGGAGGGCGGCACCGCGATGGCCGAGGCGCTGTTCGGCCGGGTCAATCCGGGTGCCAAGCTGCCGGTCACCGTGATCCGCGACGCGGGGCAGGTTCCGTCCTTCTACAACCACAAGCCATCGGCGCGGCGCGGGTACCTGTTCGCCGACAAGTCCCCCCTGTTCCCGTTCGGTCATGGGCTGAGCTACACGACATTCGCGATCGGCGCGCCGATCCTGTCCGCCGCGACGATGAAGCGCGATGGCCAAGTCAGCGTATCGGTCGAGGTCCGCAACACCGGCGCGCGCGCGGGCGACGAGGTAGTGCAGCTCTATATCAGCCGCCGCACCGCATCGGTCACCCAGCCGGTGTTGCAGCTCAAGGGGTTTGAGCGGGTGACATTGGCCCCCGGCGAGGCGCGGACCGTGCGGTTCGACCTGCCCGCCGAAACCTTTGTCCTGTGGGACGCGAACATGCGCGAGATCGTCGAGGTTGGCGAGGTTGACATCGGTGTCGGAAACAGCTCCGCATCGCTTCAGTCGACCCTGCTCACCATCGTCTGAGGATCATCGCAACATGCCCAGAATCGTTTCCGCGCGCGTCATCGTCACCTGCCCCGGTCGCAACTTCGTCACGCTCAAGATCGAATGCGACGATGGGACCACGGGTCTGGGCGACGCGACGCTCAACGGACGCGAGCTGTCGGTGGCGAGCTATCTGACCGATCACGTCATCCCCTGCCTGATCGGCCGCGACGCGCACCGGATCGAGGATATCTGGGAGTATCTCTACAAGGGCGCGTACTGGCGGCGCGGCCCGGTGACGATGAGCGCGATCGCTGCGGTCGATACTGCGCTCTGGGACATCAAGGGCAAGATCGCTGGCCTGCCGCTCTATCAGCTGCTCGGTGGCGCGGTTCGGGAGGGGTGCATGGTCTATGGCCATGCCAATGGCGCGACGATCGAGGAGACGGTCGAGGCAGCGCTCGACTATCAGCGTCAGGGGTACAAGGCCATCCGGCTGCAATCAGGCGTCCCTGGCCTTGCCTCGACCTATGGCGTCAGCAAGGACCGCTATTTCTACGAACCCGCCGACGCCGATCTGCCGACCGAGAATGTCTGGTCGAGCGAGAAATATCTCCGCTCGGTCCCGCCGTTATTCGCTGCGGCGCGCGAGGCGCTGGGGTGGGACGTGCATTTGCTGCACGACGTCCATCACCGGCTGACCCCGATCGAGGCGGGGCGGCTCGGCAAGGATCTGGAGCCCTATCGCCCCTTCTGGATCGAGGATTCGACCCCGGCGGAGAACCAGGCCAATTTTCGCCTGATCCGCCAGCACACCACCACCCCGCTCGCGGTGGGTGAGATCTTCAATTCGATCTGGGACTGCAAGACCCTGATCGAGGAACAGCTGATCGACTATATCCGCGCGACCGTGGTCCATGCCGGCGGCATCACCCATCTGCGCCGGATCGCTGCGTTCGCCGACCTGCACAATGTCCGCACCGGATGCCATGGCGCGACAGATTTGTCGCCGGTGTGCATGGCCGCCGCCCTGCATTTCGGCCTGTCGGTGCCCAATTTCGGGGTGCAGGAATATATGCGCCACACCGACGAGACCGATGCGGTGTTCCCGCATGCCTACAGCTTCGCCGATGGCCTGATGCACCCCGGCGATGCGCCGGGTCTGGGCGTCGAACTCGACGAGAGCCTGGCCGCCACCTTCCCCTACAAGCGTGCCTATCTGCCGGTGAACCGGCGCGAGGATGGCACGATGCACGACTGGTAACCACAAGGAGCCCCGATGACCCCGAACCGCCGCCAGACGCTCGCCGGCCTCGCCGCGCTCCCGCTCGTCGCCACGACCTCTGCGGGCGCGAGCATCCCGCCGCCGGGTATCGACGCGGTGGCACAGCGCAAGGGACGGCGGTTCGGTACTGCCGTCGCCTGGGCACCGCCGGGTGCTGACCGGGGGTCGTTCAACAATCCCGAATATGCCGCGATCGTTGAGCGCGAATGCGGTGTGATCGTCGCCGAGAATGAAATGAAATGGCAGGCGCTCCGCCCCTCGCCCAGCGAATATCGCTTCGACCGGTTCGACGCGATGGTCGCCTGGGCACGCAGCAAGAACCTGGATGTGCGCGGGCACACCTTGCTCTGGGCGCGCCCAAAATGGTTTCCGAACTGGCTCAACGACCATGACTTCGGGTCGTCGCCCAGGGCTGCGGCAGAGAAGATCCTGACCGATCACGTCCAGACGGTGATGCGCCGCTACAAGGACTCGATTTCCAGCTGGGACGTGGTCAATGAGGCGGTCGATCCCGAGACTTCAGGCCTTGTCGAAACCTCGCTGTCCAGGGCAATGGGCGGCGTCGAACCATTGCTCGATCTCGCCTTCCACACCGCGCGCGCGGAAATGCCGAACGCGGAGCTGGTCTATAACGACTATATGAGCTGGGAGCCCGGCAACGAGAAGCACCGTGCCGGCGTGCTCAAGTTGCTCGAAGGCTTCCGCAAACGGAACGTTCCGGTCGATGCGCTGGGCATCCAGAGCCATATCGAGATGTTCAAGCTCGACCCCGCCACCGGCCTCGGCCCGCGTCAGGAAACCGAATGGCGCAAGTTCGTCGATGAGGCGGTGGGCATGGGCTATCGCCTCGTGATCACCGAACTCGACGTCAAGGACAACGCGCTGCCCGGCGATCCGGCGCAGCGCGACGCGGGCGTCGTCGCGTATTTGCGTGCCTATATGGAGCTGATGCTGTCCTACCCTCAGCTGCGCGACGTGCTCGCCTGGGGCATGGTCGACAAATATAGCTGGCTGCAGGGTTTTGCGCCGCGCAAGGACGGGCTGCCGCAGCGCTGCTGCCCCTATGACAGCAGCTTCCGCGCCAAGCCAATGCGGCACGAGCTTGCGCGCCTTTACGCCGAGGCCAAGCCGATCGCGTAACGACACGAGGCGGCTCCGTTGCGGCGGGGCGCATCGCTCACCCAACCAAGAAACTGACGGCTGCGCAGCCATCGTGCTGCGCAGCATTTTTTGTCGCGCCGCACCGCCATTCCCCACCTCCGCCAGAAAAAAAAAGCCGCCGCCCTGGGAGGGGCGACGGCGGGGAGGTTGGGAAGTCTGACCCGTTAGAAGTTGAAGCGGATCATGCCGGTGACACGGCGATCGTTCATGTACCAGCCGCGCGGAACCAGTCGCACTGCGCCATTCTGGTCGGTCACCGCCGCACTCGTCTTGGTCACCGAGTTGGTCAGGTTCACGCCCTGGATGCCCAGCTTCAGCTGCGGCGTGATCGACACGGTGATCGATGCGTCGAGCTGGCCGTAATCCTCCTGGAAGATCGGATCGAACGGCGTGATCACGTCGCGCAGCGTCAGCAGATACTGCGAACGCCAGCTGTACGATGCACGCGCCGACACCGGCCCGATATCGATGAACGGGGTGATGTTGAACTGATGTTCCGACAGCCCCTGGAGCGGGAAGTTCGCGCCGGTGATCGTCGGCTGACGGCCAGCCGCGACGTCCGGATCGGTCTCCGACAGCGTGCTCTGCGGCACACCCTCGCTCGCCACATAGGTGTAGTTGGCTTGCAGACCGAGACCCTTGAGCGGTCCGGGCAGGAAGTCGAACACCTGCTGATAGGAGATTTCGAAGCCCTTGATCTTGCCCACATCCCGCGAATTGACCGGGGTGGTCACAACCGCTTCGAAGGTCTGGCCGTTGTTGGAGAAGCTCCGCCGCACCGTATCGTTGGTCAGGACGTTGTGCAGTTCCTTGTAGAACAGCGACGCCGTCAACTGCCCGACCCGCGAGAAATACCATTCTGCGGTGACGTCGAAACTGTCCGCCTCGGTCGGCAGCAATTCCGGGTTACCGGCGTTGAACGAGCCCTGGATCAGCACCTGGCCCGGCGCGATGTTACCATCTGAACCAAAGGCCCCCGTACCAGGTGCCGTCGGGGTAACCACAACCGGAATCTGGTTGCCGGTGGCGTCGACCCGCGGGGCTGCGGTGACGCTGACCGGGAAGTAGTTACGCACCAGACCCAGCGAAGGCGGCGAGACCCCCTTCGAATAGGCGGCACGGAACTGAAGCCCACCACCGACTTCCAGCTTCAGGTTGAGGCTGGGTAGCCAATAGTCATAGTCGAGATCGAAGTTGTTCGCGACGGTCGCACCGTTCAGATACGCCCCAATCTGCGTCAGCTGCGTCGGCGTCAGTGCGCACAGCGTGTTCACCGATCCACCCGCACCCGTCAGCGCGTTGTTGATCGAGTCACGGCATGTCGTCGCGTCGGGAAGGTTGGTTGCGAACGGGAATTCGACGAACCCTTCCGACTTGCGGTTGGTCGTCGTGTAACGCACGCCGACATTGCCGCTGAGCTTCATGCCGTTGCCGAACTCGTTGCCGAAGCGCAGCATGACGTAGGCAGCCTTGTTGATCTCCTGCTGCGGATTGACTTCACCCGGGGTGAAGTACGTGCCCGGGATCGCGTTGGGGCGATCCGCGAGCGAACGCCAGCCGCCGTTGATCTGACGTCCACCGGCCCCCGCCACGGTGGGTTCCCACTCGCGATTGATGCGGTTCGCATAGTCGATATAGGCGGGATAGCCCGCCGGGCTTGCCGTGTTGGCGTTATAGAACAGGCGGCACTGACCACCCAGCGGATTGCTGACCGCGTTGCCAAAGAAATTGTCGAAGCAGAAGGGCCGGACGCCCTGCAGCGGCGCGCCGCCGGTGCCGCCGGTGACGTTGTCGACGGGATCATCGGCCCAGATCGGACCGTTATTGCCCCACTGCTCGCTAAGACGACCCCAGTTGTAGGTCGAGAAGCGCGCCGTCTGGTCGCGGTCGGCATAACGACCACCGACACGAACCGATTCAAAGAAGCTGCCTTCGGGGAAGGACAGCTCGGCATCGAGACGGAAGGCGTCCGAATTGCCGTCGCTCTGCTCGATATGGTCCATCGCCGAGCGGTAGAAGCTGTTATACGGGTCGGAGAAGCTCTGGTGCGTGCCCGTATAGTAAGACGGGTAGTTGGCCGAGCTTCCCGGCGCACCCGTGCAGGGCAGCGTCGGGCAGTTCTGCGGCGGGCGGAATTCGACCGTCGGAAAGTCGCTGCCGTTCAGCCGGATCGCCGCGTCCTGGTAGGACGAGAGCCACAGGCCATTGTCGACGATGTCGACGAACGAGTCGACATGCTGATAGTCGAAGCTGACACTGAGATTGTCAGCGACCTGATAGCGGAAGTTGAACGAGTAATCGTCGGTCACCGCACGCTCGTCACGATCGCGGCGGATGTTGTTCGACTGCAGGCCCATTGCCGGGGTGCGGATGTCGCCCGCCGTATTCTGGTCGGCGCGCCAGCCGGTCGGGCCGGTGATCACGCCGCTTTCGAACAGGCCGGTCGAATCGAAGGTGATCGACGTGCCATCACGGGCGCGCGAGTCGCCGTTCGACGCGACGTTGTCGGTCGCGATCTCGATCGTGTGCTCGGTCCACGCCTGACGCGCGTCCGAGCGCAGGAACTGGAAGGTCGCTTCGGCGCGGCGGTCATTGCTGCGCCACTGCGCGGCCGCAGCATAACCGAAGCGGCGACGCTCAAACTCCTGCGTGCCCATCACGGCACCGCGCGGGAACACGCCGCTGCCACGCTGGGTCGCGGTGCCGAACGGGACCACATCAGTGCGCGTGCCGTCCGAATAGATCGGGCGGACACGGAAGCTGGAGACCTGGAAGCGATCCGCGCGCGAGAAGAGCTGCGAATAGGACAGGCTGCCGAGCAGGCCGATCTCACCGATGCCGGTGTCCCAGGTGTTGCTGACAACCAGTGCCGCAGTCGGCGAGGCCTGCTTCACGAAGTCCGAATAGTTGAGCTCGAGCGAGCCGGCGAGGACGAAGCCCTTCTTGTCGAACGGCAGGCGGGTGCGGAGGTTGACCACGCCAGCGATGCCACCCTCGATCCGGTCGGCCGAAGGGCTTTTGAACACGTCCACCCCGCCAAGAAGCTCGGACGGAACGTCGGCAAAGCTCAGTGAGCGGCCGTTATTGGCGGTGAACGCCTCACGCCCGTTGAACTCGGAGCGGACATAGGTGAGGCCGCGCACGACGACGCCCGAACCTTCGACCGAGAAGTGGTCGGGATCGACGCCCGCCGCGAAGCGGTTGATCGAGATGCCCGGGATGCGCTGAAGCGTTTCGGTCACCGACCGGTCGGGCAGCGCGCCGATATCCTCGGCGGTCACCGAATCGACGATCGTGTCCGATGTCCGCTTGCGCGTCTGAGCGCTCTGCAGCGATTCTGCGGAAGCCGGTGACCACCACCGTATCCGCGTCGGTCTCCTCGGCAGCCGGCGCATCCTGCGCATATGCCGCCGTCGGCATGGCCAACGCTGTCATCAGCGCGGCGGTCGAAACTCCGAGACCCCATGCGGCGCGACCATCGGTGCGCACACGCTTCCGCCAATTCGACATCCATCCCCTCCTTGTTCGAGAGCCTTGGCGGCTCTTCTGCCAGCTGCGCCAGTAAGGTAGCGCTAACATTTCTTCGTCTTATGCCAATGTGCAGCTTTCGGCAAGAGATGTTGTGCGCTACCACAAAGAAAATGACGCAGATGTTGCAGCGATGCTGCACGGCGATTTTTGGGGAGGGAAGCAGCGTGGCGGAACGGATCCGGTCGATCGTGATCGTGGGGGGTGGCACAGCGGGGTGGATGACCGCGGCGGCGATGGCGCGCATCCTTGGCCCCGATTATGCGACGATCACGCTGGTCGAGTCGGACGCAATCGGTACGGTCGGCGTGGGCGAGGCGACAATCCCGCAGATCGGCACATTCAACCGGCTGCTGGGTATCGACGAGAATGAGTTTCTGCGCCGGACCAAGGGCAGCTTCAAGCTGGGGATCGAATTCGTCGACTGGGGCGGACTCGGCCGCCGCTATTTCCACCCGTTCGGCAAATATGGCATCGACATGGAGGGCGTGTCCTTCCACGCCTATTGGCAGCGGCTGGCGCATGAAGCGCAATTCGCCGACATCGACGCCTTCTCCCTGATGGCAAGCGCCGGTCGCGCCAACCGCTTCATGCCGCCGATCGACGCGGGCAATTCGCCGCTGTCGGGCATCGCCTATGCCTATCATTTCGATGCGGGGCTCTACGCCCTCTATCTGCGCGAGCTGGCGGAGAAGATGGGCGTCAAACGGATCGAAGGGCGCATCGTCGATGTCGCGCGCGATGGGACAAGCGGCCATATCGCGTCGGTCGCGCTCGAATCCGGCGAACAGGTGGCGGGCGAGCTGTTCATCGACTGCTCGGGCTTTAGCGGGTTGCTGATCGGCAAGACACTGGGCGTGCCCTATGTCGACTGGTCGGCGCATCTGCCGTGCAATCGCGCGGTGGCAGTGCCGTGCGCATCGGTGCCAGGCGGCCTCACCCCTTTCACCCGATCGACCGCGCGCAGTGCCGGGTGGCAATGGCGCATCCCGCTCCAGCATCGCACCGGCAACGGCATGGTCTATTGCAGCGACTATATCAGTGACGACGAGGCGGCGGCGACCCTGCTCGCCAATCTCGATGGCGAGGCGCTGGCCGATCCGCGCTTCCTGCGCTTCACCACCGGGCATCGTACGCATTTCTGGGACGCGAACTGCGTATCGATCGGCCTGTCGGCGGGGTTCATGGAGCCGCTCGAATCAACCAGCATCTGGATGATCCAGACCGGTATCGCGCGGCTGTTGTCGAACTTCCCGGACTCGAGCTTCGCTGAGGCCGAGCGCGCGCGCTACAACCGGCTGATGATCGAGGAGAGCGAGCTGATCCGCGACTTCCTGATCCTCCACTACCACATCACCGACCGCAATGATTCGCCCTTCTGGGACTATTGCCGGACGATGGAGATCCCCGAGCGGCTGGCGGAAAAGATGCGCGTGTTCGAAAGCTCGGGCCGCTGCTTCCGCGAGCATGAGGAGCTGTTCAACGACACCAGCTGGTTCGCCGTGATGGTGGGTCAGGGGATGCGCTGGGCGCGGCACGATCCGGTCGCGGAGCTGCTGACACTGGCGGAGACGCGCGACCGGCTGGCGCATATCGCGAGCGCGGTCGCCAAATCGGTGGAGTACATGCCCGATCACGCCGAATATATCCGGCAGAACTGCGCGGCGGCTTAGGCTTGGCTGAGCTTCGCTGAGCGCGGCACCAGCCCGCTCCCCCACCCGGCCGCCCATCTAGTATCCTCTGTTTGGGTGGCCGGGTGGGGGAGCGGGCTGGTGCCGCATCCCAACAAAAGAAGGGGCGGGAGTTGCCTCCCGCCCCTGCCCCTTTCTGGAAGGCGGTTCAGCCTTCCATTTCCTCAAGCTCGCGGCCCTTGGTTTCCTTCACATAGCGCTGGACCAGGAAGAAGCTGATCACCGCGCACACCGCGTAGAAGGTGTAGGCACCCGCCAGGCTCCACGTCGCCATGGCCGGGAAGGTCTGGGCGATGAGATAGTTGGCGAACCACTGGAAGAAGCCCGCCACCGCCAGCGCCGATCCGCGGATCTGGTTGGGGAACATCTCGCCCAGCATCACCCACATCACCGGGCCCCAGCTGACGTTGAAGAAGATGACGTACAGGTTGGCTGCGATCACCGCGAGCATGCCGAGCTGGGTCGACAACACCAGCTTGCCGTCCGCGTCGAGCGAGCCCTGGCTGAACGCATAGACCATGATGAACAAGGTCACGGCCATGCCCGCAGAACCAATCAATAACAGCGGCTTGCGTCCGATCTTGTCGATCACCGCAATCGTGATGAAGCACGCCGCGATCGACACGACGCCCGACACGATGTTGATCATCAGCGCGTCATTCTCGGTATAGCCGGCGAGCTGCCACAGCGTCGCGCCATAGTAGAAGATGACGTTGATGCCGACGAGCTGCTGGAACACCGCCAGCATGATGCCGACCCACACGATGCTGCGGATGCCGAGGAAGCCGCCCGCACCCTTCGACAAAATGTCGCTGAGGCGCGGATTATGATCGGTCGAGAAGCTTGCCTTGATCTCGCCGAGCTTGGCGGTGCCGGCGTCCGTACCGAACAACCGGTTCAGCACGGTCAGCGCCTCGGCATCGCGGCCCTTGGCGACGAGATAGCGCGGGCTTTCCGGGATGAAGAACAGCGCGACCAGGAACACCGCTGCGGGCAGTGCCTGCATCAGGTACATCCAGCGCCACGCCTCGATATCCGCCCAGAACAAGGCGAGCGACGAGCCCGCAGCCTGCGCCAGATAATAGTTGACCACGAACGCGGCGGTCAGACCGGTGATGATCATCACCTGCTGCACCGTGGTCATGCGTCCGCGAATATTCGCCGGCGCGACTTCGGAGATATAGGCGGGCGACAACACCGACGCCGCACCGACCGCCATGCCGCCGACGATGCGGGCGATGACGAAAATCGTCTGATCGTGCGCAAAACCCTGCACCAGCGCACCAACGAGAAACAGCACGGCCGCGAGCCGCATCACATTGCGGCGGCCCATCTTGTCGGCCAGCGTTCCGGCGAAGAACGCACCGATGAAACAACCGATGAGCAGCGAACCGACGGTGAAGCCCAGGCTGGTGTCGTTGAGGGCAAAGGCCGTTTTCAGGCCGTCCTGCGTGCCGTTCACGGCACCGCTGTCATATCCGAATAGCAATCCGCCGATCGTCGCCACCGCGACGATGGCGAAGACCAAGCCTGTATTGGCCTGCGCCCCCGATGTCTGGGTCACCCGATTCTCCTCTCCCCTGGCCCGGTCCATCCGCGCCTATGTTAGCGCTACCTAAACGCGAAAGCGTCTTGCGCGCAAGAGAGATGCTGCGCGGAATCTTGCGAAGGATCAACCGTGCCAGTCGAACCATTCGCCATAGGGATGGCAGGTGGCGAGCACGCGGCGAGCACCGTCAGGCCAGCAGGTCAGCGCCAGCTCGACCTTCTCGCGCCCCTCGGTCCATTCGAAGCTGAGCCAGGCGAACGGGCGCGCATCGGTGGCGCGCGCGCCTGCCGCATGGATCGCGTCGATCACCGCACTGCGGGCAGCGCGGCCGAGATACTGGATCACCATCGAGTGGAAGACGACGCGGCACACCCCTTCGCTCTGCGGCGCGGCGACCTGTTCGGGCAGCCACAGAGTCGCGTCGGCGCGGGTCAATTCGGGCGGATGTGCGCGGGCGATGCGCAAAGCGGTCTTCAGCCGTTCGATCCGGCGCGGTTGATCCGCCCAGACAAAAGCGAGCAGGCGCGCGCGCGCGCGCCGGTCGGCGGCGTCGAGCGGGTTCAGATCCACTCCGCGCGCCGCGACCACCTCGATCGGGGCCGCGACCGGTGTCATCCCGCGCCATTCGGGCGCAATCCGCACCGGCGAGGCGGGATCACCGGCAATCACGCCATCGAGATCGTAGCGATAGCGGGCCAGGTTGAGGTTGAGTCCACAGCTCGACCCGATCTCCAGCAGTTCGACCGGCATGCCCGTTCGCACCCGCAGCGCCATCAACGCAGCCGCGAAACCTGCCGCACGTGCGACTTCGTTGGTCTGGGTCGGCTCCTGCATCCAGCGAATGATGAAGTCGTCATGCGCGGCGAGTGCGCCGCCAATCGCGCGGTCGAACTCGTCATGCTCGCGCTGATAGAGCGCGCTAAGGTCCGCGACATTGCCGCCCCGCGCCAGTGCGTGCAGCGCCGCGTTGAACCGCATCGCCAGCGCCGCCGATGAGGGATCGTCGGGCCAGCCGTCGATCAGCGCTGCGGTGTGCGGCGCGCGGTGCAGCTGGCGGTCGCCGGCCTCCAGCACAGAAGCGACGAAATCGGAACCAAGGGCGCGGATGACCCGAGACTGGCGGCGTAGCTCCCCGTGGGAACCGACGCGCGTCATCATGTTCATTCGACTTCCCCCAACCGCGCAAACGCGGCCCAACATTTCATTTGAATCGGGCCGTGGACGCCACCACGGCCCGGTTCGATCACGCCGCGTTCCACACAGCGGCACCCATCGTCTGCGCGACGCGGCTCTGCATCGCATGGACCGGACTGCGCCCGCCTTCGACGGTGAACTGCGCGGCCTGATCGGCGAGATGGGTCACCTCGTTCACCAGATCGCGCGCGGCGGCCGAGCTCTGCTCGACCATCGTGCTGGTCTGGCGGGTAGTCTGGTCCATCGTCCCGATCGCCGAACTGACTTCGGTGATCGCAAACGACTGCGCGTGATTGTCCTGCGCGATCCGGTCGAGCAGCGAGTGGACCTCGCTCACATCGGTCGAGATATCGACCAGTGCGCTGTCGACCTTCTGGACCATCTCCACTGCAGCCACGATATCGGTCTGGGTCGCGGTCAGCTGGTCACGCGCCCGGCCCGCCTCTTCCTCGGCGCGCATCGCCAGCGCGGAGACGAGGTCGGCGACGACCGCAAAGCCACGCCCGGCTTCACCGGCGCGACCCGCCTCGACCGCCGCGTTCATAGCCAGAACCCGGGTCTGGAACGCGATCTTGTCGAGTCCCTCGATCACGCTGTCGATGCCCTTGGCGCTGTCTGCCACGCGACCCATCGCCTCGACCGCCCCCTCGGCGACCGATCGGCCATTGGCGACGGTGCCGATCGCGCCGTTCGCACGCTCGACCGTCTGGCCGGCGGCGGCTGCGGTGGTCTTGAGTCGCTGGTCCATCTGGACGATCGCGGCGGAGGTCTGCTCCAGGCTCGCGGCGTTCGCCTCGGTCCGGCGGGCAAGATCCTCTGATGCCTCGGCGATCCGGCCGGAGCCGGAATGGATCGAGGCAGTTGCCTCCATCACCGATGCGATCAATCCGCGCAGGCTGGTGACAGCGGCGTTGAAATTGGCCTTCACCGCCGCATAGTCGGCGGGGAAGTCGGCGTCGATCTGTGCCGTCAGATTGCCCCCGGCCAGCTCGGACAGCTGCGCCGAGACGATCTCGACCACCATCTTCTGCTCGGCCTCGGCCTTGGCCGCCGCCGCGTCGGTCGCCTGCTTGGCGACTGCAGCGTCGCGGAACACCAGCACCGCGCGTGCCATGTCGCCCAGTTCGTCGGCGCGCTCGGCACCCTCGACATCGACGTCGTTGCGGCCCGATGCCAGCGTGCTCATCGTATTCGTCAGCGATGCGATCGGGGTCGCAATGGCTCGGCTGAGCAGCCAGGCCAGACCGATGGCAAGGCCGATCAGCGCGATCCCGCCGACGATCAGCACCGTCGTGGCGGTGTCCATCGCCGATTCCTGCGTCTTCGCGCCCTCTTCGATGATCGCCAGTTCGGCGTCGCGCACGTCGCGCAGCGGCAGTACAGCGGCACTGACCAGCACCGCCTTGCCCGCGCCCTGCACCTCGGCCTGCGCACCCGCAAGATCTCCGCCGTCAACGCGCTTGATCAGGCGATCGCCCCATTTGGCGCGCCAGTCGAGCGTTTCCTTGCGCGACACCCGCACCGCTTCGATCAGCTTGGGATCAGTCAGTTCGGACTCGAGTTCGGCTGACGCCCTGTCATAGTCGACGCGCCCTTCCTCATAGGATTTGAGGTAGGACTTGTCGCCCGTGACGAGATAGCCGCGCATCTGGCTGTTCTGCCGCAGGAGCGCCGTTTCCAGCGCAAGCGCCTTGGCATAGCGGCTCTGCGCGGCCGTGTTCGCGTCGGTCACCGACCGGATCGCCGAAATGTTCGAGAAGAACACCGCCATCATGACCGCCGCGGACGCGCATATGATCAGGAATGAAAGGCCCAGCTTTCTCGGAATCTTCAGGGACTTCAGCATGCGTGCAGCTTCCAGCTCAATCTAGAGATAAGGTCGGTGCCGGGACGCGAACGCCCCGGCACCCCGTAGGTCAGAAAGAGAAGCGAACCGACCCGGCGACCGTGCGTCCGTTGAGCGCGCGGGCAGTGACCACACCACTCGCCGGGATCGCCGGCTGGTTGACGTCGGTCAGAGCCAGCGTGTCGAACAGGTTGTTCGCGGTCACGCCCAGCTGGACATTGTCGGTCAGGCGCACCTGCGCGAAGCCATTGACCAGCGTGTAGCCGGGCAGTCGCAGCTGGTTGCTGTCCTGCGCGAAGCTGCCCGTCGTGCCGACAACATTGGCACCGACGGTGAAACGCTTGCTCTCATATTGCGCGGTGGTCTGATAGATCAGGTCCGGCTGATGGCGCGGCGTGTTGCCCACTGCCGCGGCGTTGAACTGGTCCTTGGCGATCTCCGCCTTGGTCCAGGTCGCGCCCGCCGTCACGCTGAACGGCCCGTACTGATAGGCACCCTCGAACTCGAGGCCATAAGCCTCATAGGTGCGATAGATGCGCTCGACCTGTGTCACGCCACCTGCGCTGGTGTTGATCTGCATGTTGCGTTCGTCGGTGCTGGCCCAGAACCCCGTCAGGTTCAGGGTCAGGTTTGCCTTGCGGAACTTCACGCCACCCTCGGCCTGCTTGACCAGGTCATAGGCGTCGGCCTGATCAACCAGACCGCCCGTCACCGAGTTATGCCCCGGGTTGAACAGCGGGCCAGTCGCAGCCGCGCGCCCACCCTTGCTGTAACGGGCGAACAGCGCCATCTCTTCGGCGACGCGATAGTTCACGCCCGCCGAATAGCTCACGAAGTTATAGTCGAAATCGACCGGTGCCGGGGTGGTGAGCGGGATGATGCCGGAACGGGTTTCCGGTGCCGAAATCACGCCGTCACCATTGATGTCGAACGGCGCGATCGGGGTGCGCCCGCCGCCCAGCTCGCCGCCATAGATCGACCCCTGTGCCTTGCCGCTGTTGAAGCGGACGCTGGCACCGATGGCGACCTTGCCGATGTGGAAGTTCAGCGAGCCGTAGGGCGCGCTGGTGTCGAACTCGACGTCGTATTTGCGGCGATAGCCGGTAGTGACGAGCGCCGCGCTATAGGCAAAGACGCCGTTCTGCGTCTGCGGTACGCCGCCGGCGGTGGTCACGTTGATCAACGACGCTTCGCCATTGCCGCGCACATCGCTAATGACCGAGGTGAACAGCCAGTCGGTGTTCATCCACTGGCGCGACTTGTAGTAGCCTGCAGTGAAGGTCAGCTTGCCGCCGCTCAGGTCCCAGACCCGGCTGGCGCGCAGATCGTTGGTCATGTTGTCGAGGCTGTTGATCTGGATGTTCATCAGCAGCGACGCAGCGAGCAGACCGTTGCCGTTGAGCGCCGATGGCGTGGCAATCGCCTGGCCAGTGTTCGGACCGGAAGCGTAGCTCAGCGTCGCGCCCGGACCGCCCAGCGACTGGGCAAGCGCCGCCGCCGGCGCGACAGTCAGCGGGAAGTTCTGGAGCATCTGGCCCGAAATGTCCGCGAAACGGAACCGTTCGGTGATCGTCCAGCCGGCGATGTCGAACTGCGACTCAAGGCCGATCGCCTTGACCACCGGGTTCAGGCCGTCCTTCATGTCGAACGCGCGCACGGCGTTGTTGCCGTCGCGAGTGACCTGGGTCGGAATATAGGCCGACAGCATCGAATCCTTGCTGATGTCGAAATTGGCGACATTCTCGTAGTTCGGCTTGTCATTGGTGCCGGTCACGCGCAGCGGCGCGAAATAATAGGTCGGCACGCGATCATCGAGATATTTGGCGTGCAGACGGACATAGCCGTTCGGCAATTCCTTGGTGATGTTCGCCTTGATCTGGCCGCCGCGATATCCGGTATAGCCGGTCGCGCGCGGCCCTTCGCCCTCGCGATAGAAGCCGCCGACCTGATAGCGCAGCGTGTCGCTCAGGCGACCGCCATAGGTGAAATCGGCGCGGTACATTTCCTCGCCGATTCCGGTGGTCGCCTGAACTGCGCCACCCTCGGTTTCACCGGTTTTGGTGATGAAGTTGATCACGCCGCCCGGCGCGTTCGACGCGAAGGTCGACGACGATCCACCGCGGATCGCCTCGACCGCGTTCAGCGAGGAATCGACGCGCAGGAACATGTCGGTGCCGAGGAACGAGAAGTCGCCGAATTCGAGGATCGGCAGACCGTCTTCCTGGAACTGGAGATATTTCGAGCCGATCGACGCGAGCGGAAGACCGCGGATCGTGTAGCTGTTGTTGGCGACCCCCGACGAGGCCTCAACGCGGATGCCAGGGATGTTGCGCACGATCTGCGCGACCGAGCTCGGCTCCAGCTTGTGAACTTCCTCGCCGCGGATCGCGCTGGTCGAGGTCGCCTGATCGAGGCGATCACGGCCCTTGGCCACGCCGGTCGAGAACACTTCCTTGCGTGCCTCGGGCGCGTTCTGCGCGGCAGCCGGTTCGGCAGTGTCGGCGTCGCGTGCATGTGCCGGCGCGATCAGTGCCAGCGGCGCGGCGGCCAGGAGAAGAAAATACTTGGTCATTCGTGCGTGCCCACCCTTGAAGATCTGTGCCCGCGCCACCCGGCCGGGCATTACCCATGTTTCCGCCCACCGCAGAACTACGGAGAAGGCGTCGAGGCTATGATAGGAAGGGCGCGCGGTTTCGGTTTTCGAAGTTCAGGAATCTTTGAAGCGCTACAGGCAGATAAACTCTGAATATCGTGGTGAACGGCCGAACCATTTTGAGTAACGAACGCCGCGACTCACGCGAATTCGCCGGTTTTTCGTGCGATCGGCCAGTACGCAGCGGCGCGGGCTAACGATTGCTTGCGCCGCGCCGCCGTAATCTTCCGCAGGCGCGGGTCATCACTGCGCGAAGAGGCGCATGCGGCGCTAAACCGTGAACGTTCAGGCGGTGGCGCCGACCTCGGCCTCGTTCCAGCGCAACGCCTTCAGCACCGTCTCGACAATGTGCGGCGCATTCAGCCCCGCCTCGTCATATTGCAGCTCGGGCTTGTCCTGATCCTGGAACCGGTCGGGCAGCCGCATCGTGCGCAGCTTCAATCCCGCGTCGATCAACCCCTCGTCGCTCGCCATGGTCAGCACATGCGCGCCGAGCCCGCCAACCGCATTCTCCTCGATCGTCACCGCGACCTCGTGCGTGGTAAGCAGGCGGCGGATCAGCGCCTCGTCGAGCGGCTTGGCGAAGCGCAGATCGGCGACGGTGGTCGACAGCCCCTTGGCCTCCAGCGCATCGGCGGCCTTGAGCGCCTCGGCCAGCCGGGTGCCGAGCGACAGGATCGCGACCTTCTTGCCTTCGCGCACGATCCGGCCCTTGCCGATTTCCAGCACCTGCGGCTCGGCGGGCATTTCGACCCCGACACCGTTGCCGCGCGGATAGCGCACGGCAATCGGACCGGAATCGTGTTCGACCGCCGTTTTCGTCATATGTGCCAGTTCCGCTTCATCGGCGGCGGCCATCACCACGAAATTGGGCAAGGAGGCGAGATAGGTAACGTCGAAGCTGCCCGCATGGGTGCAGCCATCGGCACCAACCAGCCCGGCGCGGTCGATCGCGAAGCGGACGGGGAGGTTCTGGATCGCGACGTCGTGGACGACCTGATCGTATGCGCGCTGGAGGAAAGTGGAATAGATCGCGCAAAAGGGCCGCATGCCCTGTGCCGCGAGCCCTGCGGCAAAGGTGACGGCGTGCTGTTCGGCGATTCCGACATCGAAGCTACGTTCCGGGTGTGCCTTGGCGAATTTGTCGACGCCGGTGCCCGACGGCATCGCCGCGGTGATCGCGCAAATCCTCGGATCGGTCTCGGCGAGCTTCGCCAGCGTTTCGCCGAAGACATTCTGATAGGCGGGCGGCCCCGGGGGTGCCTTGGCCTGGGCACCGGTGATGACGTCGAACTTCTGGACGCCATGATATTTGTCCGCCGCCGCCTCGGCGGGCGCATAGCCCTTGCCCTTCTGGGTCACGACATGGATCAGCACCGGGCCTTCCTTGGCGTCGCGGACATTTTCCAGCACCGGGATCAGGTGATCGAGATTATGACCGTCGATCGGGCCGACATAATAAAAGCCCAGTTCCTCGAACAAGGTGCCGCCGGTCGCCATGCCGCGCGCATATTCCTCGGCCTTTGACGCCGCGTTGGTCAGGCGGCGCGAAATCTTGCCGGTGATCTTCTTGGCAAGGTTGCGCAGCCCGAGATATTCTGAGCTGGACACCACCCGCGCCAGATAGGCCGACAGCCCGCCGACCGGCGGTGCGATCGACATGTCGTTATCGTTGAGAATGACGATCAGCCGGTTTCCGGCCTGTTCGGCATTGTTCATCGCCTCATAGGCCATGCCCGCGCTCATCGCGCCATCGCCAATCACCGCGATTCCCTTGCCCGGCGTGCCGGCGAGCTTGTTCGCGACCGCAAAGCCGAGCGCGGCGGAGATCGAGGTCGAGCTGTGCGCCGCGCCGAACGGGTCGTACTCGCTCTCGGCGCGCTTGGTGAAGCCACTGAGCCCCCCGCCCATGCGCAACGTGCGGATGCGGTCCCGCCGCCCGGTCAGGATCTTGTGCGGATAGCATTGGTGGCCGACGTCCCACACCAGCCGGTCGTCAGGCGTGTTGAACACATAATGGAGCGCCACGGTCAGCTCGACCACGCCCAGCCCCGAACCGAGATGCCCGCCGGTGGTGCCCACCGCGCTGATCGTTTCGGCGCGAAGTTCGTCAGCAAGCTGGCGCAATTGCACGGACTTGAGCTTGCGCAGATCGTGGGGGAGTCGACGGTGTCGAGCAGCGGGGTCGTGGGACGTTCGGACATTCGACCGCATTTACTCCAGCGTGTTGGCCCTGTCCAACAACTGACACCGGGCACCGCGCACGGTCATGAGCAAAAACTGAGATGTGCGTGAAAGCGGCGCCGACGCAGCGTCAATCGCGTGCGAGCGTTTCGACCGCAGCCACGGCAGCGGCAAAGCGCGCGTCCCAGGTGCCGCGAATCGACACCCAGTTCACGCCAGCTTCCTCCAGCACATCGCGGGTCAGTCCGGCAAAGCGCGCGCGGCTGGTGTCCGAACCATAGACGCGGGTGCCGTCATCGACCCAGGCAACGTCCGGTTCCAGCAACAGATAGAGGTCGGCGCGGGGATGGTTGAGCAAGGCGGCGGGCGCGCTGCCCAGCATCATCCGCGCCCAGGCCGTGGTCATCAACGCATCGGTATCGGCGAACAGGAAGCGCGTCGCCCAGCGCTTCCACGCCGCGATCGTCGCGCTCTGCGCCTCCCCGATCATCGTGAGGTCGGCGGCGTCCATCTCGATCCCATGCACCTCGGCCTGTGCGCGGCCATATTCGGGCACCCAGACGCTGCCGAAATGCCGTGCCAGCCGCTCAGCCAGCACCGATTTGCCGGTGCTCTCGACCCCGTGCAGCACCACCGTGCGGGTGTAATGCGCGCGCACCGGGCCGGGGAGGAAGGCGGCATGCGCCCAGGGATCGGCGCGCACCGCGCTGCCCGACAGGCCGCCGATCCCTTCGGGGTCCGCCGCCATGATCCGCCCGCCGAGCGGGACGAACAGGCCGCCGACCTCCGCCGCTAGCCGCTTGCCATAGTCCTCGCCCGCGAAGAGCAGGTCGATCGCTTCGGGATGCACCGTGCGGACGATGTCGCGCCAGATCGGCCAGAAATCGAGGCTTTCGTCGGGCGACTGCGGCACCGGCGCGCCATGCCCGATCACCTTGCAATCGGGCAGCAGCTCACGCATCCAGGCGAGCCGCGCTTCGCCGGGGATCGGATCGTCGGGCAGCCAGCAGACCAATACCGTCAGCCGGTCGCACATCGCGCGCGCGGCACGCGCCAGCGTCAGATGCCCGGCATGCGGCGGCATGAACTTGCCGAGCAGGAAGCCGCGCTTCACCGCGCCGCGCCCAGTTTCGCGCGCCACGCAAACAGCCCCCACACCGCCATGCCGAGGAAGATCGCGTAGAGAATCGCGGTGGGATACAAGCCCCGGCTCCAGAACAGCCCGACCGCGACAACATCGACCGCGATCCACAACAGCCAGCTTTCGACGCGGCGCTGCGATTGCAGGATCTGCGCCGCGACGCTCATCCCCGCCACGGCCGCATCGGGATAGGGCGCGACGGCATCGGTAAAGCGCGCCATCATGGCACCCCATGCGATGCTTGCGAGCGCGGTCCCGACGATCCAGCCGATCCGCGCCGAATTGGTCAGCCGCCCGACCGCAACGCCATGATCGACCCGGTCGCTACGGCTCCAGTTCCACCAGCCATAGAGCTGGATGGCGAGGAAGAAGATCTGGAGCAGGGCGTCGCTGTAGAGCTTCGCATCGGCGAACACGAAGAAGTAGAGCGCGACCATCGCGATGCCGAACGGGTAGTTCCACAGGCTGCGCCGCGCCACCAGCGCGACATTGACCAGCCCCAGCGCCGCCGCGGCAAGCTCGACCGGGTTCAAATTGGTGGCTTCAGTCGCAGTCGGCGCACTTGCCGCGCACCTCGATCACCGGGCGCACGGGCGAGAAGCCAGCGCCCTTCGCCGCCGAACGGACGGTGCGGGTGATCGAATCATCGTCGAGATGCGTGGTGTTGCCGCACGAGTCGCACACCAGAAAGATGCAGTCGTGCAGACAATCGGGATGCGCGTTCGCGACATAGGCGTTGGCGCTTTCGACCCGGCGCGCCAGGTTCGACGTCACGAACAGGTCGAGGATGCGATAGACGCTGTTCGCCGCGACCCGCCGCCCTTCGCGCTTCGATACCGCCTCGGCGATGTCATAGGCGGACGCAGGCTTGTCGAACCCGGCCAGCACCTCGAAGATCGACGCGCGCATCGCTGTCCACTGCTCGCCCGCCTTTTCCAGAGTCGCCTGGGCGGCGACGGTCAGGTCGGACCCGTGATGTTCGTGATGATCGTGCGCGTGCATGAGGGAAATGTAGGCGCGTGCGGTGCGCCGGGCAAGCGCCGGACTCAGTAAGTCGCCCGGCGGTTCAGGTCATGCCCCAGCGCCAGAATCGCGACGCCGATCACCGTCCACACGATTTCCGGCCCGCCATGCTCCAACGTCAGCGCGCCGGCCATGATGCCAAGGCCGAAGGCACCGACCGCGGCGGGCATCATATAACCATGCTTCAGAATGCCCCGACCCAGCGCAATGATTCCGAACAGGATCGCCAGCACCAGCCCAACCTCATGGATCAGCGGGTGCATCAGCGATCCGGCGGCTGACGCGAGCGCGAGAAACACCGTCGTCGCCAGGCAATGCGCCAGGCACAGGCTCGACAGCCCGATCGCAAAGCGATCGAAGCGCATGTCGACCTGTTCCCAGAATCGCGGGGCGAGCACGTTGTGCATGGGCGCGATATAGAACGGGAGCGGCAAAGTTACAACATAACATCCGCGCGCGACTCTGGCTTTTACGGTTTTCGGCGCATAGACCTGCGCGGGTGTCAGAGTTCCGCCATCCTATCCGCCCGCGCGCCATCGCCAACTGGCTGACGGTCGTCGCCGCGCTCATCGTCCTGATCGTTGTGGTCGGGGGCATCACCCGTCTGACCGAATCGGGACTCTCGATCACCGAGTGGAAGGTGGTTTCGGGCATATTGCCGCCGCTGTCCGAAGCGGCGTGGCTCGCCGAGTTCGAGAAGTACAAGCAGATCCCCGAATATCAGCAGGTCAACCAGGGGATGAGCCTGGCGGCGTTCAAGTTCATCTATTTCTGGGAATATATCCACCGGCTGCTCGGACGCGTGATCGGCCTTGCCTTTGCAGCGCCGCTGGTCTGGTTCGCGTGGAAACGGGCGATCCCGCGCGGTTATGGCTGGCGACTGGTCGGCCTGTTCGCACTGGGTGGACTTCAGGGCGTGATCGGCTGGTGGATGGTCAGTTCCGGTCTCGCCGAGCGCACCGATGTCAGCCATTTCCGCCTCGCCGCGCACTTGTTGCTGGCGCTGTTCATCCTTGCCGCGCTCACCTGGACCATCCTCGACCTGCGCCTTTTGGCGCGCGACCCCGGCTATCGCCAGGCGCGATTGAACGGGTTTGGCTTCGTCGTCGCGCTGATCCTGTTCGTGCAATTGCTCTACGGCGCCTTCACCGCCGGGCTGAACGCCGGGCTGGTCACCGATCAATGGCCGCTGATGAACGGCAAGCTCTTCCCGTCCGAAGTGCTCGCCGTGCGCCCGTTCCTCGACGCCATCATCAATGACCCGGCGATGATCCACTGGATCCATCGCTGGTGGGCCTGGGTCGCGGTCGCCGCGCTGATCCTGCTCGCCCGCCGCGTCCGTTCGGCCGGAAGCCGCGCGGCTTCGGTGGCGATCCACAGCGCCTTCGGTATCCAGATTGCGCTGGGCATCGCGACGGTGATGACCGGGGTCGATATCACTTTGGGCGTGCTGCACCAGTTTGTCGGCGCATTGCTGGTCATTGCCGCCGCGTGGGGCATGCACGTCACCGGGCGGCGCGTGCGCGGCTATCGCGGATGAGCGACGTCGCGCTGATCCACGTAACCTTTGCCGACGCGGCAGAGGCGGAGCGGATCGGTCAGGCGATGGTCGCCGCGCGGCTCGCCGCCTGTGTCAACCTGCTCGGCCCGTGTACGTCAATCTATCGCTGGCAGGGCGCGGTCGAGCGGGGCGAGGAACATCGCGCGCTGTTCAAGACCACACCAGAACTCGCCCGCGAACTGGCCGATGCGATCGCGGCACAGCATAGCTATGACCTGCCGGTGATCGAGATCTGGCCGGTCGCGGCGGGCAATTCGGTGATCGATTGGGTGCGGGCCGAAACTCGGTGATCGCCGCTGCACTGCTGATCCTGGCCCAGGCCGCGCCGGTCTTCGCGCCGCCGCTCGACCGCGCGCTGACCATGACGACCGAAACAGTGCGCACCGAAGGGCCAACCTCACGCAGTTTTGTCGCCCGCCGCACGCTTCGGTTCACCGCCGCACCGGACGGCTATCGCGTGGCGGTGACTCTGGAGGATGCCGGGGCGGGCGAGGAAGAAAGCGATCCCGCCGGCCTGCTGCGCAGCGGCTTCACGCGGCTGGCGGGACGCACCGTCGTCCTGCACCTCGACCGCACAGGGACCGTGACCGGCGTCGACGATGCCGAAGCGACCTGGCGCGCCGTGGTCGAAGGGATGGCGGCGCTCGCCCCCGATGGCAACGACCCGGACACGCAACGCCGCGCCGCCCGCGTCCGCGCGATCGTCGCGGCGCTGCAGGCCCAGCCCGAAGCGGCGCGACGCAAGATGCTCGCCTCGCTCGTCGCGCCGCTGATCGCGCCCGAGCTGGTGGTCGAGGCTGCGACCCCCGCCCCACCCCGCGCGGTGCGCGTGCCCGCGACATCGGTCTATGGCCGGGCCGAACTGGATGGACTGCGCAGCGTGCGGTCCCGCCCCGACGGGGTCGAAATCTCGGTCAGCGCTACCGGTCCGATCGCGGTCGCCGGGCCAGATGGGCAAGCGAGCGCCACGATCACCCTCGAAACGCTACGCCGGGTCAATCCCGAAACCGGGCTGGTGGTCGAGAGCCGGGAGTTGGTCGAGACGCTCGGGCCGGACGGCAACCTGCGCTCCGAACGGCTGACGGTCACGCGACTTGCGCAATAGGGTATCCCAATACCCGTCAGCAATCCCGCCATTTGCTTGACTTTCGACTCCCATTTCGTCAATTGGCCGCCGTTCGCGCCGTCCTGCGCCAGTCTGGCAAGGGGCGGCGTCATTCATTTCAATCCAAGAGGTCTGGCCCCATGAAGGCGCTCATGAAGACCACCAAGTCGGTAAAGCCGGCCGAAGTGGAAAAGAAGTGGCACATCGTCGATGCCGAGAATCTGGTCGTCGGTCGCGCTGCGGTCGTCATCGCCAACGTCCTGCGCGGCAAGCACAAGACGAGCTTCACCCCGCATGTCGATTGCGGTGACAATGTCATCGTGATCAACGCGGACAAGGTGCGTTTCACCGGCAAGAAGCTGGCGGACAAGGTCTATTACAAGCACACCGGCTATGCCGGCGGCATCAAGGAAGTGACCGCGCAGAAGGTGCTGGAGGGTCGTTTCCCCGAGCGCGTTCTGGAAAAGGCGGTCGAGCGCATGATCCCGCGCGGCCCGCTGGGCCGTCAGCAGATGCGCAACCTGCGCATCTACAAGGGCGCCGAGCATCCGCATGCGGCGCAGAACCCCGAGGTCCTCGACATCGCCGGCATGAGCCGCAAGAACAAGGTGGGCGCATAATGTCCGACAATCGCCAGTCCCTTTCCGATCTGGGTGCGATCGCCGACGGCGCACCTGTTTCCGAAGCCGCCGAAGCCGGCGTTGCGACCCCGGTCGTTTCGACCACCCCGCTGCGCCAGCAGGAAATCGACAAGCTGGGCCGCGCCTATGCGACCGGCCGTCGCAAGGACGCCGTCGCCCGCGTGTGGCTGAAGCCGGGCTCGGGCAAGATCACGATCAACGGTCGCGATCAGGAAGTCTATTTCGCGCGTCCGACGCTGCGTCTTGTCATCAACCAGCCGTTCGGCGTTGCCGAGCGTGACGGCCAGTATGACGTGATCTGCACCGTCAAGGGCGGCGGGCTGTCGGGCCAGGCCGGTGCGGTCAAGCACGGCATCGCCCAGGCGCTGACCAAGTATGAGCCGGTGCTGCGCGCGCCGGTCAAGGCGGCCGGGTTCCTGACCCGCGACAGCCGCGCCGTCGAGCGCAAGAAGTACGGCAAGGCCAAGGCCCGCCGCAGCTTCCAGTTCTCGAAGCGCTGATCGGTCGACAGTCCGATCTTCGGAATGCGAAAGGGCGGCCCATCGGGCCGCCCTTTTTCGTTGTGCGCCAATGTGTTGCCCGAACGCATCGTAAAACTACGCAACGTGACGCTCGATACGATCGTCTCTTGACGCGCGTACAAAGCTGCATAGCCTTCCTCTCTGACCGCGTGCTTTGACGAGGCCCGCGACATTTTATGGGGGAAATCATGATCTTTGCTCGCACCACGCGCGCCTCGCTGCTGCTGTCGGCCGCAGGATTCGGCCTTTGCGCGATCGCCACGCCGGCGCTGGCCAATGACGGCACCGCCGCAGGGCCGCGAATCGACTCGGCCGGTTCGTCGCTGGACGCGCATAGCAGTCGCCCGGATGCGGCGATCGACGTCGCCCACGCTCCCGGCGCCCCGCTGACGAACGGCGGCTTCGTCTCGCCGGACGAAGCGGAGGAAACGCCGCAGATCACGATCAACAACAACTTCACCCCGGTCCAGGCCTATGACCCGACCAACATCACCGGCATTGGCCAGATGGTCACCGACGCCGGCGGTGGCAGTGTCGGCCTGTGCACCGGGACGCTGATCAATCCGCGCACCGTGATCTTTGCCGCGCATTGCGTAAACACCCGCGCGGCCACCGCCTATGGCGCGAACACGGGCGGCGTCGGCATTGGCGTCGGGTTCGAGACCAATACCCGCGCCAATGCGGCTGGACAGACCGACGAACTCGTGCGCTGGCTGTTCGGCACCGGTGCCACCCAGGCGGGCCGTTTCCAGAGCAACACGGCGCAGCATTTCTACAATATCAATCAGGTCTTTTACGATCCGCGCTCGCGGAACGCGGCCTCGTGCACCAGCCCGACCTCCTGCTTCCTTGAGGCCGATGTCGCGACCGCCGTGCTCGACACCCCCGCTGCCGGCGTGCCGACCTGGGCGCTGCTGTTCTCGCCGCTGCCCACCCCCGGATCGATCGATCCGGCGACCGGCACCGGCTATCATGTCAACATCGCCGGCTATGGCAGCTTCGGTACCGGAACCACGGGTGCGGCGAGCAGTGGCAATTTCCGCCGCCGCGCGGCGGAGAACATGCTGGGCGCCCTCGTCTCGATCAACACCCGCAACGAGTTTCTGTTCGGCACCGCTGGCTCGCCCTCGCGGCCGCAGCAGCTCTATTTCCTCGATTTCGACGATCCCGCGCGCGGCACCGCGACCGCCAATCCGCGTGACTTCAACGGTTTCCGCGACAATGCGTTGCCACGCGAAGGCCTGACCGGCCCCGGCGATTCGGGCGGCCCGCTGATCCTCGACCGCCATTTCTCGAAGCAGGTCGTGATCGGCGTGCTGTCGGGCGGATCGACCTTCTTCACCGGTCAGCCGGGCGGCAGCTACGGCACGCAGAGCTTCTATCAGCCGCTGTTCCTCTATTGGGACTGGATCGTCGCCAACAATCCGTATCGTTACGTCACGGCGCTCGCGGGCAACCGCAACTGGGAGGACGGCACGGCCTGGGTGACCGAAATCGATCCCAATTATCAGATCATCTCCGGCGGCCAGCTGGTGAATGGCGTACCGACGCATACCGGTGCCGCCAATTCGGGCAACGGCCCGCAGTTCGGCGAACTCTGCTTCCAGTCGCCCAGCACGTCGGCCAACCCCGCCGTCAACGAGTGCGAGAACATCGCCACGGGCGCGCCGCGCAACAACGTCCCGAACGGTCCTGCTGACGCCAGCGCACCGGCGATCGCCGACGTCACCGGCAGCTACGGCCTGACGATGGGGCTTGAAACCGCTGCCGCCGATCCCGGCTATACCGATACCGTTCGCCCGGCGCCGACCATCGCCAACGGCCTGCCTGGCGCGACCAATTTCGTGCCGAACAATGTCGATGGCGTCCGCACCACCGGGCAGATCGGCCGCTATTACGACGTAACGCTGCGCAACACCGGCGTGATCACGCTGAATTCGGCAGTGGTCGTCGATCGCTTCTCGATCGCGGGCGCGACCTCGCAGCTGAACATCGCGAGCGGCGCACGGCTGACCAGCCTGATGGAGATCCAGCAGCTCACCGGCACGATCCAGAATAATGGCCAGCTGACATCGGTCGGCGATTATCTGCTGCTGTCCGGCCTGCTGACCGGCAGCGGAACAGTCACGGCCCCGTTCACCACCAGCGTGATGGGCAGCATCGCACCTGGCACGATCGGGACGACGGGTACGCTGACCTTCCATGGCGGCCTTGTCCTCTCGTCGGGCTCTGGATATCTGGTCGACCTGGGCGCGAACGGCGTATCGGACCGGATTGTCCTGGGCAGCGGCGGCATCGCCAATATCGGCGGCAATCTGCAGATCAGCTTCTCGGCGGCGACGCTTCGGGGCGGCAACAGCTACACGATCCTGTCCGCACCGGCCGGTGTCACCGGCACCTTCAACGCGCCGGCCGCATTCAGCGCGATCCTGCGCCCGACGCTGACCTATTCGTCGAGCGCGGTGACGTTGAACGTCGTTGCTGGCAGCTATGCCAGCGTGGTCCCGGCGTCGAACCCGGTTGGCTTCGCCTGGGCGCGCATCCTCGATGCGAATCGCGGGCAGGCGGCCAATTATGACGCGCTCTACGGTCCGCTCGACCTGCAGAACGCGGCAACGATCATCAGCACGCTCAGCGGCTGGGCACCGGCGGCCGAAACCACCGCGCGGACGCTCGGCATCGCATCGACCGACTCGACGTCAACCTTCATCCGCAACCGCCTGGCCGGGCTCGATCCGGCCAATCTGGGCGGCTCGATGGCCTATTATGGCAGCCCGGTGCAGGTCGCTGCGGTCGGCTTGTCGCCGATGGGCGCGAACCCGGTGCGCGCGGATATGCCGCCGCCGATGGTTCAGGAGGGCGCGCTCCCCGAAACGATGAGCGGCTTCATCTCGGGCGGCTATCTCAAGGGTGACGGTGCCGCGATGACCGGAATGGGTGGCCGCGACAATTATGACGGCTGGTATGTCGGCGCGGGCCTCGAAGTCGCGATCGACGATACCGGGCTGGTCGGATTTGCCTTCACTTACACCGACACCGACGGCACGGCATCGTTCGGAGCGCAGACCGCACGCGGCGAAGCGTTCCAGGGTACGCTCTATGCCAAGCAGCGATTCGGCGGTGCGACGATCGACGGACAGGTAACCGCTGGTGCGCTGGGCACCACGACGCAGCGTACCGCAGCCTTCCTGGGCACCAACTACACGCTGCGCGCCAAGGACAGCGCAATGGTCGTGGGCGGTGAGGTCGGCCTGGGCTTCGACGCCGGAACCGATGCGATCGAGATCGCACCGCGCGTTGCGGCGCGGGGCACCTGGATCGACTTCGGCAGCGCACAGGAATCGGGCGGCCCTATGGCACTCGACATCAATCGTGCGGACTATAACAGCCTTCAGGGTCGTGCCGGCCTGACCGTCGCTGGCAAGTCGGACGGACTGCGGCCGTTCGTCACCGCCACCTATGTCCATGAGTTCAAGAACCGCTCGCCGATTGTCGGTGCGACGCTGATCGGCGGGATCAACGGCGACGTCGCCTTTGCGCTCAACGGGCAGGACAAGGACTGGGGCGAAGTGTCGGGCGGCATCACCTTCCGCACCGGTTCGGTCGACCTGTCGCTGTCCGCGGACACGACGATCGCGCGTTCCGACCTGTCGGCGCAGAGCTATCGCGGATCGATCACCTTCCGCTTCTGATCGATCACGTTGCCGCATGAGAAGGCCGCCCCTCGCCGGGGCGGCCTTTTTCACGACATTTCGCGAACCTGCGTCTCCAGCATGCCGTCGACGACATGGAGTTCGTTGAACGACGGTCGAGTGTCACGCACCCGCTCCGACAGCGTCCCTGCGCCGATCAGTCGCATCGGGCCGGCGGGAGTCGGGTGGGTGATATCGAAGGGGTCATGGACATGGCCGGTCAGCACGCCGTGCGCGCCCGCATCGGCCAGCGCCTCCAGCGCCGCGCGTCCGCCGCGGGTATGCGACGTGCTGCGCGTCCCCGCTTCGATCAGCGGGTGATGGCAGGCCACCAGCAACAGATGATTCGCGGGCACCTCGGCGATATGCGTCAGCGTGCGCCTGAGTGCGCGGTCGCTGACATGGCCCTTTGACCAGTTGAGCCGGAATTGCGCGCGCGCAGTGGTCTTGAGCGGGACGATCGACACCCCGCGCAGGTCGAGCGGGCGCTCGATCATGCGTTCCAGCGCCTTGAACCGGCGATACGGGGTGACGAACCGTGCCCACAGGTTGAAATAGGGCAGATCGTGATTTCCGACCTCGACAGTCACGGGCCGCCCGAGCGCCTCCAGCCATGCCTGCGCCGCCGCGAATTCATGTCGGCGCGCACGCATCGTCAGATCGCCGGTGACGATTACCGCGTCGGGTCGCTCGGCGGCGACCGTTGCGGCGAACCAGTCGAGCGCCGCGCGATCCTCCGCGCCAAAATGGATGTCGCTGACATGGAACAGCCGGGTCATGCCGCATCCCCCAGCGTCGCAAGGAATATCGGTCGCGTAACGCCGCTACCGACAGGCGTTCCCCCATCCAGCGTCACCGGCTCCCCGTCGAACAAGGCAAGCACGGGGTGACGGCTCAGCGGCGCGATGCGCTTCGCCTGCCGCTGGGTGACCGCGCGTGCCGCGACCCAGTCGCCGGTCAGCCAGTTCCAGCCCAGTTCGGCAATGCTCGCCCAGTCGCGCGCGTCGATCGCATCGACTCGCAGTCCGGTGTCGGCGGGGGCTGCGAAAATCGCCTGATAGCGACCGGCCATTCCCGGAACTCCGTCCACCCGCAGCCCCCGACCGAAGGTGCGGCGCCAGGCATTGCGCGCCGCACCCGCCATCCGCGCGATTCGCCCCGCGCGCGCCGCCTCCCGTGCCCGCCCCCAATGCGCGGCAGGGCCAAGGATCAGCCCGACAAAGGCGCGATGGGCTCCGGCCTCGATATAGGGCAACGCTACCCGCTGCGCACCGCGATGCGCGGCATGGACGATAGCCGCTGGATGCGCATCGCCATGCAATATCTTCGCGAGCATGTTCATCGTGCCCCCGGGCAGGATCAGAAAGGCGCCGTCCCATTCGGCCAGCGCGCAGAGCGCCGTGTTGATCGTCCCGTCCCCCGCAAACAGTACGACCGTATCGACATCGGCGGCATCGAGCGCGGCGCGGTCGGGAATGGGGTCGCGTGGAAAGCCGGTGCGTCCGGCCAGCGCCAGCCCGCGCTCCTCGAACACTGCCTCCAGTGCTTCGCATTTCTCCTGACTCGCCGATCCGGATTGAGGATTGGTGATGAACCACAGCCGTTTCATGTCCCGCCAACGCATGAGTGTGCGATTGTTTCGTATCGCGCACGAAAAAGGGGCCGCGCGAGCGACCCCTTCCGATGATTGGACATTCCGGTCAGCGCTGCTGATCGGTCGCGCCACCCTCGTCATCGATCTCGTCCTGGCGGCGTTCGCGCTGCGAATCGGTCTGCTCGCGACGCTGCTGATTCTGCTGCTGGTCGACATTCTGGTTGCGCTGCTGGTTCTGCTGACCGCCTGGGGTCTGGTCCTGCTGACGCTCGTTCATGGCAACTCTCCTCGGATTGCCCCCGCTCATGGCCGAACAACGATCGGATGCCCCGAAACGCTCCCCCGTTCGTCGCAAAACGGACCCACCGAAACAGAAAAGGCCCACCAACTCAATGAGCTGGCGGGCCTCTATATGGTGGGCGTGGCAAGGATTGAACTTGCGACCCCTGCGATGTCAACACAGTGCTCTACCACTGAGCTACACGCCCACTCGCCTGGCGGCGAATCTCGGGAAGCGGCGCTTTAGCGGGGGTCGTCCCCCCATGCAAGCGCCGGAATCGCTTGGGCATCAATTCCGGCTGGGGATCTGTTCGGACTCGAACAGCCGGTCGACCTCCAGCACCAGATCGCGCAGGTGGAACGGCTTGGACAGCACCCGCGCCTGCGGCACCTGCTTGCCCGCCTTCAGCGTCACTGCCGCAAAGCCGGTGATGAACATGACGCGCATATCGGGCGCGATCTCGGCGGCACGCTGGGCCAGCTCGATGCCATCCATCTCGGGCATCACGATATCACTGAGCAGCAGATCGAACCGCTCCGCCTCGATCAGCGGGAGCGCGGCAGTGCCACGGTCAACCGCCGTGACCGAATAGCCGGACTTTTCCAGCGCGCGCGCAAGATACTCGCGCATCACCTGGTCGTCCTCGGCCAACAAAATCCTGATCATTCGCCCCTCGCCCGCGGCCGATGCCTGCGTCTGCCCGTCGCGATGTTATGCGCGAAGCCCTTAAGAAATTCCAGCCATACGGGGCGTTGCCGCACCGGCCATGCGGGCATAGATTTGACAGGTGAGCGCGCGCCCCCCCTTCGACCGTCACGGCCCCGAGCGTCCCGCGTCGCCGGTTGTCCTTTCGGTCCCGCATGCCGGGCGCGATTATCCGCTCGCATTGCGCGCCGCGCTCAGGGTTCCTGCGATCGACCTGATGCCGCTTGAAGATCGTCATGCAGACACGCTGGCGCTGGCGGCGCGCGGGATCGAGACGATGTTTTCCGCCAGCCGCCCGCGTGCGTGGATCGACCTGAATCGCGCCGAGCATGAGCGCGATCCTCGAATCGACGAGGGGGCCGAACCTGTGCCGGACGCCGCGCAATCGCTCAAGCTGCGCAGCGGCCTTGGCCTGATTCCCCGGCGCGCGGGCGGCGCGGACCTGTGGCGTCGCCGGTTCGCTGCCGAGGAGGTGCGTGCACGGATCGAGCAGGATCACCGACCCTATCATGCTGCGCTGGCCAATGCGCTTGCGGCGGCGCGGGCGCGATTCGGCGTCGCGGTACTGATCGATGTGCATTCGATGCCCCCCCTTGCCAGCGGTGCCGCGCGACTGGTGATCGGCGACCGCTTCGGTCGCTCCAGCGCCGCGCGCTTTGTCGCGCGGATCGAGGCGGTGGCACATGCGGCGCGAGTACGCAGCGCGATCAACACCCCCTATGCCGGCGGCCATGTGCTTGAGCGCCATGCCAACCCGGCCAGAAACATCCATGCGATCCAGCTGGAGTTCGACCGCAGCCTCTATCTCGATCGCCGCCGCGACCAGCCGGGACCGGGGCTGGAGGCAACTGCGGCGCTACTGCGCGCGATCCTCGACGCCGTCGCGGACGAAGCATTGCCGCTGGCCAACGCCGCGCAATAGCTTGCCGGATTGCGGCACCAGGCTCCTGTGAAGTGAGGCATCGGCTGAAGGCCGCAGGCCGGTGCCGCGCGTCAGCCAGGCTGAACACACAAAGCATGCCCATAAAAAAACCGCCCGGTGTTGCCACCGGGCGGCCTAGGTTCAGGGAGGAGACACGCCCGAGGGCGTGCCACGCGGGTCCGCGAAAGGGGGGACACGAAACCGCGCTAAAAACAGTATAGTTATGCTTGACCGTGGCTTCAAGGCCACAATCCGAAATGCGATGAATGGAGGGGGTGGATGGGCTAAATCACCCATCTGCAAGCCGAAATCGGCAGAATCAGCCTCCGGAGCCGCGCCTGCGGCTCCGGAGGGAAAGGATCAGACCGCCGGAGCGATCTGCGGCTCGACCGCACCGAGCGCCATCTGGCGACCGAAAATCTCGCGGACCAGGCCCAGCGAGAAGAGGTGAGCATAGATCAGCGGCAGCATGCCGTTCTGCTGAATCTTGCGCAGCTGGTCGCCGCGCATGTCGTTGAGCTTCGCCTCATCGACCATGCGGAACCCGCGATAGATGTACGGCTGTGCAGCGCCTTCCGGCTGGATCGCGACTTCGCCATCCATCAGCAGGCCCATGTCATTGAGTTCCTTGAGGAACGCGCCGGTCTTCTGGCCCGCGATCTCGAACTCTTCGTTGAACTTGAGGACTTGCTGGACCAGTTCGGTCGGCTTGCCGTCCGCGAACAGCGGATCGCCATCGTCGAACGCGCCGATCGTGTCGGTGGTCGGGTCGAAGCACAGCGACAACTCCTCCGACTCGGGACGCAACCGCGCGAGCAGGAACGGATAGCGGCGGATATAGGCCGGGATGTACATCGGCTCGGTCCCGCGCGGCTTGCCGTCGGTGTCGAAGAAGACGTTGACCCCTTCGTTCAGGCCCATCAGCGCCAGCGGCACCGGCTCGTCGCCCGCCGAGAACACGATCGGCATGTGGCGCTGAACCAGCGGGAATTCCTCGACGGTCAGCGGCACCGCGTGCTGCTTGCCCAGGAACGGCGCGGTCGTCGCGGGACGGATGCGGAAATTGCCATGCAACTCGCTCGAGAGCGGGAGGAGGTCGTTGTAGAAAACGGGAAGACCCTGTGCTTGCGGCGCGCTGGCCATGAAATTCTCCTGGATTTAGGTGTGCGCGGTCTATTGGTCGGCGCGCGCGGGCGCAAGCGTAACCAGTTTCCCCGGATTGAACAGATTGTCCGGGTCGAACGCCCGCTTGATTGCGATGAGCGCATGCATCCGCGCGGGCGATGACAGCCGCGCCAGTTCGTCGCGCTTCATCTGGCCGATGCCATGTTCGGCGGAGATCGAGCCACCCGCCGCGACCACAAGATCATGGACGAAGGGGCTGATTCGTCCGGAATTTTCCGCGACCCAGTTGCGATCCGCCCCGACCGGCGCGCGCACGTGGAAATGGACATTGCCGTCACCCAGATGGCCGAACGCCCCGGCGCTGGTTCCCGGAAACGCCGCCTCGACCGCCGCCGCGCCGTCGATCATGAAATCTGGCATTCCCGCCACAGGTACCGAAATATCGTGCTGCAGCGCCGGGCCGCTCGCACGCTCGGCCTCCGAAATCGAATCGCGCAGCTTCCACAGCGCCTCCGCCTGCGCCTCGCTCGTGGCGATCGTCGCGTCGCGGATCAGACCGCGTTCCAGCCCTCCGGAGAGCAGCCGTTCGAGCAGGATTGCGGGCGGCTCCGCCCCGGCATCGCTTGCCACCGCCTCGATCAGCACATGCCAGGGATGCGGCCCATTGAGCGGGTCGCGCGTCCCCGGAATATGCTCCACGACCAGCGCAAGCGAATGCGCGGGCACGATTTCGAAGCTCTCGATCCGGTCCGTCGCCGCCTCGCACAGCCGCAACAGGTCGAGCGCGGCGTGCGGCGAATCTACTCCAACCCAGCCGACCGCGCGCGCCGCAATTGCGGGGACCAGTCGCAGCGTCGCGGCGGTGACCACGCCCAGCGTCCCCTCCGCACCGACCAGCAACTGGGTAAGGTCATATCCGCGATTGTCCTTCTTCAATGGCGCAAGCCCGTCATGGACGCTGCCATCGGGCAGCACCGCTTCGACTCCCAGCACAAGGGCGCGCATCGTGCCGAAGCGCAGCACTTGGGTCCCCCCGGCATTGGTCGAGACCAGTCCACCGATCGTCGCGCTGCCCTTCGCGCCCAGGGTCAGCGGAAAGCGCCGCCCCTGCGCCAGCGCGGCATCGTGCAGGTCCGACAGGATCACCCCCGCCTCAACCACCGCCAGACCCGCATCGGCATCGATCCGCCGAACCGCGTTCATGCGCCGCAGCGACAGGATCGCGGCCGATCCGTCCTCGGGCGGAGTCGCGCCGCCGACCATCGACGTATTCCCTCCCTGTGGCACCAGCGGGACGCGATGCGCAGCGGCGAGTTGAACGATCGCCGCGACATCCGTCGTAGTACGCGGCTGAAGCAACAGCGACGACGCGCCCTGATAGCGCCCGCGCCAATCAATCAGCCACGGCGCGATGGTGTCGACATCGGTTATCACCGGATCCGCCCCGATTCGCTCCGCGACGGCAGCGGCGAACCTGTGGAGCGCGGTGGTTGGAACAGGCTCTGTCATCCGGGCGCGCTACCATGACGAAACGGCGCGGGGCAATTCATCCACTGTTCAACCCGGCCACGTATAGGGCATGATGGAATGGTGAAGCTGTTGATCGCGTCCGTGTCTGCCGCACTTCTGCTGCCCCCCGGCGCGCCGGGTCAGGGCAAGCCTTCGCCGTCGCCATCTTCGAGCGCCGCGCCGACCCGCCTCGCTCAGGTGCGGATACAACAGCACATCGTCATCCGCGTGCCCCGCCCCGATCCGGTCCGACGCGTTGCCACTCCCGCCCCGGCCCCTCTTCCCCCGATTGCCTGGGTCGAGCAGCGCGCCGACGATTGCGTTGCTGCCGACTCGTTGTCCGGCGCGGCGATCATCCGCTCCGACAGCGTCGATCTAGTCCTGGCCGGCGGGCGGCGCGTGCGCGCGAAGCTGGGCAATGAATGCCCCGCGCTCGACTTCTATACGGGCTTCTATGTGAAGCCCAACAAGGACGGAAAGGTGTGCGCCAAGCGCGACGTGTTCCGTTCGCGTTCGGGGGGCGAATGCCGGATCAAGTCGTTCCGGACGCTGACCCCTGGTCGCTGATCTGCGTTTACCTTGACTTTTTGCGCGGTTTCGCAGAGAGGCCGCGTCAGTTTGCTACAGGGGCGCGCCCCATTTTCCCGGACATCTGAATGAGCTTTGCCGATCTCGGCCTCTCTGACGAATTGCTGAAGACCGTCGAGGCGGCGGGCTATACCGATCCGACTCCGATTCAGACCCAGGCAATTCCTTCAGTCCTGATGATGCGGGACCTGATCGGCATCGCCCAGACCGGCACTGGCAAGACGGCCAGCTTCGTCCTTCCGATGATCGACATCCTGTCCGAGGGGCGCAGCCGCGCGCGCATGCCGCGCAGCCTGATCCTGGAACCGACGCGCGAACTCGCCGCACAGGTGGCGGAGAATTTTGAGAAGTACGGCAAGAACCACAAGCTTTCGATGGCGCTGCTGATCGGTGGCGTGCAGATGGGTGACCAGGTCAAGGCGCTGGAAAAGGGCGTGGACGTCCTGATCGCGACGCCGGGTCGCCTGATGGACCTGTTCGAGCGTGGCAAGATCATGCTCAACGGCTGCAATTTGCTGGTGATCGACGAGGCCGACCGGATGCTCGACATGGGGTTCATTCCCGATATCGAGACGATCTGCTCGAAGCTGCCGACCAATCGCCAGACCTTGCTGTTCTCGGCGACGATGCCGCCGCCGATCAAGAAACTGGCCGACAAGTTCCTGTCGAACCCCAAGACGATCGAGGTCGCCCGGCCCGCGTCGACCAACACCAATATCACCCAGCGCATCGTGCCCGCACCGTCGAGCGCGTTCGCCAAGCGCGACCTGCTGCGCCGCCTGCTGGGTGCAGAGGATGTCCGCACGGCGATCATCTTCTGCAACCGCAAGACGACGGTACGCGAGCTCAACAAGAGCCTTCGGTCGCACGGCTTCCGCTCCGCCGAAATCCATGGCGACATGGACCAGTCTTCACGCATCGCCGAGCTGGACCGGTTCAAGGCAGGGGACGTCAACATCCTGGTCGCGTCCGACGTCGCGGCGCGCGGACTCGACATCAAGGGCGTCAGCCACGTCTTCAACTTCGACGCGCCTTGGCACCCGGACGATTACGTCCATCGTATCGGTCGCACCGGTCGTGCGGGCGCGACGGGCACCGCCTATACGCTGGTGACCAGCGCCGACGCCGAGGCGATCGAGAATATCGAAAAGCTCCAGGGTCAGAAGATCGAACGAGTCGGCGAGCTTCCCCAGGGTGAGCCCGAAGCGGCGAAAAAGCCACGTGGCCGCGCGGCGAAACCGGCGAAGGATGAGGTCGTCGAGACCAAGGTCCGCGAGCCCAAGCCAGTCCGTGAAGCCAAGGCACCGCGCGAGGAAACGCGCCCCGCGGAGAAGACACGCGACGAGCGGCCGCGCGATGACCGCCCCCGCGACCGCCGCGACGAGCGCCCTCGCCGCGACCGCGATCGCCGCTACGAGGGACGCGATGATGGTCCCGACGAGGGCGGCTGGAACGGCCCGATCCCCGATTTCCTGAATTTCACGATTCCAGCGTGACAGCTCAGGAAGACGAGGACGATTTCCTCGCCTTCACGCCGGTCCCCGGCATCGCCAGCCCATGCATCGGCGTATGCCGGATGCGCGCCGACAATGTCTGCGAGGGCTGCCACCGCACGCTCGACGAGATCGCCGAATGGTTCACCGCCAGCGACGATCGCCGCCGCGCAATCCTGGCGCGCATCGCCACCTCGTAACCTGCTGGATCGCGCAACCTGTCGGTTGCGCAATCGGCCCAACGCTCGTTGCCAGCACCCGCAATGACTGTCATTTCGGATTGGAAACAATCACTTGTGGCCAGTGATCCGATCCGCCACAGTCGATCCAAATGCCTCCCCCCAACACCACCCGCAGCTTGTTGCGCAGCGCCACTGCGTCCGCGCACGAGCGGGTCGATCACGCCTTTGGCGGGTTCGACCTGTCCAACCGCGATGGCTATCGCGCTTTCCTGATCGCTCAGGCGCAACCACTGGTGACGGTGGAGGCGGCGGTCGACGCGTTCGATCCGCGCGCGATTCTGCCCGACTGGCCCGAACGCCGCCGCGCACCCCTGATCGCCGCAGATCTGGCCGATCTCGACGCCCCGATCCCCGCTCCCGCAGCGCTCGACCTGCCGAATAATGCTGCGGCACTTGGCGCGATCTATGTCCTTGAAGGCTCCCGTCTGGGCGGCGCGTTGCTCGCGCGTAACGTTCCGATGGACCTTCCGGGCCGGTTCATCCGTTGCCAGCCTGCGCCGAAGCGCTGGCGCAGCTTGATCGAGGTTCTGGACGGGACTCTCACAAGTGGAGACCAGCGTGATGCGGCGGTAGGCGCTGCCCGTGCCGTCTTCGACCTGTTCTGGCGAAGCGCGCGCCAGCATGGAAGGATGCCCGTCGTTGAATGATCCGAACCCCGTCGATCTTACCAATTGTGATCGCGAACCCATCCATATCCTTGGCACGATCCAGCCGATCGGGTTTCTGATCGCTCTGACCGCAGACTGGATCGTCGCACGCAGTTCGGCGAACCTGCCCGAGTATCTGAGCCTTTATCCCGAGCAGATTGTCGGCCATCCGCTCGCCGATCTGCTGCCCGCGCCGGTCATCCACGACCTGCGCAACCGTACCGCGATGCTGCGCAGTCCGGACGCAATCGAGCGGCTGTTCGACGTGGAACTGACCCCGGACGCGGGCCGGTTCGATATCGCCATTCACATGTCGGGCGGACAGATCGTGATCGAGGGCGAACGCTCGTCGGGCGAGATCGGCGACGTCACCGGCATGGTGCGATCGATGATCGCCCGGCTCGACCAGTGCGGTGACATGCTGTCCTTCTTCCGCGAAGGCGCGCGTCAGGTGCGCGCGCTGACCGGCTATGACCGGGTCATGGTCTATCGCTTTGCCGCCGATGGTTCGGGTGAGGTGGTAGCCGAAGCGTGCAAACCCGGCATCGGCCGCTTTCTCGGTCTGCACTATCCCGCGAGCGACATCCCGACGCAGGCGCGCGTCCTTTACACCCGCAACCTGTTGCGTGTGATCGCCGACGTCAACGCGACCCCGGTACCGATCGTGCCCGAGCTGGACGAGAAGGGTGAGCCGCTCGACATGTCGCTGTCGCTGCTGCGATCGGTCTCGCCGATCCATATCGAATATCTGCGCAACATGGGCGTGGACGCGTCGATGTCGATCTCGATCCTGGTCGATGGCAAATTATGGGGTCTGTTCGCCTGCCACCATTATGCTCCCCGCTGCCCCAGCTTCGAGCGGCGCTCAATCTCCGAGCTGTTCGCGCAGATGTTCTCGATGCGCCTCGAAAGCCGCGAGCGGCAGCAGACCGTGGAGTTCGAGCGACGCGCACGCGACATTTCCGACCAGCTGCTCGGCGCGGTCGCTTCCGACGAGACGCTGCTGCGCGACCCCGACTGGCTGGCCGACATCCTCACCAACGCCATCCCCGCCGATGGCGTCGGCGTGTGGCTCAACGGCAGCTACGCCTTTTCCGGGATCACGCCGCCGACCGACGATTTCCGCCGGATCATTCGCGCACTCAACGCGACGGCAGCGGGCAAGGTGTTCGCGACCGATCATATCGGATCGCTGATCGTCGATGCGGAGCCCTTCGCGGGCAGCGCCGCCGGATTGCTCGCGATCCCGATCTCGCGCTCTCCGCGCGACTATGTCGTGCTGTTTCGCAGTGAAATGGTGCGTTCGATCCGCTGGGCCGGCGATCCGCACAAGCCGGTCGATTACGGCCCCAACGGCCCGCGCCTGACCCCGCGCGAGAGTTTCGAGGAGTGGAAGGAACTGGTGCGCGGTCGATCGCGCCCCTTCACCGCGTCGGAACTGCGTGTCGCCGAAACGTTGCGCGCGACGCTGATCGAAGTGGTGCTGCGCCTTGCCGACGAAGCGTCTGCCGAACGTCAGCGCTCGGGCGCGCGTCAGGAACTGCTGATCGCCGAACTCAATCATCGCGTTCGCAACATCCTGGGCCTGATCCGCGGGCTGATCCGCCAGGCGCAGCCGGAGGAAGAAGCGGTGCGCGATTTCGTGCGGGTCGTCGATGGGCGAATCCACGCGCTGGCCCGCGCGCACAACCAGATTACCGAGGATCATTGGGGCCCGGCCTGGCTCCAGGCGCTGATCGACGCCGAAGCCGCTGCCTTTACCGAGGAAGGCGACCGGATCCTGAGCGAGGGCGAGCCGGTGATGCTCAACCCCCAGGCATATTCGACGATGGCGCTGATCCTGCACGAGCTCGTCACCAACTCGACCAAATATGGCGCGCTGTCGGTGCCGGGCGGAACGGTGAAGCTCAACTGGACATGCAATGCGCGCGGCGATCTGCTCCTCCATTGGCGCGAACTCAACGGCCCGCAGGTGGCGCAGCCGTCGCGCAAGGGATTCGGCACCACGATCATCGAACGCTCGGTCCCCTATGACCTCGGCGGCGAGGCAGCGATGCGCTATGCTGCAGGCGGGTTCGAGGCAGATTTCTGCATTCCCGCACGCCATGTTTCAAAGCCGCGTGACGGTGGCGCACCGCGAATCCACTTTCCGCGCGCACCGCACGGCCATCGCGAGGAGCCGCCCACCGACCTGCTCAAGGGTCAACGGCTGTTGCTGGTCGAGGACAGTCTGATCATCGCGCTCGATGCCGAGGATATCGCCACCCGGCTCGGCGCGACGGATGTGATGACCGCAGCATCGGTCGATGCCGCACTGGACCTGATCGCCGCGTCGCCGCCGACGGTGGCGATCCTCGACATCAACCTTGGTAGCACCACCAGCTTCGCGATCGCGGACGCGCTGCTCGAGCGGGAAATCCCGTTCATGTTCGCGACTGGCTATGGTGAACAGGCGCAATTTCCAGACCAGCATCGCGGCCGGCCGGTGGTGCAGAAGCCTTATACGCTGGAAAATCTCGCCCGCGCGCTGGCGGAGATGCTCGGCTAGCCCAGCACCCGGCCCGCGACAGCGTCGAGCTTTGCGAGGAGTTCCGGATCGCGCACGGACGGCGCGGTGATCAGCGCGGTGTCGAGGCAGGTGTCGATCGGCGACGCCGTCCGCTCGGCGGGCAAGTCGCGGAGCAGGTTCAGCACCATCGCCCGCGCCTTGGTCGCATTGGCGCCGAGCTGCGCGATCACCTGCGCGACATCGACTGCGGCCTCCTCTTCGCGCCAGCAGTCATAGTCGGTGACCATCGCCACCATCGCGAAAGGCAGTTCCGCCTCGCGCGCCAGCTTCGCCTCGGGCATCGCGGTCATGCCGATCACGTCGCAGCCCCAGCTGCGGTAAAGGTGGCTTTCGGCCCGGGTCGAGAATTGCGGCCCCTCCATCACCAGGCAGGTGCCGCCGCGATGCACGCTCGCCCCCGCCGCCTCGGCAGCGTCCGCTGCAAGCGCAGACAGGCGCGGGCAGATCGGATCGGCCATCGAGACATGGGCGACCATGCCGGTGCCGAAGAAGCTCGACGGACGCCCCTTGGTGCGGTCGATGAACTGGTCGACGATCGTGAATGTCCCCGGCGCGCGTTCCTCCTGCAGCCCGCCGACCGACGAGACTGACAGAATATCGGTTACACCCAGCCGCTTGAGGCAATCGATATTGGCGCGCGCGTTCAGTTCCGACGGACTGATCCGATGGCCGCGCCCGTGGCGGGGCAGGAAAGACACGCGGACATGGCCCAGCCGTCCGGTGAAAATCGCGTCCGAGGGTTCACCCCAGGGCGAGGCGACATTGACCCATTCGCCGCCCTCGACGCCCTCGACTTCGTACAGCCCCGATCCGCCGATGATCCCGATATGCCAGTTGCTCATACCACGCCTTGTTTGCTCACTTTAGGGCGGGCGTAGGCGAAGTAGATGACAACCCCGAGGACGTTCCAGATCAGGAAATAGAGCTGAGTCTTGGCCGGCAGGCTGAAGAACAGATAGGCGCAGCCCAGCACCGCGATCGCGCCGACCAGCCACCAGAGTGGCGTGCGAAACATGCGCGGCGCGTCCGGCGCACGGCGGCGCAGCACCATCATGCAGATTGCGACCGCCGCGAAGGCGACCAAAGTCCCGGCATTGGCAAGCGCCGCAATCTCGTCGATCGGCAACAGCCCCGCGATCACGCTGACGATGATCGCGGTGAAGATGGTGATGCGAACCGGCGCGCCGCGCGACGACACCTTCGCCAGCGCAATCGGCAGCATCCCGTCTCGCGCCATGGTGAAGAAGATGCGGCTCTGCCCGAACAGGAAGCCGAGCAGCACCGTCGGGAGCGCGATCACCGCCGAGATGGCGAGGAAGGTGGCGAAACGCGGCTGGCCGAGTTCGCGCAGGATCAACGCCAGCGGCTCCGGGCTGTCGGCGAATTGCGTGTAGGATAGGGCGCCGACCGCCGCGACCGCGACGAGCATATAGATCGCGACGCACGCGACCATCGACCCGACGATGCCGATGGCAAGGTCACGGCCCGGATTCTTGGTCTCCTCCGCGGCGGTCGAGATCGCGTCGAAGCCGTAGAATGCGAAGAAGATGATCGCGGCGGCAGCCATCACCCCGCGCTCGACCCCGTCGGCCGACACGCTCTTGGCGAAGCCGAACGGGGCGAATGGCTCGAAATTGGCGCTGTTTAAGTAGGGCAGCGCGACCGCGACGAAGACGGCCAGCGCAACGATCTTCACGATGACGAGGCCCGCGTTGAGCGTCGCGCTTTCCCGCGTGCCGAGGCACAACAGCCCCGCGACGATCGCGATGATGACGATGGCGGGGATGTTGACGATGCCGCCCGCATGCGGCCCCTGCATCAGCTCCATCGGCACCCCGGCCCAAGATTGCAGCAGCGGCGCGGCATAGCCCGACCAACCGACCGCGACCGCGCTGACCACCAATGAATATTCGAGGATCAGCGACCAGCCGACGACCCAGGCGATAATCTCGCCAAGCACGGCATAGCTGTAGCTGTACGCGCTGCCCGACGCCGGCATCATCGTCGACATTTCGGCATAGGCGAGCGCGGCGGCGGCGCAGATCGCCCCGGCGATGACGAAGGACAGGATCACCGCTGGCCCCGCCTTCCCGGCACCGACGCCGATCAGCGTCAATATGCCGGTGCCGACGATCGCGCCGATGCCGAGTGCGATCAAATGCGGCCAGGACAGGGTCGCCGCCAGCCGATGCTCGGGGGCGTGATCTTCCGCGCCCTTCACGCTTTTCGTCCGAAAAAGTCCGTCGGCCATGCCGTCCCCCCTGATTATTGCACGTGGGTGCGACGGGATTGCCGCGTCGTCAACGGTTCATCCCGGCGACATGCGACGAGGCGCATCGTTGCGACAGCAAAACGGAGTTCGGCCATGCACCGTCGCCTGTTTCTCATCACGCTCGGCGCGACCGCAGCCACGCCTGCACTCGCCCAGCGCAAATTGCCCCAGGAGCCCAATCCGCAGATCGACTATGGCGGATTCGAACAGTTGACCGGCGACGTCCGCCGACTGCGCGCGCAGCGGCTGTTGCCCTTTGCCAAGTTCAAGGAACAGGCTGCATCGCGCGGTACGGTGTTGCTCGACGCTCGGTCCGAAACGGCGTTTCGCGAGGGGCATATTCGCGGCGCAGCCAATTTGCCACTGCCCGACTTCAATGCGGAGTCGCTCCGCAATCTCATTGGGCGCGACCGAAAACGGATGGTCCTGATCTACTGCAACAACAATTTCTCGAACCGCGTCCGCCCGGTTCCGATGAAGGCCGCGCCACTCGCTCTCAATATCCAGACGTTCATCAATCTGGTCGGCTATGGCTATTCGAACGTCTGGGAGCTGGCGGACGTGATCGATTTCGACGATCCCAAGGTGGAGTGGGTGCGCGGGTTGGCGTGACTCTCTCCGTGCTAAACGGGCGCCCGCACGCTCTTCAGCAGCGTCTTGAACCGCGTCCCGTCACCCTCGCGCACGGTGATTGTCACCGAGCCGGTCTTGCTGGTGTTCACATCCTCGACCGTCCCGGCGCGGCCCTTGTGGCGGCCATCGACCACCTCGCACGCATCGCCATTGCCGATCACCCCGGACATTTCGCCCCGCTGTCGATCCACGCCTTGGTCAGCGCGCCGAACTGTGCCTGAGTTCCCGGAGCAGGGGTCCGCCCCGGCCCCGGATTCCAGCCCCAGCCGACCAGCGTATCGCTGGCATTATGCTCGTGGATCTGCGCCAGCGTCTTGCCGCCGTTGCGCTTGCGGTCCTTCAATTGCTCGCAGATTTCGCGCAGCGACTTGCCCTCCCACGCCATCGAGGCCGGGGCGAGATGCCATAGCGGATGCCCCGGAATGCTGCCCTTGCCATCGGCGAACGCGACATTGCGCGGGCCGTGACAGGTCGAACACTCCATTCCCGCGACACCCATCCCGCCCGACCCGCGCTCGACCGGGGGCATGTGAAAGCGCATATCATCGCCCTGCAACGGGCTGTCGGTACGCGGGTGACAGTTGATGCAGCGCGGATGCGTCAGCACCTTGCCCATCTCGGTAAAGATCGCCGCCGACCGCGCCGCCGGATCGGAAATGGTCGCAAAAGCCGCGACGGGCTTCAGCCCGACCGGCGCCGCCGACTGGCTCGATGCCACCACCGCGGCGGGCAGCGCGATCGCGGCGAACCCCAGCGCGATCAGGCCGTAACGTTGCACGCTCATGCATTGTCTCCATGCGCGAAGGGCAGGCGGCGCACCGCCTTTCCGGTCAGCTTGCGCCAGGCATTGGCGACGGCGGGGGCGATCGGGGGGACGCCCGGTTCGCCGACCCCGGTCGGCTTTTCGGTCGAGGGGATGATCGCGACCTCGATATCGGGCATCTCGCCGATGCGCAGGGAGCGATAGCTGTCGAAATTGGTCTGCCGGACGACGCCGCCCTCGCCCAGCGTCACCTCGGCATAGAGCGCGTGGCCCAGGCCATAGCCGATCCCGCCCTCCATCTGCGCGCGGATGATGTCGGGGTTTACCGCGATCCCGCAATCGACCGCGCACCAGACCTTGTGCACCCTGGGCAGGCCGTCCTTGCCCTTCGAGACCTCGGCGACCTGCGCCACATAGGAGTCGAAGCTCTCATGCACCGCAATCCCTTTGGCTCGGCCCTTTTTTGGGGGCTTGGCGAAGCCGGACATCGCCGCGACCTTGGCCAGCACGCCCTTGGCCCGCTCATGCTTGAGCAGGTCCATGCGCCCCTGCACCAGATCCTTGCCGCCCAGTTCGAGCAGCTCGTCGATCAGCGTTTCCTTGACGAACGCGGTGTGGGTGTGGCCGACCGATCGCCACCACAGCACCGGGACGCCGCCCTTCATCATGTGCTGGCCCAGCCGGAAATCGCCGATCTTGTACTGGTTGGTGTCGTTCGCGCCCTCGATCATGTTGCCGTCGATGCCGTCGCGGATGCCCATCGCTTCGAACGGCGTATCCTTCATGATCGACTTGGCGGCGCACACCTGATCCCAGCCGCTGATCGCGCCGGTGGCGTCGATCCCGGCGCGGACGCGATGCACGGTCATCGGGCGATACCATCCGCCGGTCAGGTCGTTCTCGCGGCTCGCCACGACCTTCACCGGCGCGGCAAAGCCGTAGGCGCGCGCGCACGCCGCCGCCTCGCTGCCGTCGGACATCATCGGATTGACGCGGCGACCGAAACTGCCCCCGGCGAAATGCTGGACCAGTTCGCTCTTGTCGAACGGAACCCCGGCGACGCCACAGATCGCGCCCATTTCGCCGACCTGAAACTGGCTGCCGGCATGGACCGAAATCCCTTCACCCTTCTTCTCGATGACATAGTCCATCGTTTCCATCGGCGCATGCGCGAGGAACGGGAAATAATAGATCGCGTCGATCGTCTTCGCCGCGCGGCCCAGCGCCGCAGCGGCATCCCCCGCCGCCTCGACCTGCTTGCCCGGCGTGCGCGCGGCGGCGCTATATTCGGCCAGCATCTGATCCGACGAGCGCGTCTCTGCCTTCGACAAATCCCAGTCGACCTCCAGCGCGGCTGCCGCCCGCTGCGCGGTCCAGGTATCGCGGGCATAGACCGCCACCCCGCTCGGGATCGGCTTGACGTCGAGCACGCCGGGGATCGCGCGCGCCGCACTATCCTCGACTTTCTTGACCGTCGCACCGAAGGCAGGCGGACGCCGCACGGCGGCATGGACCATGCCGGGCAGGCGGACGTCCTGCGTGAACACCGCCGACCCGTCGGTCTTGGCCTTGCTGTCGACCTTCGCGACATGCTTGCCGATATAGACATAGCGGTCGGGGGTCTTGGGCACCGGCTTTTGCGGCACCGGCAGCTGTGCCGCGTCTGCGACCAGTTCGCCGAAGCCAGCCTTGTTGCCGCCAGCACTGACCACGCCCTTGGAGATCGCGACGGCGGAGGGCGCGACACCCCAGCGCTTTGCCGCCGCCTCGACCAGCATCGCGCGCGCGGCCGCACCCGCCATGCGCATCTGGTCCCAGCTTTCGCGCATCGCGGTCGATCCGCCGACGCCCATCGTGCCGAACATCAGGTTGCGATAGAGCGGGTCATTGGCCGGGGCGAAGACGACGTGCACCTGATCCCATGCCGCGTCCAGCTCGTCGGCGATAATCGTCGCCACGCCCGTGGCCGGCCCCTGGCCGAACTCGACATGCTTGGCGATGATCGTCACCCGGCTGTCGGTCCCGATGCGGACGAATGCGTTGGGGGTCAGCGTCGCGCCGCCCCCCCTGTGCCTTCGCCGCCTTGACCGGCAGGGTGAAGCCGATGGTGAGCGCGGCGCTTCCAGTCAGAAAGCCGCGGCGATTGGCGACCGCGTTCATGCCTGTGCTCCCTTCACGCCCGCAGCGTCCTTGATCGCCTGACGAATGCGGACATAGGTGGCGCAGCGGCAGATATTCCCCGCCATCGCCGCGTCGATATCCTTGTCGGTCGGCTTGGGCTTGGCGGTCAGCAGGCCGATGGCCGACATCACCTGCCCCGACTGGCAAAAGCCGCATTGCGGCACGTCGATCTGGACCCAGGCGGCCTTGACCGCATCGGCGACCTTGCCACTCGCGCCCTCGATCGTGGTCACGCTCTTGCCCGCGACCATCCCGACCGGGGTCACGCAGGACCGCCGGTTCATCCCGTCGAGATGCACGGTACACGCCCCGCATTGCGCGACGCCGCAGCCATATTTGGTTCCCGTCAGCCCCAAATGGTCGCGCAGGACCCAGAGCAACGGCGTTTCGGGATCGCCGGCGAAGGTTTCGGATTTGCCGTTCAACTGGAAGGTGGTGGCCATCGATGCGCCTCCTGTCTGGGCGCAAGCTAAGCCACCACCATCGTTTCGCGAAATGAATTTATTTCACCCGCGGTTGGTCACTTGGCAACGAACCGCACTGCGGCACCGCCGCCAGGTCCCATCCAGATCGACAGGCTGTCGCCCGCCTTCACCCGCTTCTTCTCGATCACGATCGCGTGACGCTTGTCGGTGCGATAATCCGCACCCTCGCCGTCGCGATAGATGTGCGCCTCATAGCTCTTGCCCGGCTCCAGAAAGTCGAGCTGAACCGTCGTCGTCCGCGACGTGCCGTCGGTTACCGCGCCCAGAAACCACTCGCCGGTCCCCTTGGCCTTGCGCACCACGGTCACATACTCCCCGACCTCGCCGTTGAGCACGCGGGTGTCGGTCCAGTCGACCGCGACATCCTTGATGAACTGGAACGCGCCGGGATATTTGGCGTAATTCTCGGGCAGGTCGGCCGCCATCTGGATCGGTGAGTAGAGCACGATGTACTGCGCCAATTGCTTGGCGAGCGTCGACATGAACGGCGTCCCGCCCTTGCCCTCCAGGCTCAGCACGCCGGGAGTAAAGTCGAACGGCCCGGCGAGCATCCGGGTGAAGAACAGGTTCGCCTCATGCTCGGGCGGATTCTTCGGCTCGCCCCACGCATTATACTCCTGCCCGCGCGCGCCCTCACGGCTGACCCAGTTGGGATAAGTGCGGCGCAACCCGGTATCCTTGATCGGCTCGTGCGGATTGACCGCGACCTTGTACTTTGCCGCCGTCCTGACGATGTTGAGGTGGTGGCGCGACATATATTGGCCGTCATGCCATTCCTGCGTCACCCGGCCATCGGCCCAGACGCGATCGATCTGTCCGGCATCGGTTACGTATCCGGTCTTCACCACCTCGATCCCGTTTGCCGCCGCATAGCGATAGGCGTCGTCGGACTGCGCCTCATACTGCCCCGCGCCGCCGCCGGTTTCGTGATGGCCGACGATATGGACGCCCTTTTTCTTCGCATAGGCCGACAGCACCGCCATATCGAATTGCGCCACCGGCTTGTCGAAGTCCCAGTCATCGCCATTGTCGAACCAGTTGCCGTCCCAGCCGACATTCCACCCCTCGACCAGCACGCCGCGAAAGCCGTTCTTCGCGGCGAAGTCGATGTAGCGCTTCACATTCTCCGTCTTCGCGCCCAGCCGTTCGCCGGTGCCCCAAGTCGCGGTGTCGAGGTGCATTTCCCACCACACCCCGACATATTTGCTGGGCTTGAACCAGCTGACATCGCCCAGCTTGTTGGGTTCGTTTAGGTTCAGTTCGAGCTGCGACATGTACAGCTCTGCCGCGCTGTCGGCGACGCGCAGCGTGCGCCACGGCGTCGTGAATGCACCCTCACGGATCACCGCCGCACCCTGCGACGATCGCGACAGCTCGGCGCGGAAACGTGTCCCCTCCACCCGGCGCAACCACATGCCGGCGTAATCGACCAACGCCGCTTCATGAAACGCGACATGGGTGCCGTCGGCCAGCTTCATCGTCACCGGGGTATGCGCCTGGGTCATGCTGCTGACCGGCGTCTTGTTGTAGAGATATTCGTAGCGATTCCACTCGCCCGCCGGGGTCCACCAGGCGGTGCCGTCGCTGGCCAGCGCGAATTCGGTCAGCTCCTCGACGATGCGGTAGGGCTTGCCGTCAGCCTGGGCGGGCAGTTCGTAGCGGAAGCCGAACCCGTCATCGAACACGCGGAACACCACGTCCATGACCCGCGCCGTCGCAGTGCGATCCTTGAGCCGCACGCGCAATTCGGTGTGGCGGTCGCGGACGCTCTGCCACTCGCCCCAGGGCTGTTCCCAGGTCGAATCCGCGGCGGTCACCTTCTGGCTCTCGAGCGCGAAATTGCGCTCAAGCTTGGGCGCATCGCCGAGGATGAAGCCCATGCGCGACGGCTGGATCAGCGGCTTCCCGTTGCGCGTGACGCTGTAGTAGGGGCGCCCGTCGCCGTCGGTGGTGACAGTGACCTTCAGGCTGCCATCAGGCGATGCTGCGGTCGCGCCGCCCGCCTGCGCCGTCGTCGCTTGGGCCACATCCTGCGCCAGCGCCGGGCCGGCCAGCGCGATTAACGGCAGCGTCAACGCTGTCAGGGTCAAGGTTGCACGCATTTTCACTCTCCTGTCGGCGACGCCACAAGCGCGTCAGTCTGTATGTTCGAGGACCATGCCCGAATAAGGGGGCAGCATGCCGGAGGCCGCACCGTTGACAGCCGCGATCACCCGGACCCGGTCGTGGACCTCGGGATGCCACGCCAGCGCAGTCGTGCCCAGATTGAATGCACAGGTCAGGCGCTGGCCAGCGATGCTGCGGGTGAACACCAGCAGCGCCTCACCCGCCGCGACCACCGCCATCGCGCCCTCACGCAACGCCGGGTTGGCCGCGCGCGTCGCGATCAGGCCACGGGTCAGGTTGAGCAGCGAGCCATTCTCTGCGGTCTGCCGATCGACCGCCAGCGCGGCATGATCCGCCCCGACCGGCAGCCACGGCTCGCCTGCGCCAAAACCGAGATTCTCCGCATCCGCCTGCCACGGCATCGGAGTCCGCACCCCGTCGCGGCTGAGCGTCAGTGGCCAGTTTGCAATCGCCTCGGGATCCTGCAGCTTGTCGAACGGGATCTCGACCTGGTTCAGCCCCAGCTCCTCGCCCTGGAACAGGATCGCATTGCCGCGCAGGCACAGCAGCAACAGCATCTTCATCGCCGCGAATGCAGCGCGATGCTCGGGTTCCACCCAGCGCGACACCGCGCGCGGGGCATCGTGATTCTCGAACGCCCAGCTCGGCCAGCCCGTGCCCGGCGCATCGGGCCAGGTCTCGACCGCCCTCTTCACCAATGCAGGGGTCAGCTTGGGCGCGTAGAGAAAGTCGAAGCCATAGGCGCTGTTGAGCCGCGTCGTTCCCGACGTAAAGGCGTGCATCTCCGCCTCGGGCGTCGGGCCGCCGACCTCGGCGACCGTGAACGCGCCGCCATGCGCATCGGTCAGCGCGCGGTGGCGCTCGAGGAAGCCGACGATATCGGGGTGGCTCTGGTTGTAGAGATGCTGCTGGAAATCGAACGGGCGGGTGCGCGGTCTCCCATCATCGGGCGCGGGCGGATTGTCGCGCAGCTGGGGGTCGTGCATCGCGAAGTTGATCGCATCGACGCGGAAGCCATCGACCCCGCGCTCGAGCCAGAATTGCGCGGCCGCCAGCGCCGCATCCTGAACCTCCGCATTGTGGAGGTTGAGGTCAGGCTGGCTGCTCAGGAAATTGTGCAGATAATATTGCCCGCGCCGCGCGTCCCAGGTCCAGGCCGGGCCGCCGAATACCGACTGCCAGTTGGTTGGCGGCGACCCGTCCGACTTGGCATCGGCCCAGACATACCAGTCGGCGCGCGGGTTATCGCGGCTCGCCCGGCTTTCCTTGAACCATGCATGCTGGTCGGAGGTGTGCGAATAGACCTGATCGATAATGACCTTCAGCCCCAGCACATGCGCGCGGGCGACCAGCGCATCGAAATCGGCCAGCGTCCCGAAGATCGGATCGACATCGCAATAATCGGCGATGTCGTAGCCAAAATCGCGCATCGGCGAAGTGAAGAAGGGCGACAGCCAGATCGCATCCACCCCCAGCGAGGCGACATGGTCGAGCCGCGCAGTGATGCCGGGCAGATCGCCGATCCCGTCGCCATTGGAATCGGCGAAGCTGCGCGGATAGATCTGGTAGATGACCGCTCCGCGCCACCAGTCCTGCTGCGTTTCGGTGATCGTCAACGGTGCGGCCTGATTCACTTGGCAGCTCCCGTGGCGGCGCAGGCAACATAGCCGAATGCGGGGAGCGTGACGGTCAGGGTTCCGGGCGCGGCGGCGCTGGCGGGGCAGCTGCCGACAATCGCAGTGAAGCCGGTCGACCCGACACCGACCTCGACATTGCGGGTGATCGGGGTGCTGCTGGTGTTGAACGCGACCACAACCTCGGCGCCGGTGGCAGGGTCGAAGCGCGACACCGCGAACAGGCCGGGCGTCTCGTCATAGTTGCGCGTCACCTGCCGCCCCTTGCTCAGCGCGGGCGTCGCGCGGCGTGCTGCCGACAGCTTGGCAATTTCGACATAGAGCGGATGCGTCATGTCGAAATTGGAATCCGCCGTCGTCTTGCTGGTGCCGATCAGGGTGTTGTCATTGTACACCGCGACCTTGCTCGGGAACATGTCCTCGCGCGCGTCCTGATCGTTGCCGTCACCGATGAACCCCTGCTCGTCGCCCGAATAGACGGTCGGCACGCCGCGCAACAGCATCAGCATCGCGTGGCCGAGCTTCACCCGCGCGAGCAATTCGGCATCGTCCGCCTTGGGGAACGCCTTGCGCACATCGGTCGAGAAGCGGCCATGGTCGTGGTTGGAGATGAAGGTCGGCAGCTGCAGCGCGGTCGCCGCTCCGCCCTCATACAGCGCGTCGCGGTCGAACAGAGCCGCGAGCGTGTCGGTCCCCTTGCTCCCCGCCACGGTCGCCTGCACCGCTGCGCGGAACCCGAAATCGAGCACGCTGGGCAGCTGGTGGACGCGGGTGTGCAGTGCCAAGTCGCCGGCATCCCCCCTCATTTGCCACTTCGCCGAAGATGTGGAAATTGGGAATGCCCTTCGCCGCCGCGCGCGCTTCCATCGCTGGCACGAATGCCTGCCAGAATTCCGGGTTTACGTGCCGCGCGGTGTCGATGCGGAAGCCGTCGATCCCGAACTGGTCGATCCAGCCGCCGTAAATGTCGATGAACCCCTGAACCACCCGCGGATTCTCGGTCATCAGATCGTCCAGTCCGACGAAATCGCCGATCGTCGAGCTTTCGTTGCGGAAGGTCGTGTTGCCGCGATTGTGATACCAGATCGGGTCGTTGAGCCATGCTGGCACCTTCACCGACTTCTCCGCCTCGGGCACGAACGGGGTGTAGGCATAAGTGGGATCGGTCAGCTTCGCGAAGTTTTCCGCGGTGCCGATGCCGTCACCGGCAAAGCCCGGATTGATGGCCTTGCCGGTGACGCCCCCTTTGCGCTGGTAGGGATAGTCGGCGCGGCTGCGATAGGCGCAGGCGCTGACCGGACACTCCCGATACTGGATCACGTCCGCCGTGTGGTTGGTGATGATGTCGAGATAGACCTTGATCCCGCGCGCATGCGCCGCGTCGACGAACGCCTTCATCTCCGCATTCGTCCCGAAATGCGGGTCGACCTGGGTGAAGTCGGTGATCCAGTAACCGTGATAGCCGGCGCTTTCCTGCCCCGGACCGCCCTGCACGGGCTTGTTCTTGTAGACCGGCCCAAGCCAGATCGCGGTCGCGCCGAGCCCCTGAATATAATCGAGCCGCGAGATCAGCCCCTTGAGGTCGCCGCCATGGAAGAACCCCTTGTGCGTCGGGTCGAAGCCATGGGTGAGCCGGTCGCCCTTGAGCCCGCCCTTGTCGTTCTTAGGGTCGCCATTCTCGAACCGGTCGGGCAGCATGAAGTAGAGTACCTCTTGCTCCGCCGTTCGATCGCGCAGTTGCGGTGCGGGGGTCTGGGCCAGCACGGGGCTGGCGAGCGCGGTGGCTAGGATCAGCGGCAACAGCTTCATACGCGGGTCACTTCCTGGGGCTGAGATTGCGGGGTCGCCACGAAGCGCGCGACGAATGCATCATGGTCGGGCATCCGCGCCGCATCGCGGGCGAAAGCGGTTGAGATGGTCGAGAGGAACTGGTCGAGCTGCGTGTCGTCGAGCTGATCAGCGAGCGGGTGCCAGCGCGCGGGCAGGATGTTCTGTCCCACCATCACCTGCAACCAGCCGGGGACGTCGAACAATTCGTCATGCTCACGCACGATGCGGCCGTCGGTGCGAAACATCGCGATGCGGTTTGCCAGCGGCTCGGGCAGCTCCATCGTGCGCAGCGCGTCCCAGAAGGGTTCACCCACTCGGCCATTGGCGGTGTAGTGAAGGATCACGAAGTCGCGAATCCGGTCGATCTCGAAATCCGCCATCCGGTTGAACCCGTCACGATCGGCATCCGCGACCGCCCCGCTCGGCAGGAAATCGAGCAGCCGGTTGATCCCGGTCTGGATCAGATGAATCGAAGTCGATTCCAGTGGCTCGATGAACCCCGACGACAGGCCGATCGCCACGACATTGCGGTTCCAGAATTTCTTCCGCTTGCCGGTGGTGAAACGCAGCATGCGCGGTTCGGCCAGCGCCTCGCCATCGAGGTTCGCCATCAGCGTCGCGGTCGCCTCATCCTCGCTGGTGTGCCGCGAGCAAAAGACATGGCCGTTGCCGGTGCGGTGCTGCAACGGGATGCGCCATTGCCACCCCGCCTTGCGCGCAGTGGCGCGGGTATAGGGCGTGAGCGGACGGGCGCTCGCGCACGGCACCGCGACCGCGCGGTCGCAGGGGAGCCAGTGGCTCCAATCCTCATAACCGGTCGCCAGCGCGCCTTCGATCAGCAGCCCGCGAAAGCCGGTGCAATCGACGAACAGCTCGCCCGCGACCCGCTCGCCGCCAACCAGCGTCAGCGCCGCGACATCGCCGCTTTCGCCGTCGCGCTCGACCTCCGCGATCCGTCCCTCGACCCGCACGACGCCGCGCGCCTCGGCGAAGCGGCGCAGGAATGCGGCGTAAAGACCCGCGTCGAAATGATAGGCATAGGGCATCGGCGGCAATGCGCTGTCCGGCGCGCGCTGAACATGCGCGAAGCGGTTTCCATAAGCCGCGACGGCGTTGAGCACATAGTCACCCAGCGGCCCCGCCCGGCCCGCAGCGCGTCCACGCAGCCAGTAATGGTGGAAGGGCAGCAGCCCCAGCCCACGCCCGACCAGCCCGAAGGCGTGGATGTAGCGATCCTCGAACCCGCCCCAGCCGGCGAATTCGATCCCCAGCTTGTAGGTGCCCTGGGTCTCACGCAGGAACTGCGCCTCGTCGATGCCCAGCGCCTGATTGAAGTTGCGGATCATCGGGATGGTGGCTTCGCCCACCCCGACGGTGCCGATTTCCTCGGATTCGACGAGCGTGATCCGCCAGCCCTTGCCGCAGAAGCGCGCGAGCGCCGCTGCGGTCATCCAGCCGGCGGTTCCGCCGCCGGCGATGACGATGCTGCGCAACATTTCAGACATCGTATCGCCTTTCCCCCCGGCGGGCGAGCCGCCGGGGGATACGGGAGAGATCAGAACTTGAAGGTGAAGCCGGCCTGGAAGCGACGGCCGAAGCGCTGGTGGTTCATCACCTCGAGCGGTCGGCCCGGGTTGATCGCCACGAACGGCTCGTCGGTCAGGTTCGAACCCTGGAGGAACAGCGACAGCCCTTCGAGTGCGCTGCCCGGCTGGAAGTCGTAGCCGATCTGCGCATCGATGATCGTCTCATCCAGCGCACGGCGACGCTGACGGACCGCGCCGAGGCCGGAGAACTCACCCAGGAAGGTCGAGCGATAGCGAACGCTGCCGCGCAGGTTGAAGCCCCATTTCTCGAAATAGGCCGTGCCGTTGGCAACCCAGTCCGAATAGCCGGGGATATTCTCCGGCGGCTGGCCCGGCTCAGGCGCGATCTTGGACTTGGTGTAGGATACGCCACCCGTCACGCCGAAGCCCGATAGCGCCGAGGTAAAGGTCTCGAACGGCACGGTGCCGGCGAATTCGGCACCATAGATCTCGCCGCCCTCGCCATTGAACGGCTGGCTGATCCGACCCATCGTGCTAACCGGCGGGGTGGGCTGGATGATCGGATAGCTCGAATAATCGAACGGCCGCTCCCCGGTGTAGATGTAGTTGTGCAGCGTCTTGTGGAACAGCTGCAGCGCGACATATCCGCTCCGTCCGAAATACCGCTCGAACGTCAGGTCGAACGCGGTGGCGCGATAGGGGCGCAGCGAGGGGTTGCCGCCGCTGCCGGTCACGATGCGCTCGGCGACGTTCGGGCCATAGGAAATGTTCACCCGCATATCGTCGAGCCGCGGCCGCTGGATTTCGCGCGCCGCGCCAAAGCGGATCACGAAGTCGCTGTCGAAGCGCAGCGACAGGCTGAGGCTGGGCAGCACGTCCCAATAATCGTCGCCCAGCGTGCGCAGCTGTGGCCCGGTCGGGGTCATGATATAGCCGGTCGAGTTCTGGTTGGTGTGCTGTGCCAGCACGCCCAGATTGCCGGTCAGCCGCGCTCCGCCCAGATCGGAATCGAGGTTCAGCATCGCGAAGCCGCTCAGCACCTCTTCCTCGACGCTGAAGCTCTTGAACAGCACGTCCTGCGCGGTGTTGGCGACGCGGGTGTAAACCCCGCCATTGAGCAGGTCGAGCGGGTTGTAGCTCAGCATCGGGCCAAGGCCGAGATAGTCGAGATTGGTCGGCGTCAGGCGATATTGCGTCGGCACTTGCGCCTGCAACGCACCACCCGCGAGCTGGAGGAAATATTCATCCGGAACCAGCGACTTTTCGCGATCGACATAGTTGGCACCCAACTGCAGGCTCTTGATGAAGCCGCCGTCAAACTCCTTCTCGATCTCGGCGAGGTAGCTGAACAGCTCATCGTCGACGATACGGTCATTGTAATAGCCATGCTGGCGGCCACCCGGCGCGCCGCCGCCCCAACCAAGCGGGTCCGTCAGCACGATCGTCGTCGGATTGCTGTAGTCGAGCACATGCGACGTGAAATAGGTGCCCGTCCCGGTGGTGCGGAACGACAGCGTGTCGGTCGCGCCGACGCCGCCGCCGGGTCCGGTGCCCGCGTTGGATTCGAGGATCAGCTCGCGGCGATCGGTGCGCGACCAGCCAAAGTCGAAATTGACGTTCCAGCCGTCGTCACCGTCGTGGCGCAGATTGAAACCGCCCGAATACAGGTCCGCCTGACGCAGATAATTGTGATTGTTGACCACGCCCTCGACCCCGGTGAACGTACCCGCGGTGATGAGGTTGCCGGTCGTCTCCCGCCCGGTCGGCGAAAGCGCCGCGCCGCTCCACGCGAGCGGCAGTTCGATGCCGCGCTTGATCTGGGTATCGTCGAAATTGGAATAGAATCCGTCGAGCGTCATCATCCAGTTGCTGCCGAGATCGGCCTGGATCGTGCCCGAAATGCCGAGCCGCTTGAGCTGAGAGGTGGTGACGAACGGCTTTACGCCGCCGATCAGATTGACACCGCCGACATCCGCATAGCCCCAGGCCTCGAACTCCTCGATCTGATAGGGCTCGTCGACATAGGCCGCAGCGAGCGCGACGCCCACGCGATCGTCCATGAACTTGCCGACATAGGTCGCGTTGAGGCGATAGCCCCAGTCCTTAGACCCGCTGTTGAGCTTGCCCATGTCGGTGTAGATGCCGCGTGCACCGACCGCGAAGACTTCCTTGCCATATTCCAGCGGGCGGATCGTGCGGATGTCGACCGTGCCGACCAGTCCCTGGGAGGTCAGCGAAGCGTTCGGGGTCTTATAGACGTTGACGCCGCTGACAATTTCCGAAGGATATTGGTCGAATTCGATGCCCCGATTGTCGTTGGTCGAGGTCTGCGGACGCCCATTGAGCAGCGTCGCCGAAAAGTCCGGGCCAAAGCCACGGATCGAGATGAACGAGCTGCGGCCCGAGATGCGCTGCGAGGTCAGACCCGGCAGGCGCGCAATCGATTCCGCGATTGAGGCGTCGGGCAGCTTGCCGATATCCTCGGCCGAGACCGACTCGACGATCTGCTCCGATTCCTTCTTGGTCGAAACGGCGCTTTCCAGTGCGGCGCGGAAGCCGGTGACGACGACTTCCTCGCTCTCGGCTGCAGGCTCAGCGTCCTGCGCTTGGGCGGGCATCGCCAGTCCGGCGACGAGGATCGCGGCGGCAATCGCCGACCCGCTGGCTCCGTTGGAAAGTCGTGCGGCCGCGCGGCCGCCAAGCATGTGACGCATCATATCCTCCCCTATGCCGGCCCCCTAATCTGGCCGGGGCGCACCCTTGCGGCGCGTTACGCATAATATTCAGGGCAAGCGCCGCGATACGCCAGCGAACGGCATACGTATTCACCGGCAAGGCCATGCTGCGTGTCCGTTGCGCAACATTGACGCCGCGCGGAAAGGCGCTCAACGTTCACGGGTCAAGCGGAGGGCACATCCGCGGACGCTTAGGGGATTGGGTGCCACTGGCCATGCAACGCAAGCCGACATCGTTCGACATCGCGCACCTTGCCGGCGTGTCGCAGCCGACCGTGTCGCGCGCGCTGCGCGGCGGGCGCGGGGTCAATGAAGCGACGCGGATGCGGATCGAGGCGATTGCCCGCCGGCTGAATTACCGCGTCGACAAGGCCGCATCGAACCTGCGCAGCCGCCATGCCGAAACGCTCGCGGTGCTGATTTTTCAGGACGAAAGCGCCGACGACAGCGCGATTAATCCCTTCTTCCTCTCGATGCTGGGCTCAATCATGCGCGCCTGCGCCGATCATGGGCAGGACATGCTGGTGTCGTTCCAGCAGCTCGGCAGCGACTGGCATCAGGATTATGAGGATTCGCGGCGCGCCGACGGGCTGATCCTGCTCGGCTATGGCGATTACGAGCTGTACCGTGCCAAGATCCGCGAACTGATCGCGCAGAACACCCATTTCGTGCGCTGGGGGTCGGTCGAGGCGGAGGGCGCGGGGCTGACCGTCGGGTGCGACAATCATGGCGGCGGGCGCGCGGCGACGCGCCATCTGGTCGAGCTGGGTCGCAAGAACATCGCGTTTCTCGGCCACGCGTCGAGCCATTATCCCGAGTTCCACGACCGCTATCGCGGTCATCTTGCCGCACTCAAGGAGGCCGGGATCGCTCACGATCCCGTGCTTCAGGTCGATGCGCTCACCTCAGAGGAAGCTGGTGCCGCCGCCGCCGAAGCGTTGATCGCGCGCGGCGCGAGAATCGATGCGATCCTCGCCGGGAGCGACCTGATCGCGATCGGCGCGATGCGCACACTTGCTGCGCGTGGCGTCCGCGTTCCCGAGGATGTCGCCGTGGTCGGGTTCGACGATATCGCCGCGGCAAGCTTCACCAACCCGCCGCTCACCACCGTGATGCAGGACACCCGCGCCGCCGGGCGGATGCTGGTCGAGACCCTGCTCGGCCGCATCCGTGAGGAGCGCGTCCACGACGTCCTGCTTCCCGCCAAACTCGTCGTCCGCCGCTCGTGCGGCGCACCGGCCTGACAGCCTTCAAGGACCTATAATGGAAAAACCGCGCCAGGGCTTTTGGGGCCTGTGGAATATCTCGTTCGGCTTCTTCGGCATCCAGATCGGATTTGCACTGCAGAATGCGAATATGAGCCGCATATTCCAGTCACTCGGCACCAGTATCGATGATCTGCCCGCGCTCTGGGTCGCGGCGCCGCTCACCGGGCTGCTGGTTCAGCCGGTGATCGGGCATATGAGCGACCGCACCTGGCTGGGCCGACTTGGCCGCCGCCGCCCCTATTTCCTCGCCGGCGCGATTCTCGCCGCGCTGTCGCTGTTCGTGATGCCGCTCGCGCCGGTCCTGCTGGTCGCGGCGGTGATGCTGTGGGTGCTCGACGCCTCGCTCAACATCTCAATGGAGCCGTTCCGCGCGTTCGTCGGCGATATGCTGCGCAAGGACCAACATAGCGCGGGCTATGCGGTGCAGACCGCGTTCATCGGCGCGGGCGCGGTGATCGGTTCGATTTTCCCTTACGCGCTCGAGCATCTTGGCGTGTCCAATGAAGCCCCGCTGGGCGCGATTCCCGACACGGTTCGCTACGCCTTCTGGTTCGGCGGCGCTGCCTTGTTCCTAGCGGTACTGTGGACGATCGTAACGACGCGCGAATACAGCCCCGAACAGATGGCGGCGTTCGACGGCGCTCGCGCCGAGGCGGCCGACGACAGCATCCGCGTCCTGGCCGCGCGCGATCCAATCGCAAGTTTGCTTTGGATCGCGGCGGGCGCGGCGGTCGCACTCGCGGTGGGATGGTTCGAGCTTGAGAAGGAAGTCTATCTGCTCGCGGCTCTGCTCGCATCCTATGGCGTCGCCAGCCTGATCGCAATCCAGCTGGCAAAATCGGGGCGCGGCACCAACATGCTCGCCAGCATCGTCGGCGATTTCGCCGGAATGCCGCCGATCATGAAGCGGCTAGCGGTGGTGCAATTCTTCAGCTGGTCGGCGCTGTTCATCATGTGGATCAACACCACGCCCGTGGTCGCCGGAGCCTTTTACGGCGCGCCCGACGCCGCCGATCCGCGCTATCAGGAGGGGGCAAATTGGGTCGGGGTGTTGTTCACCGTCTATAACGGCGTCGCTGCCATAGCAGCACTCACCCTGCTCCCGCTGCTCGCATCGCGCTTCGGCAAGGTGCGCACCCATATCATCGGCCTGATATGCGGCGCGGTGGGGTTCGCCAGCTTCTTCCTGATCCGCGATCCCCAATGGCTGATCGCCAGCGAGATCGGCATCGGCATCGCCTGGGCGTCGATCCTCGCCATGCCCTATGCGATCCTCGCGTCGAACCTTCCCCAGGCAAAGCTTGGCATTTTCATGGGGTTGTTCAACGTGTTCGTCGTCGTACCCCAGCTGTTGGTGGCTACGGTGATGGGGTCGATCATGAAGGCATTCTTCCCCGATCAGCCGATCTGGACGATGGCCTTTGCGGCGGGGACGCTGGTGCTGGCGGCGCTTGCGATGACGCGGGTGAAGGAGGGCTAAAGCGCCGCGAAATCGATCGGTCCGTGCCGGTCGAGCGCGCGTGAACGATCCTCCATCGGGTATTTCAGCCCGGTCGCGCAGTTGAACAGCACCGCAGTTTCATCCGGCGACACCCGTCCATCGGCGACCGCCGCGCGCCACGCCGCCAGCGTCGCGCCGCCCTCGGGGCACAGCAACAGCCCGTCGAGCCGCGCCGCATCCTCGATAGCCTCGAGGATTGCGGCATCGCTCACCGCCATCGCGAACCCATTCGATTCACGCACCGCGTCGAGGATCAGGAAATCGCCCACCGCCTGCGGCACGCGGATTCCAGCGGCGACGGTATGGGCGTCCTCCCACCGCGTCGCATGGCGCTCACCCGCCTCCCAGGCGCGCACCATCGGCGCGCAGCCTTCGGCCTGAACCGCAACCATGCGCGGGCGCTTCGATCCGATCCAGCCCAGCGCCTCCAGCTCGGCAAACGCCTTCCACATGCCGATCAGCCCGGTACCGCCGCCGGTGGGATAGAAAATGACGTCGGGCAATTCCCAGCCAAGCTGCTCGGCCAGTTCCAGCCCCATCGTCTTCTTGCCCTCGATCCGGTACGGCTCCTTCAGCGTCGACAGGTCGAACCAGCCATTGGCCTCCTTCCCCGCCGCGACCAGCTTGCCGCAATCGTCGATCAGGCCGTTGACGCGATAGACTCGCGCGCCCTGTGCCGCGATCTCGCGCACATTGATCTCGGGCGTGTCATCGGGGCAGAAGATCACCGCTTCGATCCCCGCCTGCGCCGCATAGGCCGCCGCCGCCGCGCCGGCATTGCCATTGGTCGGCATCGCGATGGTGGTGACGCCCAGTTCCTTCGCCATGCCGATCGCCATGACCAGCCCGCGCGCCTTGAACGATCCGGTGGGTAGCCGCCCCTCGTCCTTGACCAGCAGATGTGCCGCCCCCGCCCCCGCCGCAACTTTGCGCAGCGGGACGATCGGCGTTGCGATCTCACCCAGGCTAACGATATTCTCCGCCTTCCGCACCGGCAGCAGTTCGCGATAACGCCACAGATCCGCAGGGCGCAGCGCGAGATCCGCCGGCGTCACCGCCGCCCGCACGGCATCGAGATCGTAGCGGACCAATAGCGGCCGCCCGACCCGTGACAGGCCCTGAAGCGTGTCGGCGTCATAGCGCTCGCGAGTCAGCCCGCATTCGAGGTGGGTGACAAAGGTGGGGCGGTCGGCGGTGAGATTGGCGTCGTACAGCATCGCGCGGATGTAGGACCGGAGGCGTCGTTAGTCGATGCGCTCCGCGCGCCATCCTTCGCCAACGATCGCACGGTCGCCGACTACGCCGCGATATGCCTTCCCATCGGCGGTAAAGCTCAGCGCGGCTCCGGCCAACTGCGCACCGCCAATGGGCCGTCCGTCCAGCCTGCCCGAAATCCGGCTGCAACGCTGGTCGATGCTCATCCGCCCGATCGTGCCATCGTTGCGGACCAGCTGCCATTCTCCTGCTGCAATCGCCGGGATCGTCCAGCGATAGACGCGTTTGTCGGCGATCTCCCGAAACTCGTCATGCACCCAGTCGCCCATGTCGAACGCATGGCTCACCACCCGCGCCCCCGCCTTCATCTCATTGAGAAGCTTGGGCTTCAGTCGCTCGTTGAGCGCGGGCAGCAAATAGAGGGTGGCGACATCGACATCGCGCAGCGACACGGTGAACAGATCGTCTCGAACGAAGCGCGCGCGCTCCTCCAGCCCTTCAAGCCGGGTCAGTGACCGCGCCCGCGCGACCAGATCGGCGTCGATCTCGACCCCCAGCGCAATGGCACCCCGCCGCGCGGCCGCGCGGGGAATGCGCCCATCGCCCGACCCCAGGTCGATTAGCCGTTCACCTGCCTTCAGCCCCGCCATGTCGAGCATCCCCTCGACCACCTCCGGCGGCGTCGGGACATAGGGCACGTCCTTCGGTCGCCGCGCAAGCGTGGGAACAGGAAACACACAACAGGACCCGATCAGGATCGTTCGGCGAGACAAGAGGACCGACATGCGCGCAGCGTGGCGGAGCGCGGAGCTCGGTACAACCGCTGTGCGCCAAACCGATCTGCGCCAAACGCAAAAAAGCCGCCCGAAGGCGGCTGTTTGTGATGGTTGCGGGGGTTGGATTTGAACCAACGACCTTCAGGTTATGAGCCTGACGAGCTACCGGGCTGCTCCACCCCGCGCCATCAACGAGCGAACTACGCCCCAAAAAGCAAAACGCGCCGCGCCGATTAGCGCGACGCGCGTTTTGCGTATCTGACATTGTGAATGGGTTTTTCCAAATTCCACGGCCACCGGCTGCAATGCCTGGCGACGACCTACTCTTCCAGTGCTTGAGCAATAGTACCATCGGCGCAGTCAGGTTTCACGGCCGAGTTCGGGATGGGATCGGGTGGGTCACTGACGCTATGGTCACCAAGCAATGAAGCAGGTGGCAGTGGATTGGGTTTCAAATCGATGCGTGCACCATCTTTCGATGTAATCAAGGCATGAGGTTCACAACCCCAATGAGCAGCCAAAGCTGTCATTGATGGTGGGACTCATCAAGCGCGAATAGGACAATTAGTACTGGTTAGCTCCACACGTTACCGCGCTTCCACATCCAGTCTATCAAGGTGGTGGTCTACCACCGTCCTAAGAAATCTTATCTTGAGGGAGGCTTCCCGCTTAGATGCTTTCAGCGGTTATCCCGTCCATACATAGCTACCCAGCTGCGCTCTTGGCAGAACGACTGGTACACCAGAGGTATGTTCAACCCGGTCCTCTCGTACTAGGGTCAACTCCTCTCAAATTTCGACGCCCACGGCAGATAGGGACCAAACTGTCTCGCGACGTTCTGAACCCAGCTCACGTACCACTTTAATTGGCGAACAGCCAAACCCTTGGGACCTGCTCCAGCCCCAGGATGTGATGAGCCGACATCGAGGTGCCAAACGATTCCGTCGATATGAGCTCTTGGGAATCATCAGCCTGTTATCCCCGGCGTACCTTTTATCCGTTGAGCGATGGCCCTTCCACGAGGGACCACCGGATCACTATGACCGACTTTCGTCTCTGCTCGACTCGTCAGTCTCGCAGTCAGGCTGGCTTATGCCATTGCACTCTAACGGTCGGTTTCCAACCGACCTGAGCCAACCTTCGCACGCCTCCGTTACTCTTTAGGAGGCGACCGCCCCAGTCAAACTACCCGCCACAGAGGGTCCCTGTTCCGGATAACGGAACGAGGTTAGACATCAGAAATCAACAGGGTGGTATTTCACCGTAGGCTCCACACCAGCTGGCGCCAGTGCTTCAAAGCCTCCCACCTATGCTACACAATTAATTCCTAATGCCACTCTGAAGCTGCAGTAAAGGTGCACGGGGTCTTTCCGTCTAACCGCGGGTACTCCGCATCTTCACGGAGAATTCAATTTCGCTGAGCATGTCCTGGAGACAGTGGGGAAGTCGTTACGCCATTCGTGCAGGTCGGAACTTACCCGACAAGGAATTTCGCTACCTTAGGACCGTTATAGTTACGGCCGCCGTTTACCTGGGCTTCGTTTCGGAGCTTGCACCCCTCCACTTAACCTTCAGGCACCGGGCAGGCGTCAGGCCCTATACGTCGTCTTGAAGCCGACTTAGCAGAGCCCTGTGTTTTTGCTAAACAGTCGCTACCCCCTGGCCTGTGCCCCCTGACACTGCTTGCGCAATGCCAGGGCCTCCTTCTTCCGAAGGTACGGAGGCAATTTGCCGAGT